>CAZMPH010000008.1:26449-32424 GCA_964568195.1 uncultured Nitrospirales bacterium | reverse complement strand
ACCGGATCGGCCGCCAGCGACACGCGGATCGTGTCCCCGATGCCGTCGGCCAGCAGCAGGCCGATGCCGATCGACGACTTGATGGAACCGGTCAGCAGCGTGCCCGCCTCCGTCACGCCCAGGTGCACGGGGTAATCCGACTGCAGGGCGAAGAGCCGGTACGCGTCCACCATCAAGGACACGTCCGACGCCTTGAGCGACACCTTCATATTCGTGAAGCCGACGTCTTCGATCGCGTGCACGGCGTTGAGCGCCGACTCCGCCAGCGCCTCGGCCGTCGGGTAGCCGTACTTCGTCAGCAATTCCCGTTCGAGCGAGCCGCCGTTGACGCCGATTCGCAGGGGGATGTTCCGTTCCCGCACGGCCTTCACCACTTCCTCCACCTTCCACCAAGCCCCGATGTTGCCGGGGTTGATGCGCACGCAATCCACAACCTCCGCGGCCTGGAGCGCCAGCCGGTGATCGAAGTGAATGTCGGCGATGAGCGGAACCGCAGTCTGCTTCTTGATGGCCGGGAGCGCCTTCGCGGCCTCCAGCGTGTTCACCGTCACCCGGACGATCTCGCACCCGACCTGCTCCAGCTGATGGATCTGCTCGACCGTGGCCTTGACGTCCGCCGTGTCCGGCGTCGTCATGGACTGGACGACCACCGGCGCGCCTCCGCCGATGGGCACCTGGCCCACGCGAATCTGCTTCGTCTTGCGCCGCTTGATGAACATGCTCAGAACCGTTCTCCGACCCGTAGATCGGCCTTGGTCAGCAAGTTCTTCGCCTCTTCGTAGATCCCGTCCGCCGTCAACCCGTACTGCACGCGCAGCAAATCTTGTGGTCCTTGCTCGATGTATTGATCGGGCAGGCCGATCACCTTCGTCGGGAGGTTGCCGATGCCCTGCTCCGACAGCGATTCCAGGACCGCGGACCCGAAACCGCCCATGCGGCAGCCTTCCTCCACCGTCACGAGACACTTCACCCGGCCGGCCACCTGCGCGATCAGCGCGTGATCGAGCGGCTTGACGAAGCGGGCGTTCACGACGGCGGCCGAGATCCCTTCCTCCGCCAGCCGTTCGGCGGCCTGCAGCGCGGGCAGCACCGTGATCCCGATTGCGACGAGGGCCACGTCATGCCCTTCCCTCAACAGCTCGCCCTGCCCGATCGGCAAGGCCTTTGGCTCAGGGTCCATGGGCACGCCCCACGCGCTCCCACGGGAGTATCGGACGGAGGCCGGGCCTTCGTGGCTCAGGCACGTCTTGACCATGTGCTGGAGCTCGTTCTCATCCTTCGGCGCCATCACCACCATGTTCGGCACGTGCCTGAGAAACGCGTAGTCGAACGCGCCGTGGTGCGTCGTGCCGTCTTCGGCCACCAGCCCGCCCCGGTCGATGAAGATGGAGACCGGCAGGTTCTGCGTCGCCACGTCGTGGACGATCTGATCGAACGCCCGCTGCAGGAACGTGGCATACATCGCCACCACCGGCCGGACGCCCTGCGTCGCAAGGCCCGCGGCAAAGGTCAGCGCGTGCTGCTCGGCAATGCCGACGTCGTAGAAGCGGTCCGGGAACTGCTTGGCGAAGGCGTTCAGGCCCGTGCCATCGCACATGGCCGCCGTGATCGCGACGATGCGCTTGTCTTCGCGCGCCAGCCGGCAGAGGGTGTTGATCGCCACCGAGGTATAGGACGGCTTCGCGCTTTTCGTGGCGGGCTGCCCCGTCTCCCGCACGAAAGCCGAGCAGGCATGGAACCAGACCGGGTCCTTCATGGCGGGCTCGTAGCCGAGCCCCTTCTTCGTGATCACGTGGAACAGCGTCGGCCCCTGCAATTTGAGCACGTTCTCCAGGGTCGGCAGCAACTGCTCGAAACTATGCCCGTCGATCGGGCCGACGTACCGGAAGCCCAGTTCCTCGAACAGGACGCCCGGCAGGATCAAACCTTTCGCCAGCTCCTCGGCGCGGTGCGCCATCCGGCTGATCTGATTGCCCACCCGCGGGATCGCCTGGATGAGATGCTTGGCCTCTTCCTTGACATGGGTCACAAATTCGCCGGTAAAGGTGCGGTTCAGATAGGCCGAGAGCGAGCCGACGTTCTTGGAGATGGACATCTGATTGTCGTTGAGAATGACCAGCAGATCCTTGTGGAGACCGCCCGCGTGCTGCATGGCCTCCAACGTCATGCCGGACGTCATCGCCCCGTCGCCCACCACGCACACGACTTGATGGCGCTGCTGCGCCAGGTCCCGGGCCACCGCCATCCCGACCGCCGCCGAGACGCCGGTTCCGGCGTGGCCCGCGTTGAACGTATCGTAGATGCTCTCCTCGCGCTTGCAGAAGCCGCTGATCCCGCCGTACTGCCGGAGCGTGTGAAAAACCTCGCGCCGGCCGGTCAGAAGCTTGTGGGCGTAGGCTTGATTGCCGGTATCCCAGACGATCTTGTCCTTGGGCGTGTCCAGCAGGTAATGCAGCGCCAGGGTGAGCTCGACCACGCCGAGGTTGGACGACAGATGTCCGCCGACGGCCGACGCCACCGAGATGATCTGCTCGCGGATCTCCTCAGCCAGTGCTGGAAGTTGCTCGACCGGCACCCGTTTCAAATCGGCTGGGCTGTTAATCGTCTTCAATAGGGACATGCGCTGATCCTCATGGTGATCGGGTCCTGCACTTCACGTGCTAAGGATGGGAAAACCCTACACAACTTGGCTATTTTCACACAGCACCGGTTGAGAGTCAAGAATCTCGGCCACTTATCGAGGCAGAAAAACGGATATCCCGGTGTAGGCGAGGGTTCCATTCAGCCCCCGATTGCGGTCGCCAATATCGGCGTTCGAGATGTGATGGAAACGCACACCGATCATCAGGGCGACTTGCTCCGTCGCGAAGTAATGGAGGCCCGGACCGCTCTCTACGACAAAATTGAATTGTGTGCTTTGTTCTGGAATACGTGGGGCAAGGTTTGTCCATAACATGCCCAGTCCAAAATCCCAATAGGGCATCCACCGCCCGAACGTAAGCAGATTGTACTTAAATACCAGAGAACCGCCAGCCGCGGAAGCCCCAAAGGGCTTGAAATAGTGAGCGTACAGCGGTTCAAGAAGAAGTTCCAGATTTCCCGTGAAAAACCCCTTTCCCACTTCCGGAGTCAAAACCATTCCAATTCGTGGAAGGGCATAGAGGGCACTGCGGTTGCTGGAGACAGCAGTGAGCGTGTCATTCCCTTGAAGATAACCCGCCGCGAGTCCAGCCTCGACCGTGCCGTCCTGCACGATGGCGCGGGCTTGCGGCGAGTCCGCGTGCGCACTGGAAGGTAACGCGATTCCCGTTCCGAACAGTACCAGCACCACCGCCAGCCATAATGGTCTCACGTCCGCTCCTCCCACTATCACGGTCCGCATTAAAAAGGAAAGTCCAGTCCCGCAAACACGGTTTGTCCCTCGTTACCGTTTGCAAAATCCACCCGTCCCACGACATTGGGACGCGAGATCGCCCGAAATCCGATGCCGGGATTGGCTTCATACTGGGAGAAGGCCCGGTAGCGGAACGTATCGGTCACTTTTCCGACATCGAGGAACGGCGCTGCCTCGACCTCGGCGACGGTCCCGAACGCCTTCAAATGAAACAACTGGATACGCTCCTCGAAATTGAACACCAGGGAATGGTTGTCGACGAACCGGCCCACACCAAATCCGCGCAGCGAGTTTTGGCCGCCCAGACTGCTCCGCTCGAAAAATGGAATCTCCGCGCCGCCGACCGTGGCGTTTATCCTCGCGCGAAACACGAAGGTGTACTCCTTGGTCTCGTTCGGGATCAGCGTCTTGTATTCGGCCCCGTAATGGCTGAACACCGTGTTGCTGTCGGCCGACAAACTCTGCGCCAGTTCAAGGTACATCGTGAAATAGCTCCCGATCGTCGGGGTCAGCGTATCATCGCGCGTATCGTCGAGAAAGGCCAGCTTGTGCCCCCATATCGTCCCTCCGCCCGTCCCTTTGATCGTCGGAAACACCGGTTGGGTGAAGGGAATGTCCGGCACCGCGCCCACCTGCACTTCCACGCTTCGAAGGCGTTCGGTGAACAACACCCGCCGGCCGGGTCCGACGTAGAGCCCGGCTGTGATGTGCCCCAGGAGTTCACGGTCCGTATAGTTGGTTTCTTGCGCTGCCGAGGTCTGAGGGCCGATCCCGAAGAACCGCGCCGTCGCATTTTTGAAAAACCCGACGTTCGCCTCCAGGCTGTAGCGTCCTCCGGACAAAAAGAGATTCCGATAATCGAACAGGAACTTGCGCTCGATCTTCTCCGTGTAGGAGGCGATCAGCTTGTATTCCTCGCCCCGCGTCGGATACCGGAACAGATTGATCGTCCCGCGCGAGCCCACGAACTCGTTGTGAATGTACATCGGGGCGACGATCTTGGTGATCCGGCCTTCGCCGTCCGCGAAGATATAGGGCACGATCACCCCGACGTCCGTCCCGTCGTTTTTCGACGTCGCGACTGCCGGGATCACGAAATAGGACCGTTCCTCGGCGAGCGCCTCCGTCAACGGGACAAGAAGTAATCCTAACGCATACGCCGAGGCAACACCGACAGCGCGAAGAAACGGTGTCACCGGAACTCATCGACCCTTGGCCGTGTCGCTGCCGTCGGGGACAGGAGCTCTGATGCGCGACGATTTATCCCCAAGCTGCTTCGACAGCTCCGCAAACGAGTCCTTCCGGATGATGCGCTTGAACTGCTCGCGGTAATTCTGGACCAGGCTGGTGCCTTCCACCACCACGTCGTAGACGCGCCAGTCGTCCGAATTCTTCTGCAGCCGGTAACTGATATCGATCATGCTCTTTCCCGTGTCGACATGCGTGTAGACTTCTGCAAACTCGTCGTCGGTCAGTTCCTTGAGATACTGCACCTTCTCGCCCGAATAGGCCTCGATCCTCCCAAGATACGTATTCGCCAGCAAGGTCTGGAAATTGGCCGCAAACTCCTTCTGCTCGTCCGGCGTCCGTTTGGCCCATTCCGCCCCAAGACTCCGTTTCGCCATTTCTGTGAAATCGAACCGTTGGGCGATGGTCTGTTCCAGCAGCTTGCGGCGCTCTTCCTTCTTCTCAGCTTTTTTCCATGCCGGGTCTTCCAGAATACGGATCACCTCGTCGACGGACTTCCTGATAGAATCGGTCGGAGGCCCTGCCCACGCCGTCGCCGTCAACCCCCCGATATCCCCACCGACCAAGCTGCCGGCCAGGACAACCGCCAACATATTTGCATGACGTCGCATCACCTTCGGCTCCCCCTCGGTTCTACTTGACGTTGCCATGAATGAATTCACCGATCAACGACTCCAGATCGACCCCGGATTCGGTATCGCGGATTTTTGTGCCCGGCGGCAATTCCTTCTGCGACCCGCCCGGCGAGAGCGAGACGTACTTGTCGCCGATCAGACCGCGGGTCTTGACCGAGGCGATCGCATCGCCGTAAAGCTTCACGCCCGGCTGGAGCGAAAAGACCACCAGCGCCCGATCGCCATTCAAGCCGATCCGCTTCACCTGGCCGACCTGCACGCCGGCGATCTCGACCGTCGCGCCGGCCTTGAGCCCGGCCACCGAATCAAACTCCGCATGGATCTCCACATTGTTCCCGCCTCCGATCACTTCCAGCTTCCCGAGCTTGACCGCGAGGTACGTCAAGGCGGCGATCCCAGCCAGAACAAAGACCCCGACGATGAGTTCCAGTTTAGCGTCTTTCATAGCCCCCGAGTCTCCCTGCCGGCCCCCGAGGAGACGGTCTCGGGCCTCGGGCCGACGTTGATAAACTCCCGTACGCCGGGATGCCGCGTGCGCTGAAACTGCTCCGGCGGCGCCATCTCGGCGATCACCCCATCCAGCAGCATCGCCACGTAATCCGAGATCCCGAAGATTTCGGGGATTTCGTGGCTCACCATGACGGCTGTAAACCCGAACCGCCGCTGGGTCTCGAGAATCAGGTCGTGAATCGTACGCG
>CAZMPH010000008.1:18033-26439 GCA_964568195.1 uncultured Nitrospirales bacterium | reverse complement strand
GGATCGAGCCCCGTGGTCGGCTCGTCGAACAGGATGATCTCCGGGCCCATCACGAGCGCGCGCGCCAGTCCCGCCCGCTTGCGCATGCCCCCACTGAGCTCCGCCGGAAACTTATGGCCCATGCCCATGAGCCCGACGGCCTCCAACATCTCGAGGACTTTGCGCTCGACCTCCGCCGCCTTGAGCTTTGTCTTCTCGCGCAGGGGAAAGGCGACATTTTCAAAGACGGTGAGCGAGTCGAACAGCGCCGCCCCCTGGAACAGCATGGCGAACTTCTTTCGGACCTCGTTGAGCTCGCGTGCGCTGAGCCTGGTGATGTCGGTCTCATCCACCAGCACCTGACCGCGATCCGGCCTGAGGAGCCCGATCATGTGCTTGAGCAGGACGCTCTTCCCGCCTCCGCTCTTGCCGATCACTGTGGTCACCTTCCCCCGGGGAATCTCCATATTCACCCCTTGCAGGACCGGCTGCCCGCCGAGAGTCTTCTCTACCCCTACAAGTCGAATCACCGGTTTCGAATCCTCCACACGCATTACAGCGCCCGCGGCATTCTTACATTAAGACCGAGGTCACAAAATAGTCCCAGATGAGGATGAGGACGGAAGAAAGCACCACCGCCTCGGTCGTCGCCGTCCCCAGCCCCTCGGCACTCATTGTCGTGTTGTATCCTTTGTAGGTGCAAACCCAGGATATGATCACGCCGAAACTGAGGGCCTTGAGAAACCCCCCGTAGACGTCCTTCCACTCCACGCTGGATTCCATCGAGCTGATATAGGCTCCCGAACTCACGCCCAACAACTCAACTCCGACCAGATAGCCCCCGTAGATGCCGATGAGATCGAAGATCGAGCAGAGCATGGGCATGATGAGCACGCTAGCCAGCACTTTGGGCGCGATCAGGTACTGCATGGGGTTGACCGCCATCGTATCGAGGGCGTCAATCTGTTCGGTAATGCGCATGATGCCGATCTCGGCCGTCATGGCGGAGCCCGCCCGTCCCGTCACCATGAGGGCCGACAGCACCGGCCCCAGTTCCCGGATGATGCTCAGCGCCACAGCCGACCCCAGCCACCCCTCCGCCCCGAACTTCCGGAGCGAGTAATAGCCCTGCAGCCCCAGCACCATGCCGGTGAAAGCCCCCGTGAGAACAATGACGAAAAGGGATTTCACGCCGATGAAGTGGATCTGCTTCAGGACCTGCATGAAGCGAAAGGGGGGCCGCACCATCCAGGCCACCGTGCTGATCAGAAACACCATCATGCGGCCCATCTCGCCGACGATCCACAGGGTGTTCCGACCGAATCCGGCAACGGCAGCGGTCACCATCAGTGCGCTCCTGCAATCATGGGCATCTCTGCCACTAACTTAGAAAAGAACCGCCGCAGGCTTTCTGACGCCTGATCCGCATGGTGCTTCATCTCGTAGAGCCCACGCACAATCGACGGGCGTTTCAGAATCTGAAGAATGCACCGCAGGGATCCGAACGGAGAGAACCAGAGGTTGAAGTCCATCGGCAGGTCGTCTTGGACGCGATCGGAGATCGCGCGGACCAAAAGAAACGGGATGCCGGCGGCGGACGCGACTTTGGCGATGGCGGCACTCTCCATGTCAACCGCAATGGCACCGCTGACTTCCCCGAGCGCCTGCTTCTCGCTGGCCCGCCACACCACATGTTCCACCGTGACAACCGGTCCTTGCGTCCAGGCAATCCGGGCATCGCGGGCGGCCTCGCGCGCGCGATCGAGCAGCGCCGGATCGGCCTGGATGCCCTGGCCGGATCGTTCCTTGGTCCAATCGAAAATCTTGGTGCCGAGAATGACCTCGCCGATATTCGCGATACCCAAGGATCCCGCATACCCCGTCGAAATCAGCGCATCCGGGGCGAATGCGGACAACGCCGCTTCACTGGCTTCCCGCGCGCGCTCCCGGCCGACACCGGTTCTGATCAGATGCACTTCGATATCTTCCGTCCGTCCGACTTCATGCCAGAATGGGCCGAGGCGCCCTCTCCGGGTATTCCAGCCAACACCAAACACCCCGCGTATGAGCGCCAGCTCGCGTCCGGATGCGGCCAAGATGGCGACGCGTCGCATCTCTCATTACGCGAGGCGGAACTGCCCGGATTGCCGGTTCTGCTCGCGAATCTCGTCCGCGCGAGTGCGCCCGCGCGCCTTGAGCGACCGGTACATGGACAAGGCCCACAGGGAAAAGAAGTGGCTGTAGCCGTGGTAGCGGAGGTAGAGCACGCGCGGGAAGCCCGTGCCGGTGTACATGCGCTCGGGCCAGCACCCCTGCGGGTCCTGATGCCGGATGAGGTAGTTGATCCCCCGCATCACACTGATCGTCTCCACTTCGCCGGCGCAGAGCAACCCGAGAAGCGCCCACGCGGTCTGGGAGGACGTGCTCGCCCCCACGCCATGCGCGTCGGCCTCCACGTACGAGAGGCAGGACTCGCCCCACCCGCCGTCCGGATTCTGCTTCAAGACGAGCCACACCACCGCCCGGCGGACGTATTCGGCCTGCATGTCCTCGCCGATCGCCTTCAATCCGGCCAGCACGGACCAGGTCCCGTAGACGTAATTGACGCCCCAGCGGCCGTACCACGACCCATCGGCCTCCTGGTTCTTCCGGAGGAACCGGATCGCGCGCACCGCCGCCGGATGGCTCAGGCCATAGCCCAGCGCTCCCAGCATCTCCAGTTCGCGCCCGGCCAGATCGGCTGTGCTGGGATCGAGCAGCGCCTTATGATCGGCAAAGGGGATGTGGTTCAGGAACAGCTTGTTGTTGTCCTTGTCGTACGCCCCCCACCCGCCGTCGCTCCCCTGCATCGCCAGCGTCCACCGGATCCCGCGTTGCATGGCGTCGCGCTGAACGTCCGCCTCCGGCATGGCGAGCTTCGACAGGGCGATGATCACGACCGCCGTGTCGTCGTTGTCCGGATAGAATTCATTCTCGAACTGGAAGTACCACCCGCCCGGCTCGGCCTGCGGCGACGAGACGATCCAGTCGCCGACCTTCCGGCACTGCTTCGCCAGAACCCAGCGCGCGGCCCGGATGAGCGCGGGATGGTCCTGCGGCAGGCCGCTCTCGATCAGGCTGTTGATCGTCAGCGGCGTGTCCCAGATCGGCGAGAAGCACGGCTGCAGGTGCATCGCGTCCCCCTCGTGCACTTCCAGCGCTTCGATCTCGCCGAGGGCTTTGCGCACAAGGGGATGTTCCATGTCATAGCCAAGGCACCGCAGCGCCACGACTGAATTGGCCATCGCCGGATAGATGGCGCCGAGCCCGCCCTCTCCCTCCATCCGTTCGATCATCCAGTCGGCGGCGCGTTCGAGAGCTTTCTTCCGAAGGCCCTCGGGCACGATCCGCTCATAGACCCGCAGAACCCGGTCGAGCGTGATGAAGAAGTTCCGCCAGGCGAACCAGTTCCGGTCCTTGCGGAACGGAGGCTCGCGCCGGAAGTCCACCTGCTCGCGGGCCGTGCAGTAGAGCTCGTCGATGCCCTGCTCTTTCGGGATCCGGCAGACCGGCTTCACATTGAAAATAATCAATAAGGGGGTGAGCACGGTCCGCGACCAATACGAGAGGTCGTAGAGACTGAAGAGGCCGTGCGGCCGCAGGAGGACCAATCCCACCGGCATCGTCGGAATTCCGCGCCAGTCGTACTGATCGAAGAGCGTCAGCGCGATCTTGGTGAAGACGTTCGCCCGGACGACCCCGCCGATGTTCAAAATCGCCGCGCGGGCCTTCCGCATGAAGGGTTCGTCGGGAGCGACACCGGAGAGCTTGAGCGCGAAGTAGGCCTTCACCGACGCGCTGATCTCCGGCGGCCCGCCATAATAGGTCGGCCACCCGCCTTCGGACAACTGCGCGTCGATCAGATAGCGGACGGCCTTCCGCTCTTTCTCCTTGTCCACGAAGCCGAGGAACCGGCAGAGCATGAGGTACTCGGAGGTCAGCGTCGCGTCGGTTTCCAGTTCATGGACCCAGTACCCCGCCTCGGCCTGCTGGGAGAGCAGCCACTGCTGGCCCCGCTTGAGGGCCTCCTCGATTGATGGGCCTTTCTGGGCCGCCCCTTGGCTGGAGACCTGGCTGTATTCTTGACCCCGCGCGGTTACAGGGGAAGACTTCACCGTGCTGGGATTGCCGCCCACGAGGCGCAGGAGCCGGCCGGCCTTCTGCCGGGCCTGCTGCTGCACCCTCTCGGGCGCCGCCGACAGAATCCTCTCGGACCAATTGGTCAGAAGGCCGAGTAACCGCTTCATGATGTCCTTGGGGCTACGCCGAGTTGGTTTGTCCGCCGAACGGCATGTGGGGAGGACCATTGGGGGCGCATCAAGGCGTGAGTATACCGCAAACAGGCAATTGAGTGTCAAGCTTCGCCTCATGAAACACGCTTGATTTTCATGGGGTTCACTCGCTTGGAGTCAGGATATCAGCAGGCAGGTGCCAGGAGCTTGTTCAGGCGGACGGAAACCAAGGCGGAAACGCCGGCTTCTTCCATGGTGACGCCGTAGAGCACATCGGCCATTTCCATCGTCTGTTTGCTGTGCGTGATGACGATGAACTGGGTCCGCGCGGCCAACTCCCGGATGACCCGGATAAACCGCAGGGTGTTCGCCTCGTCCAGGGCGGCATCCACCTCGTCCAGGATGCAGAACGGGACCGGTCGCACCTCCAGCATGGCGAACAGCAGGGCAACTGCGGTCAGCGCCCGCTCCCCGCCCGATAACATCGAAATGTTCTTGAGCCGCTTCCCGGGAGGCTGGGCCACGATATCCACACCCGGTTCTGTGGACTCTTCATCCTCCACCAGGATCAGCTCGGCGCGGCCGCCGTCGAAGAACGTACGGAACGTCTCGCTGAACTTGGCCTGCAAGTTCTCGAAGGTCTCCATGAAGAGCTGCTTCGTCGTGCGGTTGATGCGAGTGATGATGGACCTCAACGACGCGATGGACTGCGTGAGATCCTCCTCCTGCGCGGTCAGGAACCGGAGGCGTTCTTCCAGCTCTCGGTGCTCGTCGATGGCCATCACGTTGACCGGCCCCAAATCCTGCAAGCGCCGACGCTTCTGTGCCAGAGTGTCCTTGATCGTCTCCAAATCATCGTCGGCAGACTCCCCGACCTCGGCGACGGCCTGCTCGAAATTGACGGCGTAGGTCCCCGTCAGGAGCGCATCGAATCCTTCCAAGCGAGCCTGGGCCTCCACGCGCCGCAGGCGAATCGTCTCCTGCCGCTTGTGAAGTTCATCGAGCGAATGCCGCGCCCGATTCCAGTCGGCTTCCAGCGCGCGAGACTTGGCGACCCGGCCGGTCTGCGCCTCTTGCGCTTTCACCAGGCGCTGACGGGCCTCTTTAATGGCCGCTTCCATGGCCGGCACGCCTTTTTCGGTCTGCTTCCGTTCGGCCACCGCGGCGGTTCCGGCGGCCTTCAACCGTACCGCTTCCGCTTCCAATTCCTCGATTCGGGCTTTGCGGGTGGCCGACGCGCTCTCCACGCGCGCCAGATCAGCCTGAGCCTGCTCGAGACGTTCCTGCCGTCCCGCCGCATCCGCTCGGACCTCCGCCATCGCCGCCTGCTGCCGCTCAAGTTCAGCCTGCGAAGCCGCGACCGCCTGCTGTCGCAAGAGCACGGACTGCTCCGATTCCGCCCGTTCCCTCTCCAAACGTTGGAGATCGTCACGCAGCGTTTTCTCGGAGGCGGCCAAAGCGGTAAGCTCGGCCTCGGCCCCTTCACGCTCGGTCTGGAACAGCGCGATCGCCTGATTCCACCGCGCGACATCCTGTTCGCCCCGCTGCTCGTCCTTGCGCTCTCCGACCAGCGCCATCTCTATCGTGCGGATCTCTGCCTCCAGCGACTCCAAGCGAGCGACCTCCGCAGTCAACGTGACACTGAGCTTCTCCTTGTTCGTCTGCGCCGCAGGAAACTCCTTCTCAAGTTCCTTCATCCGCGCGGTCAATGCCTTCAACTCACGTTCGCGGCCCATGGCCCCGGCGGCGGTCCCGGCCGGGCCCGCGCTGACGATCCCATCTGGTGCAACCACTTCACCATTCGGCGTCACCAAGAGCGCCTGTTTGGACTCCGTCATACCCTTCCACAGAGCAACGGCCTGGTCCAGCGTCTCAACGATCACCACGCCAGCCAAGAGATGCGTGACAAGCTCGTCATAGCCCTTGCGCGGCGTCACCACGTCCCGTGCCGGGCCGACCACGCCGGCTCCCTCGAGCTTCGCGGCCGCGCGCGCGCCAAACACCCGCGGGTGCTTCGGGATGAAGGTCCCGCCGGCCGCGCCTTTCGCCGCAAGCGCGCGCAGCACACGGACGGCTTCCGCCGGCCCTTCGACGAGCTTGCCCGTCAGCCGATGACCCAAGACCGCCTCGACGGCTCGCTCGTACGCGGCGGGAACGGAGAGCACCTGCGCGACGGTATCATTGAGAAGCGACGCGGCGTTGCCCTCGACCGCGTCGTGGCTCACCGACTGCAGGACCTTCTGCCGAGCGACCGACACGGCCTTCTCTTCCTGCACGCGAGCGAACCGCTGCTCGGCCTCCGCAAGCTGGCTCTTGAGACAGGCGATGGCATCCGCGAGATCGGCGCGCGCGCCGCGGGCCGTGGTCAAATTCGTTTCAAGTTGGCGTCGTCGCTCGACGGAGGCCGCAAGTCCTGTCTTGGATGCTTCCAACGACGAGACGGCTTGGAGCCGCTCCTGCTCCACGCGGTCGGCCCGCCGCCGGATTTCCGCGGCGCGTGCCTGATCGTTGGCCAGACAATTGCCGGCGGCCGTGGCGGTCATTACCCTCTCCATGACGGCGGCGCGCACGGCTTCGAGGGAAGCCTGGGCGTCCCGATGACACTGCGCGGCCTCCGCCAGCGCCGCCTCGGATTGCGCGGCGACACCGGACCGCCGGGAGAAGTCGTGGGTCAACTGCTTGATGCGGGACCGCAGCGTGGCGAGGAGTGTTCCCTCCTCCTTCTGCTCTCCGCGAACGTGCTCGACATCGGCCTGCACGCGGACCCGCTGCTCGTCGAGCAGGGTCGCCCGCTGGGCCAGCAATTCGATGGCGGCGCCGGCCTGCGCCAGCCGCGCCTCCGCCTGGGCGACCTGATCGCGCAACGCTGTCAGCGCGGCCTCGCCCTCCGTCACGCCGAGATGGAGCGTTTCGACTTCCGCTGCGAAACGGGCGACCGCGGCAATCTCGGCGCTTTCACGAATCGTCAAGTCGCCCAGCGCCCGATCGGACTCCTCACGCTCGTGGAGCAACCCGCGGTAGTCATGGACGAGGACGGTGAGTTCGAGCTTGCGGACTTCCTGCCGAAGCGCCTGATACTGTTCGGCCGCCCGCGCCTGGCGCTCCAGCGACCCAAGCTGACGTTTGACCTCATTGACGACGTCGCGGACGCGCAGCAGATTCTGGTTCGTGGCCTCCAGCTTCCGCAGGGCCTCGGCCTTTTGCTTTTTATAGCGGACGATGCCGGCCGTCTCTTCAATGAGCTCGCGGCGCTCGATGGGCGTGGCCTTCAGTACACGATCGATCCGTCCCTGCTCAATGACCGTATGGCCCTTGCTGCCGGCGCGGGTGTCCAGCAGAAGCCCGCGGATGTCCTTCAAGCGGCATGGGGTCTTATTGATGAAATACTCGCTTATCCCGTCACGGTACAGACGCCGTGTGAGCATCACCTCCTGGCATTCCCCGAGCGCATGCGGGAGCGCGGCGGTTTCACCGTCACCGTCACCGTTGCTGTTGCCGCTCCCATTGCCATTTCCATTGCCGTTGCCGTTCGCGGACTTTCCATCGACGTCGCCCAGAATCAGCGAGACCTCGCCCATCCCCAACGGCTGGCGGGACTCGGTTCCATTGAAAATGACGTCTTCCATCCGTTCACTACGCAAGGTCTTGGTGCTCTGCTCGCCCAAGACCCAGAGGACCGCATCGAGGATGTTGCTTTTGCCCGTTCCGTTCGGTCCGACCACTGCCGTGATACCCGGCTGAAAGGTCAACCGCGCGTCGACAAAAGACTTAAACCCCCGCAATTCGAGATGCTTAAGGTACATGTGCTCCTTTCTTATTGAGGTAAGCACCGGAGAGGCGTTACCCTAGGCGCAAAAAGTACCATATCTTGTGGGCATTTGCAAATAAAAACACATCCCAATGGGTCTAGTCTTGGCTAGAACACGATCGTGTACTGCAAGCGAGCACGGTTCTCGATCAAGGTGACGTTGCCGCCGACGTCGGCGCCGCCCAGGCGAGTGGCGACCACACCATAGTCAAACTGCAATTTGTGCTCGTGCCCACTCAGGTACCAGTTGAGACCACCCAGACCCGCCGTGATGATGTCCTGGGCAGCCCGGGTGTCCGGATCCATCGCGCTCCACCGCCCCACCACTTCGAACTTCGACGGGATAAG
>CAZMPH010000008.1:5970-18023 GCA_964568195.1 uncultured Nitrospirales bacterium | reverse complement strand
AGGAAGTACCCCGTTTGCACGTAATAGCCCGTCGCGTTCCCGATGCGTTTGGAATGGTCGTGGGTGTCCACGTTTCGGACGAAGCCCTCTGCCTGAAGGGAAAAACCTTTGTACTTCACAATGAAGTCGAGGCCCCCCGTCCCGATGTCCACCACACCTTGGTTGAGCAGCCGCCCATTGCCCAGTGACGCGATCGCCGTGGAGACCTGGTTGTTGCTGCCGGCGCCAGTCGTATTCGTCTGGAGACCCCCGTTGTACCCATAGCTCGCACCAACGGCCAGTTGGGGAGTCTGGGAATTGGCCAGGTCTCCTTCCGGGTACCCGGGCTTTCCAAGGATGTCCGCCGTAATCCGACCGACATACATCAATTCATTGGCATTGCCCGGCGTGCTCAGGCCGAGCCTATTCAGATTGATGCCGACGCCGTTGAACACGCCAAAAGCATAATTGACGGGATGCTTCTCCTGGTCGCTGAAAATCGTGACGCCCTGATCCCGCCGGTCAATCACATTCGGGACGAACGCCTCGGCGACAAAACCCCGATCCACGAACTGCAAGAGCGCCGACGAGAAGAATTCCTGCCGCCCGAAGTGCGTGCGGTACTGGCCGAAGCGGAGATTCGCCAAGGGGATCTGCTTGAAGGTCAGGTAGGCATCGTAGAGCTGGGTCGTCGAACGCGAGCCTCCCAATTGCGTGGTGGAGTCGGCGGTGTCGTTCCGGAACTGTACGAAGTAGTTAATGTCCGGGCTGAAGGCGAACCCTTCGAACACCAGCCGCGTGCGGTGTACGCCGAAGAAGGCCAGATCCTCGGCATGTTTCGTGGCCGAGATGACACCGGCCGAGGAGACGCTGGGATAATTCTTCGCATCCCCGATCGTGTTGTACGCCGAGTTGAAATGGCTATCGGTATACCGGAGCTGGATCCGGATCCGGATCTTGAGCCGGAACTTGTCCTTGAACTGCGTATAGAGGCCCCGGTCGTAGCCGAACTTAATACCCTTTCCAAGGTCCACCGTGCTGTCCCCATCCGGCGCGGGAGCAGCATCCGCCTTGGCGGACGCCGCAACCGGGGGTGCCGCGTCTGCTTTGGGAGGAGACGTCTCAGGAAGCTGACCGGTCTCCCGAAGCGCCTGGTCGTACTCTTCCTGGGTGATGATGCCCTTTTTCAGCAAGAACTTGAGCGCGGCATCCGCCGCGCTCGCGGGCTCGGCCGCGAGAAACAGGACAACGGCGGCCGCGACTAGAGCATGTGTCCATGGTTTTCGCATCTTATTGTATCCTTTATTTGTCTATTTAGTAAACTTTATGTAACAAAAATGACGCTTCAAAAGGTCTCCAATTGCATGGCAGCACGTTTCCTCGTCGTAAAAAAGACGTACAGCAGATAGGCGTCTATCACAATCGCCAGCACCATCACGCTGTAAGCCCACGGGCTTTCCATCAACTGCAAGTCGATCAACACGCGGGACAGACCGAAACCGACGACCCAGGCATCAAAGCTCATGCAGATGCGACGAAACGTCTCGGCATCGAGCCGTCGAATGAGAAAGGCGCCAAGCGGAATCCCGACGATGACGCTCGGAACAATGCTCCAGAAGATTCCCTGGCTTTCCCCCACAAACAGGCCAAGCTGGTAATACACGATGGCGGTCAGGCTCGACTCAGCCACGCGAATCAAGCCGAGACCGGCCCGAAACTCTTTTTTGACCAGGCCTTGATTATTGAACAAAATCGCCAAGGGCGGGCCGGAGACGGTGGTGACGGAATACAGGAAGCCGAGTCCCGTTCCGAAAGGGACGCCAAGGAGCCATTCCGACCGAATCGGCCTCCGCAGGCCGGCTGCCTGGACAAGGATGAGGGGAAGAAGAACAGTGTAGGTGACAAACTTGATCCAGCCCGGATGAAGCGAGGTGAGAAGATAGCTGCCGACTGCAATGCCAGGGAGCAGCCCGATGAGAATGGGATAGACCCTCTTCCATACAGCCGGAACACTGTCCCGATTCATGAAGAGAACAAAGATATTGATGAAGACTTCGATCACAACCAGCGCGGGATTCAGGATGCGATTGGTATAGAACAGCAGGGCGACCGGCACGGTAAGCGATGAAAACCCGTACCCCAGGGCTCCGTTCACGAAAGCCGCAAAGAGAGTAATTCCCAAGAGTACGATCACACTGATGTCGAATTCGGGCATGGCTTATTTCTGACGTTGGCGAAAACTGCGGGTGCCTGAAATGAAATCCTCCAGGCTGTAGTTGTCCAGAATATCGGCGATGGCGTTGCGCACCCCACCCATCACATCCTGCAACGGACAGTAGGCTTTCTTCGCATAGGGGCAATCATGGCACTTCTTATAGGCTGTCTTGCTGACACAGCCGATCGGCGCCAGCGGGCCGTCCAAGATACGGATGACCTGCCCCAGTGTGACCTTGGACGGCGGCTTGATCAGCGCATACCCGCCGGACGCGCCTCGGGTGCTGGCCAAGAGACCGGCGTGTTTGAGCGCCAGCAGGATTTGCTCCAGGAACACGATGGGAATGTGCTGCCGGTCGGCGATCTGATGCCGACGGAGCGGTTCTTTCCCGTATCCCTGGGTCAACTCGATCAGAGCCCGCAGGCCGTATTCGCTTTTCTTCGAGAATTTCATGCGCCGCTAACTCTAATGTTTATAAACTATGTCGACATAGTGCACATCAGAGGAGCCCTCGTCAAGACTTTTCTTTTCCGCAGGGCGCGTGACATCATCCCCGTGCTTCGCTATAATGCGCTCCCTTTAGACGGAGCAGGCATGGAACTGGTATTTCTCAGACATGGAGCGGCTGCGGACCGGGAAGACTGGAAGGGCGACGATGCGGACCGCCCGCTGACGGCGGACGGCGCCGACCGCACCAAGGAAGTGGTGCGAGGCCTCAAGGCGCTCAAGGTCAAGCCGGATATCATTCTCTCCAGCCCCCTGCTGAGAGCGCGCGAGACGGCCGAGATCGCCAAGAATGGGCTGATCACCGACGCGAAGGTCGAGCTTGCGGAGGAACTCGCGCCCGCCGCCTCACCGGACCGGCTGATCGCCCGGCTTGGCGACCTGGCAGACAAACCAGTGGTCCTCTGCGTCGGCCATGAACCTCACATCAGCACGACTCTCTCAGCGATAGTCTCGGGCAAGACGGCCGCTTCCTTCGACGTGAAGAAGGCGGGTGCCTGCTGCATCCGGTTCACGGGCATCCCCAAAGCCGGGGCCGGCACCCTGCTGTGGCTCCTGCCCCCCAAGTTCCTCCGCGTCATCGCGGGCCGGTAGCGCGGGCCTCCGGCAGCCCCAGCTTGCGGACGGCGGCGCGGGCAAGCTTTCGGTATCGCCGATACTCCTTCTGCATCTCCCCACGACAGGTTAGTTTCATCTTTCTAGCCAAGCGGCGGAACTGGTCGCGGTCGCAGTAATCCCCCAACGTCCGCTGGAGCCTCTTGAGCGCGGCGACCGACCGGGGATTGCCCCAGGCGGTTTCCAGCGCGATTTCTTCCTGATAGCGAAGCGACTTGACCAGCAGGCGCAGACGGTGGAGCTCTTTTCGTTTGGCTTCGGCCGACAATCCACGCAACGCGGCGTTCAGGCGCCCGGCATGTGTCCCGACAAGCGCGTCCAGACGCGCCGATACAAAGGCCGACGGCCGGCGCATCTTGGCGATCGATACCCTCTCCAGCAATGTCCGGATCGCCTCCACATACCCGGCATGGGCCACCTTCGTCTCTTCTTCACGCAGTGCCCAGGCCGCACGTCGCACGTCTTCGGCATCGGCGCGTCGGCGACGGAGATAGCGGTGGAAGACGTCCAGGGTGCGAAGTCGGCTCAGCCATGTTACGCACTTTGCGAGAGAGGACGCGGTCTTCGGACGTTGCATGAGTTCCCCATACGCCTGCAGCCTCCGCAAGTGAGTGCGCAGCCGGTGCACGGTTTCGGGGTGGAAAGGGGGCTTCTTGAGCGCGTGGGCAAAGACGACCGCATGATCGTAATAGAGAGCGGCGCGTTTCTCGATCGCCTCCACGGCGCCCGGTTCGATCGCCGTCAGCGGAGAGCCTGGAAAGCCAGCGTCGCCCCGTATGCGACCAACCCCGCGCCGGGAAGGGTGAACAGCCAGGCATAGACGATCCGCATCGTCACACCCCACCGCACCGCTGAGAGGCGCGTGACGGACCCGACACCCATGATTGAGGACGTAATGGTGTGCGTCGTGCTGACCGGGATGCCGAAGTGCGCTGTCCCGAGCAGGATCAACGCCGCGCTGGTCTCGGCGGCGAAGCCGTGCACCGGCTCCATCTTCATGATGCGCATCCCCATGGTACGGACGATTCGCCAGCCTCCCGCCGCCGTCCCGAGCCCCATCGCCACCGCGCAGGCCAGAATCACCCACATGGGGACCTCCACGCTGTTGAGGTATCCCGCAGACACCAGAGAAAGCGTGATGATCCCCATCGCCTTCTGCGCATCATTGGCCCCATGGCTGAACGCCATGAAGCCCGACGAGATCAACTGCAATCGGCGAAACCCCCGGTTGGCCGCCCCGCGCGGGACTCGAAACATCACCCAATATGTGGCTAGAATAATTAAATAGCCCAGTACGAACCCCACGAGCGGCGAGAACAGCATCGCCTCCAGCACCTTCTGCAGGCCCGACAGCTTCACCGCCGCCATCCCGCTCTGAGCCAGCGCGCCGCCGATGATGCCTCCGATCAGCGCATGGGATGAGCTGGTGGGCAGCCCCAGGATCAGCGTGAAGAGATTCCACGCGATCGCGCCGGAAAGCGCGGCGATCACGGTCGTCTGCTGGATCATTGAGGCCTCCACAATCCCCCCGCCGATCATCTTGGCCACGGCGGTGGACATGAAAGCGCCGGCGATGTTGAGCACGGCGGCCATGAGGACGGCCCGCCCAGGGCTGAGCACGTGCGTGGAAACGACGGTGGCAATGGCGTTGGCACTGTCGTGCCAGCCGTTCGAAAAATCGAAGGCCAGGGCAAGCACCACCACGAGGATGAGCAGAACGGTAGGATCAAACATGATCAGTCGGGAAGCCTATCGCAGCGCAGGCGGGAGGGCGACACACAAATTCAAGACGTCAGGCATGCTTCAGGAGAATGCGCTCGAGGATGTTGGCCACATCCTCGCACCGGTCGGTGCCCTCCTCAAGACTTTCATAGATCTCTTTCCATTTAATGACGACCAGCGGATCCTTTTCGCTCTCGAACAACCTGGCGATGGCGTCTCTGGTGATCCGGTCCGCATCGTTTTCGAGACTGTTGACCGTGACGAAGCAGGCGTTCAGGTCGGTCACCTTGCCCAATTGGGCGATGCCGCGACCGAGTTCCTCGCAGGCCTCATAAATGATACCGGCCAACTGAATCGCCTCGTGCGTCGGCTTCTCGATCTTGTAGATGGCCAACCGGTCGGTCACCGCCTCCACGCAGTCCAGCACGTCGTCGATGGCGCTGGCCAGGCCGTAAATGTCTTCGCGATCAATCGGCGTGATGAAGGTCTGGTTCAGCTTCTTGATGATCGTGTGGGTGATGGCGTCTCCGGCCGATTCGATTCGCTTGATCTCCCGGGCTTTCTTCTCGACCTCAGTGTACGCCTCCATCATCTCTTTCAAGCGGCGGCTGCCCAGGACCATGTTCTGGGCCGCCTCCGTGAACATCTCGAAAAAGGCGGGCTCTCGGGGAAATAGGTTGAACACAGATGGCTCCGGAATGGGGGTTTGGATCAGCCGATTACAAGTAGGTTGAGCATAGCGGTTTTACCAGGATAAATCAACGTTGCCAAGCCCGCGAATTTAAGGGGATTCATTCAATGCCAAGCGCCAGGTCTGCACCATCGCTCCCCATCCATTTTAATCAGATGCCTCCCACCGCGTACCGCAGGCGCGCTTCGGCGATCTTCGTGTTGTATTGCGTTTCCGCCAGCCTGGTCTCAGCGGCGGTGATGGCTACTTCGCTTTGCGTGACCTCCACGATCGAACTCAGACCGAGCTTGTATCGTTGGCTGGCGAGAGACAGCGCCTCGCGGGCGATCAATACTTGTTGTTCCGCCACCTTGATTTGCTGAATCAACGTGACCAAATCCAGAAAGCTGTCCTTGACTTGCAATCGCACGTTCTGAGCCACGGCCAGGTATACTGCCTGCGCTTCCCGCTGCTGGGCGGTGGCTTCCGCTACTTGGTTCTGGATCAGAAAACCCGTGAAGAGCGGGACCGAGACGGCCGCTCCCACGCCCCACCAACCGCCTTCCTGAAGATTGGGACGGTTGGAAATGTGCTCCGTATCCCCCGCGCTCCCGACCACTTGCAGCGTGGGGAAGTTCAGATTGCCGGCGGCCTTGATGCGATGGTCGGCCGTCCGCATCCGTTCCTTCAGAGCCAGCAACTCGGGCCGCCGGTCAAGCGCCTCAGCCACCAGCGTACCGAGGGGGCGCGGAGGCTCAACGGTCGCCGGGATGTCCTCCAGCGCATAGGCGGCAGATCCTTCGACCCCCATCGCGTTGTTCAACTCCGCAAAGGCCGCCTCAAGATCGTTTCTGGCTCGGATCGCCAGGAACTCGGCATCCGTTGACTGAACATTAACCAGTCCAAAGTCAAGCTTCGATTTCAAGTGATTGCGATATAAAACCTCAACTTGACGTTTCAGAATATCACGCTCCCGAACCGTCTGTTCGGCAATCTCGACCAGCCGTTTCTTCTTTAGAACCGAGAAGTATGCCCGCTCCACACCCAGGACGACTTCCATCCGGCGTGTGAGCGCTTCCTTTTCGAACCTGGCCGTGTCGGACCGTTGCGCGTCCACCCGCGACGCGGTCTGGCCGAAGTCGTACACAGTCTGGCTGGCCGCCACCCCTACCGTCACATCGCTCTGGTTCGGTGAAATCAAAGACCCCGAGGGACGAAGAAAGGCATTGGAGCGGAGGGCCCCGTTCGTCTGGATCGCCGATCCTCCGACCTGGGGATAGTACGGCGCCTCGGCCTGCTTCCGGCGAGCCTCGGCGGCTTGGACGGCGAACTCCGATGACTGCAGCGCGGGATGCTTTTCAAGCGCCGTCCGGATCGCCTCCTGCAGGGTCAGGCCCGACGGCGTTTCCTTAGGCATAGCCGGCTGCCCCCACGCAACCCCTCCCAACGAGATCATCAGGACGACCGGCACGCTGACCAGTAGCTTCTTCATCATGCCCCCCTTGTTCTTGCCTTCGATCAGTAATTCTGGCTTCCGGGTTTTCCGGCAGGAAGGTTGTACGGAGACGCCTTGACCGGCTTGCCGTCGGCCAGGCGGCTCTTCCCCACCACGACAACATCCTCGGTGCCGGCCAGTCCGTCCGTCACCTCGACCCACACGCCGTCATCAATACCGGTCTTGACCGGCACCTTGCGCGCTACGCTCTGTTCGATCACGAACACCGCCTTCGATGAGTTGTCGGAGACCAGCGCCGCGGGCGGAATCACCAGGGCGTTCGGACGCTGCCGGAGGGCCAACGCCACCTCCGCGAACATACCGGGCATCAAGGCCTGTCCCGGATTCGCAATGTCGATTTCGACCAGCATGGTCCGGGTTCCGGGATCGAGCGCCTGGGTGGATCGAGTGACAACCGCCTCCAGCGCCTTCACGCCGGAATCCTTGATCTTGATCGAGATGGTGGCGGGGGTCCCTTTCCTGACGAAGAGCGCGTCCTCCTGCGGCACATTGACGTACAACCGCAAGCGGGAGACATCCATGATGGTGAACAGCGGAACCGCCTGGGTGGCCGACGACATGGCCGCCTGGATCAGCGCGCCGGGATCAACGAATCGGGCGGTCACGGTGCCGCCGTAAGGAGCGCGCACCTGCGTGTAGTCGAGCCACGTTTGCCGCTGCTCCAGGAGATGCCGCGACGCATCCGCCGCTGCCTGGGCCACGTCCACTTCCTGTTTGGCGATGACGTCGGGCGCCTCTTTCCAGACTTGCGCCAGCCGTTCGTAGGTGACCTTCTTGATCGTATAGTCCGCCAGCGCCTGCTCATACTGCTGATTGATCTCCGGAGCCTCAATCACCGCCAGGACCTGGCCCTGCTGAACCCGGTCGCCCTTATCGACGTGGATGACTTTCAGAAAACCGGAAACCTTGGCGTAGAGGGTCGTCTGATGATACGGCGAGACGGTCGCGGGGATGCGAAGGGTCGCGGCGATATCACGCCGAATGGGCTTCGCCACCTGGACTTCAGGAAGGCTTGGGCTGTCCTTCGCCGAGACGGAAGGATTGCCGTCCCCTGCAGGAGGTTTCTGCACCCAGAACCCCACCGCCAGCAAAGCGATCAGGCTGACCACCAGCAACAAGACTTTCACGCCGGCTCCACCTGACTGCGGGCCGTCATGCTGTACAGGATGGGAACAAACAACAAGGTCATGAAACTAGAGACCATCATCCCCCCGATCACGGCACGGGCCAGAGGAATATTGGCCTCGGCGCCCTCACCCAGTCCCAGAGCCATCGGGGTGAGCCCGAGGATAGTGGCCAGAGCGGTCATGATAATCGGCCGGATCCGCACCCGTCCGGCCGCGATAACCGCCTCGTCCACCGACAAGCCTGATGCGAGCATGCGGTTGGCGAAGTCCACCAGCAGGATGCTGTTGGAGACCACTATGCCGATCATCATCAGAGTCCCGAGCATGGATTCCACGTTCACGGAGATATTCGTCAACAGGAGCATCCAGATGACGCCGATGAAACCCAACGGTACCGCAAACAGGATGATGAACGGATCGAGAAACGACCGGAAAAACCCCACCATCACCAAATACACCAGCAGGATGGCAATCGGCAACGTCAGCGCAAAGCTTGAAATGGCGTTCCGCATGCTGTTCACCTCGCCCAGCATCGAGATCGTCACGTCCCGTGGAACCTGGAATCCCGCCAGCCTGTCTTCGATCTCGCGCGCCACATGCCCCAAATCGTTTCCCGACACATTGGCCAGCACGTCAATTGTGGGTTGAAGGTTGTAGTGCGCGATTTCTTCAGGCCCCGTCCTCCGCACCACCTCGACCACATCTTTCAGTAAGACGGCCGGCCCACGGCTGCCTCCGTCCGTGCCGAAACTCCCTCCCGCCGGCAACATCGGCGACCCCGTGAAGGGCGTATTCTGCAAAGCCAGTGTGGACCCCCTCAGATGATCGCCCCCGATCCCCACGCTGGCGGAACCCCTGATCTTCGCACCAACCAAGGGCATATCCAGGAAGTCCTCGAATTTCACCAGATCCTGTTCCGGGTACTGGGCGACCACGAAATACGCATTATTGCTCTTGGGGTCGATCCAGTAGCCGGGGTCCAGACTGAGGTTGGAGGTGAGCCCGGTATAGATATCCGTCATGACTTCCTGCTGGGTCATTCCGAGATACGCGGCCTTGGTCCGGTCCACGGTCAGGTGGAGCTCCGGACTGTCCATCCCTTGATGGATACGTACGTCCTCGGTGCGTTTGACCGAAGCCACCAGACTACGAATCTTTCCGGCGGCCTCATTCAACTGAGCCAGTTTAGGACCGCTGATCTTGATGTCAATCGGGGCCGGGAGCCCGAAGTTCAGCACGTCGCTTACCATCCCCCCGGTCTGGAACGCAAACTTGATCCCAGGGAACTCGCGCCGCAGGTCCTCCCGAATCAGGGCCATATAGTCCCACGTGCTCGTCCGGTGGCTCCGCACCAGACTGACCAGGATGACGGAGGCATGGGGGCCGGGATTCGGCGAGTAGAGGGCGATCCAGCCACGCCGGATACCCATATCGGCCAGTATCTGGTCCAACTCATCTGCCGGGATCCGTTTACGGATCAACTCCTCGATCCGGCCGACCATCGCCTCGGTCTTTTCCAGGCGGGTTCCCTCCGGGGCCGAGACGTTCAGGATGAACTGCCCCGTGTCCACTTTCGGAAAAAATTCAGTGCTCAGATACGGGGCCATAGCCAGCGAGCCAACGAATACGGCTCCTACCCCCCACACGACCACAGCTTTATGGGCCAATCCCCATCTTAGGGCCTGCCCATACCGATTCACGAGCGATTCAAAGAGGTCCCTAGGCCGCTCCGCAACAAGTTCGGCCGTCTCCTGTCCACCCGCCCGCTCGAACGTTGCGATGGCGACAGGCGCCACGGTCACCGAAGCGATATACGAGGCCCCCATCGCGTAGGCGACCGCCAGCGCCAGCGGCACGAAGAGGAACTTGATAATTCCCGTAAAAAAGAGGATCGGGAGATACACGATCAAGATGCTGATCGTGATGACCAGCATCGGAAGCGCGACTTCGTTCGCGCCGTCCAGCGCGGCCTCTCTCACCGACTTGCCCATCTCCATATGCCGGTGGATGTTCTCCAGGACCACGATGGAATTGTCCACCAGAGTCCCGACCGCCAGGGCCAATCCGCCCAGCGTCATGATGTTGATCGTATGGCCCGTGAAATAGAGCAGCACAAAGGCCGTGGCGATCGACAGCGGGATGGCCAGCCCGATGATCAGCATGGATCGGGCGCTGCCGAGAAACACGAGGATCATGAGGCAGGCCAGCCCCGCCCCCAGGAGCCCTTCGTGTTGGAGCGTCGCGATGGCATTGCGTATATACAAGGATTGGTCGAAGATCAGCTTGACCTCGACATCTTCCGGGAGCCCCTTCAACCGCGCCACCGCCTCTTTCACACCGTCGATCACCGCGATGGTGTTGGCGCCCGCCTGTTTGAGGATCGGAATGTAGATCGCCCGTCGCCCGTTGACCCGGACCGCATTGGTTTGGACCGAGTGGGAATCGGCAGCGGTGGCCACGTCTCTCAAGAACACCGGCACCCCGTTGACCAGCTTGATCGGAATATCGTTGAGGTTTTCGACAAGTGGCACCAGGCTGTTGCTTAACACGTTGTAATCAAAGTCACCGACCTTGATGTTGCCGGCTGGGATCAGGACATTCTGGGCATTGACGGCCTTCACAGCCTCGCTGGCTGAGACGCCCCGCGCCGTCATTTTCTCCCGATCCAAGAATACCGTGATTTGACGGATCGTCCCTCCGACCGGCGGAAGCGGCGCGGCCCCAGGGACGGTCCCCAACTGAGGGCGAACAGTAAAATACGCGACATCGCGCACGGCCTTCTCGCTCAGGGTCGGGCTGCTCACGGTCAATTGGGCGATCGGCAGGCTCGATGCCCCGAATTTAATGATCGTCGGTGGGAACATGCCCTTGGGAAGAAACCGCAACGCGGAATACGTCAGGCTGGTGATCTCCGCGACGCCGGCGTTGACGTCATACTCGGGATGGAAATAGATTTTGATCAGGCTGATGCCGGCAAGCGAGCGCGACTCGATGTGCTCCACGTAGGAAGCCTGCAGGTAGAGTTGCTCCAGACGGAGGGTGATGGCCCCCTCGATCTCGGACTGGCTCATGCCCTTAAAGAAGGTGGCGACCGCCACGACAGGCGTGTTGATCTCCGGGAAGATGTCCACCACCATTTTTTGGTAGGACACCACGCCCAGAAGGACGACGATCAGGCTGATCGCAACGACCGCGTAGGGGTTCTTCAGCGAAGCCCGGACCATTATGGAGAGATTCTAGGGGACAACTCGGTAGGGGTCAAGGTTATGCCTACCAGATAAAAATTTACCGACTTGTAACATTTCTTTGACGTGGGTGTCTAACAAGTAAGGCAGACTGAAGGGTGTAGTGAAACTCCTGTGTGCTCAGTGCCCGCTCCCTCAGGGTTGTGCCCCCTGGGGGAGCACTGAGAGGCAGGAAGAAAGGAGCTGGGTCTTATGAAGTGTCCGCATTTAGTTGACGCTGCAACCAGTGAGTCAACAGCGCTGTGTTTTGGCGTCGTCGTGCCGTTCGAGCCAAGCAGGATCGATCAGATCGATTACTGTACCACCGGCCGTCATCGGCGTTGCCCACTCTACCGGAACGCAGCGAGCGATCTCTCCCTGGCAATCCATCGGGAAGTGGCACGAGCCATCGGCTGAATCCCTCTTTATTTCTTCCCTTTGCCGACACCACCCGATTTGTTTTCCAGGCGGTTCAGTTCCA
>CAZMPH010000008.1:4828-5960 GCA_964568195.1 uncultured Nitrospirales bacterium | reverse complement strand
GCACCTTGTCGGCGAGCAACTGCTTGGCCTCGGCGAGTTCCTGGCGGAGCCGGTTCAGTTCTTCTGTCGTGGTGCTGGACTGCGCCTGGCTTTGATCCCGGCGCTCCGACAGTTCTTTGAGCTTCGCACGAAGTTCTTGATTGGAGTCGGTCAATTCCTTGACTTGGCGTTGAAGGTCATTCAGGACCGACGACTCGGATACGGCTGCATCCCGCGTTTGGGCTACGGCGGGAGGGGTTACCGGTCGGGAAGTGGACGGTGCCGGAACTGGAGCAGCAGCAGGTGGTTCTTTTGCCTGAGCAGCAGCGCCTTGATCCTGGGGAGCCGCGAGGTATCGTCGATAGTCGATCTGGATCATGGGCCTCGCCTTGCGAGCGGCCTTCTGTTCCTCGTCACTGACCGGGCGGACGAACGACTCCCGCTGGAATTCCAGCGTGAACAGCTTGGGCGCAGAAGAATCTTCCGGGTCCTGCCATCCAATCGTCGGGTGCTCGTTCAGCCCGAACCGGAGATAGGGCTCTCGTATGGCGACATGCCCCGATAGCGGCCCATTGCGGCGGCCCAGTTGGGCGCTCCAATAGGTGAAGCCCACCCGCTCGGATGGCGCGGCCTGCGCCAGCCCATCCGCCAAGAGGGGGGCCAGCACCGTGACCTCTTCCTCCATGAACACCACATCCGCAGGCGCGGCGAGACTGAGGATTGTTCCCACGACTCCCTGTTCACTGCGAATCTGTATCCCGCGAAGGATGGTCGCCACCTGCGCCGCCTTGATCGAAGCGGGATGGGAGTTTCCGGTTGAAGTGAATGTTCCCCCGGCGGAAGGATCTTTTTCGAGTTGGATGGTCGTCCGGCCTTGCTGGTAGATGACCCGGCCGGATGATGAAAACAGGGCACAGCCGGCGAGCGCGCCCGCCAGCAAAAGAATAGCTCCTCTGGACATCTTCGATTTCATGTAACGGGGCGGATTATAGGTGATCCCGCAACTGCCGTCCACGACAACTCTCCCGCCGAGGCAGAATTAACGCGCCTGTAACAAAACGTTGACCCAGCAAGAACCCCGCCGAGGTAGCCTGCGCCAACTTACTTTGCATCCTGCACGAACAACAATCGGTCAATTCAAGGAGGCACAGAC
>CAZMPH010000008.1:0-4728 GCA_964568195.1 uncultured Nitrospirales bacterium | reverse complement strand
TCAGCACGATGGGGATGGTCATGCTGGCCATTGCGCTCCTATGCGCTCCCGCATACGCAAGCCTTGCAGACATTCTCTACGAGAAGGGCCAGATCACCAAGGAAGAATGGCTGAAGGCCAAAGCCGACGAGGAAAAGGCAATGGCGCCGGTCGAGAAGGTATCGGAGTGGCAGAAAAAAGTCTCCAAGTTGCCGATCCTGTCGGACAAGTTCAACATCGGCTTGAACGTGCTGCAGGTGCAGTACCTCAACAACTCGGCCGATGGTTCGCCGGGCACCTCAGACAACCGTCTATTCATCAGGCGGGCAGAATTGATCGCCTGGGGGAAGGTCAACGACTACTTCCCGCGCTGGCACACGCTGGCCGACTTCGCAGCCAATAGCAATATCGGCCGCTCGTCGGGGCTGAACTCGATCGCTGTCTCCGCACCCACCACCGACAACAATCAAATCCTCCGGGAGGCCTACGTTGACATCGTGCCTGCCTTGAGCCTCCAGCCCTATCTCGACAGGATCCGGATCGGGCAATACCGCATCCCGGTCGGCATCGAAGGCTCGACGTCGAGCGGCTTGATCGACTTCGTGAACCGTAACTACATCCAGTCGGCCCCGGGAGCGGCGCTCGGCGGAGCGGCTGCGCAGCCAGGAACCCTGACGTCCACCATCAACTTCGTCCAAGAGCGCGACATCTACATCGATTTTAAGAGCAAGCCGTTCGAGCAGTTGGAACTGGACCTTGGAATCATGAACGGAAACTCGATTAACGGCCCCGGCACCTCACTCGACAACAATTCCCAGAAAGATTTTTTTGGCCGCGCGCGGATCAAGCCGATGAAGGACCTGTTCTTCAGCATGGCAACCATCCAAGGCGAGAGCACCAACTTGAACAGCGAAAATGGAGGCCGCGGGAAGGGCAACTACGACCGCTACATCGCCGACTTCCAGATCAAGCCGGAAATCATTCCCGGCTTGTGGCTCCAGGGCGAATACGCGTGGGGGCACGACGCGCCCCCGGCGGCGACCGCGGCGCTGGATTCCGTCACCACCGGGCGCGGCGAGTTCCGGAAAGCTTGGTATGTCTACGGCAAGTACCTCATCCAGAGCGGCTTTTTAAAGGACTGGGAGTTGCTGGCCCGCTACGAACAATTCGATCCCAGCAGCAACGTTTCGCAGGACATGCTCAAGCGCACGACCATCGGTATCAACTACTACTTTGCCAACCTCCCGCCCAGGGTCCAGGCCAAGCTCATGCTCAACTACGAGTTCCGTACTCAGGACGGCAACGGGCCGCTGACGACCAATACCAAGTCCAACGAGTTTGGCAATGATGCGCTTTTGCTCCAGTTCCACGTGCGCTGGTTCTAGCGGGAGTTAACACGCGCGTAACACGGATTTAACGGTTCGCTTACGCCTAACGGATAGGCTCATTATGCGGAGGAAGTTTATGGAAAACAGAGACGACATTCCCTGGCTTGCGTGGGTGATCCTCATCACAGCCCTGGTCATGCTCAGCGGCATGGGTTCGGCGCACGCCGACGAAGCTATCAAGCTGGACCCCAACCTCAAGGCATACGCCAAGGTCAGCGGCGTGTCCGGCAACTTGAACAGCATCGGCTCCGACACCCTGAATAATTTAATGACCCTCTGGGCCGAGGGGTTCCGCAAGCAATACCCCAACGTGAAAATTCAGATCGAAGGGAAGGGTTCCAGCACGGCCCCGCCCGCCCTGATCGAGGGCACGGCGCAGATCGGTCCCATGTCGCGGTCCATGAAAGGGACCGAGATTGATAAGTTCGAGGGCAAATTTGGCTACAAGCCCACCGCGTTCCCCGTATCAATCGACGCCTTGGCGGTGTACGTGAACAAGGACAACCCGATCAAGGGCATGACCATAGCGCAGGTTGATGCCGTGTTCTCCAAGAGCCGCCGCTGGGGCTACGAGGAAAACGTTCAAAAATGGAGCCAGCTCGGCGTGGATGGGCCGTTGGGCGGCAATCCGATCAGCATCTACGGCCGCAACTCCGCCTCCGGCACCTATGGGTTCTTCAAAGAGCACACGCTCAAGAACGGAGATTTCAAAGACGAAGTGAAGGAGCAGCCGGGCTCCGCCTCGGTGGTCCAGGGCGTGACCGAAGATCGGGCCGGGATCGGCTACAGCGGCATCGGCTATCTGACGTCCGGAGTCCGGGCCCTTCCCATCGCCGAAAAGGAGGGTATGCCGTTCAAGGCCGCCTCTCAGCAAAACGCGGAGGACGGCTCCTATCCCATCTGGCGGCACCTGTACCTGTACGTCAATAAGGCGCCCAACAAACCGTTGGACCCGCTCGTGAAGGAGTTCCTCAAGTTCGTCTACAGCCGGGAAGGCCAGCAGGTCGTGGTGAAGGACGGCTTCTTCCCGTTGTCGGCGTCCACGGTGGAAAAGGAACTGAAGAAGCTTGAGTAGGAGTGTGGCGGAGTCGGCCACTGCAACAGCGTCGGTTTCGGTTCCAGAGAGTCTGGCTCGCCATAAGCTGCGACGGCTCTTGGACCGTCTGGCTCAAGTGATTATTACTCTGGGCGGGCTCAGCGTGATCCTGAGCATTCTCGGGATTTTCGTATTCCTGATTTTGGAAGTGGCTCCGCTCTTCTTCGCACCGACAGGGGCGCAGTCCGGGCGGTTTGCAGCCGGCCCCCTCCCGCTGGAACTCCCGCAGGCGGCGATGATCGGCATGGATGAACACCAGGAAGTGGCCTATCTGATCAAAGCCGGCCAAGCGGGCTCAGCCGGCCCGATCGCCTTTTTCAGCCTGCCATCCGGGAAACCGCTTGTGACAGAGCGTCCGATCGCCCTGACCGGCGTGAATGTCACAGCCGTCGCGCGGGCCTCCGGCAAGGGCGGCCGCTTCGGCCTGGGAACCGACGATGGCCGCGTTATTCCCCTGGCCATCGAGCTCACGCCCAACTTTGACAAGGGCACTCGCGAGACCGTCCCCACCGTCGTTGCCGGGCCGCCCATTCAGATTGACCCCGCGAAGGACAAGATCGTGCGTCTCGCCTACCAGCGGACGGACGCGGGAACGGCCGCAGCGGCCCTGACCGAATCAGGCCGACTCTGGTACTCCACCGTCCTTCCGCCCAGCGACGCGGCGGCCGAATCCGTTATAAACCCGGTCGAGTTGACCGCTCAGGTTCCCGGCACGGTCACAGCCCTCGTCTTGGACGGACGGGGTGAGACGCTTTCCGTGGGAACTGCAGACGGACATCTCTACCACTGGGATGTGCGGGAGACAGGGCATCCGGTCCTGCTGGAGAGGCACAAGGTCAGTCCGTCCGGTTCCGCTGTCACCGCGCTGTCATATTTGATCGGAGACCGCTCGCTGGTGATCGGAACCGGTACCGGTGAGGTCTCAGTGTGGATGCCCGTCCGGGTGACGAAGGAAAGCAACAAGACCAGGCTCCAGCCCATTCACCACTTTGCCCCCCACCCCGCCGCCGTGACAGGCATCTCTCCGTCTCAGCGAGACAAGGGGTTCATCACGGGAGATGCACAGGGCACTCTGTACGTCCACTACTCGACCTCCGAGCAGACCCTTCTGCGGCTTCCCGGCGATGGCGCTGCAATCGGCTCCCTCATGTTCGCCCCGAAAGCCAACAGCGCGATCGCCGTGACCGAGACCGGGCAGATCGCAACCTATACGCTTCACAACCCCCACCCCGAGACCACTTTCGCCAGCCTGTTCCAGCCGGTGTGGTACGAAGGCTACGAGCGGCCGGAACATGTGTGGCAATCCTCCGGCGCCACCGACGACTTCGAAGCCAAGTTCGGGCTCACTCCCCTGATCTTCGGGACCTTGAAGGGCACCGTCTACGCGATGTTGTTGGCGGTACCCCTCGCCGTCCTGGGCGCGATCTATACCTCGATGTTCATGCACCCCGATCTGCGCGCCAAGATCAAGCCCACCATCGAAATCATGGCCGCCCTCCCCACCGTCGTGTTGGGATTCCTCGCCGGCCTCTGGATGGCGCCCCTGCTGGAACGCATTTTCCCGGCGGTCGTAGCCATGTTCGCGGTCATCCCCATCAGCGTGGTTCTGGCCGCCCTTCTCTGGCAAGTCGTTCCCTTCACTGTCCGCAACCGGATCCGGCCCGGCTTCGAGGCTCTCCTGCTGATGCCGGTGATCATCGGGGCGGTCGTGCTGTGCCTGAGCCAGAACACGCTGATCGAGTCCTCTCTATTCGGCTCGAACTACAGGGAATGGATCGCCTCCAACATGGGCTTACGCTATGACCAGCGCAATGCCCTGGTGGTCGGCTTCGCCATGGGCTTCGCTATCATCCCGATCATCTTCAGCATCTCCGAAGAAGCGCTGTCGAACGTCCCCAAGCACCTGATCGCCGGCTCACTGGCCCTGGGCGCAACCCGGTGGCAGACCCTGGCCCGGCTCGTGTTCATTTCGGCCAGCCCCGGAATCTTCTCCGCCCTGATGATCGGCTTCGGCCGCGCCGTTGGCGAGACCATGATCGTGCTCATGGCCACCGGCAACACGCCGATCATGGAATGGAGCCTTTTTAACGGCTTCCGGACGTTGTCGGCCAACATCGCCGTGGAGATCCCGGAGGCGCCCCACGGCGGCACGTTGTACCGGACCCTTTTCCTGGCGGCCTTGCTCCTGTTCGTGATCACGTTCATCGTCAACACCGGCGCAGAAATGATTCGCCAGCGATTGCGGAAGAAATACAGTCAGTTTTA
>CAZMPH010000007.1:27189-32770 GCA_964568195.1 uncultured Nitrospirales bacterium | reverse complement strand
GCGGTTCTTGGCGGCCGATGCGCGGCGCGCGGCCATTGCCGGCGACGGCGCGACGGTCCTGGCCGACGTGACAGCTTTGATCGGCATGTCTGAGCAGCTCTTTGGGCCCGCCGCCACGCTCGTCGACCAATTGGTCGGCATCGCATTTTTCGGCCAGGCTCTGGAGACTGTCCGGAACCGGATCGACCAGTTCGGCGTCGCCGAGCCGCTGATCCAGCAGCAGGGGCTCCGCCAGATCGTCGTCCAGCTCCCGGGCGTGAAGGATCCCGGGCGGGCCAAGGCCCTCATCAAGAACACGGCCTTGCTGGAGTTCAAGATGCTGGACGAGGACCACAAGGTCGCGCGCGAGCTGCCGAGCCGGGTTCCGGCGGGGAAAGAAGAGGACGTCCTCAAGGAGTTCGGGCCGCAGATCCCTCCCGATGACGAAATCCTCTTCGAGCGCAACGTGGATAAGGAAACCGGGCGGGTCACGAAGACGCCGTATCTCATCAGGAAGCGGGTGTCGCTGACCGGCGATGTCCTGACGGACGCCCGTGTGGAGTTCGGCGAGTTCCAGGACGCCTATGTTTCGATCAACTTCGACAGTACCGGCGCCAAGCTGTTCGAGCGGATCACTGCAGAGAACGTCAAGAAGCGCATGGCCATTATTCTGGACAACACGGTCTACTCCGCTCCGGTGATCCAGGAGCGGATCGGCGGAGGTCGGGCCCAGATCACCGGCAGCTTTTCCATGGAGGAAGCGAACGATCTGGCGATCGTGCTCCGCGCCGGGGCGCTCCCGGCTCCCGTGAAAATCATCCAGGATCTGACGGTCGGGCCTTCCTTGGGGCGCGACTCCATCGAGAAGGGGGTGCGCTCCACCGTGATTGCGGGCGCCTTCGTGATCATCTTCATGGTGGTCTATTACCGCCTGTCGGGCGCCATCGCGGATTTTGCCCTGATGCTGAACCTCATCTGCCTGGTCGGGGCGCTCGCGGGGCTCAACGCCACGTTGACCCTGCCGGGCATCGCCGGGATCATCCTGACCATCGGGATGGGAGTGGACTCGAACGTGCTGATTTTTGAGCGGATCCGCGAGGAGCTGCGGACCGGCAAGCCGGTCAGGCCGGCCGTGGATGCCGGCTACGACAAGGCGTTTCTGACCATCGTGGACTCCCACGTCACGACGCTGATCACGGGCTTTGCGCTGTTTTTGTTCGGCACCGGCCCGATCAAGGGGTTCGCCATCACGCTCTGCCTGGGCATTGCGATTAATTTGTTCACGGCCTTGGTTGGCACGAAGGTCGTCTTCGATCTGCTGAATCGCCGGGGGCGAATGGAGCGACTGAGTATCTAGGGCACATATGCTTGAAATCCTCGGCAAGACCTCGATCGATTTCATGGGGAAGCGGCGGTACTCCTTCGCCGTTTCGGGGGTGCTTACGCTGGTCGGTCTGGTGGCGCTGGTCCAGATCGGACGGGGCGCCGCGAATCTGGGGATTGATTTCGCCGGCGGCACGGCCGTCCAAGTGAAGTTCGAGCAGCCGATCCCGATCGAGCAGGCCCGACAGTCGCTGATCCGACATGGATTGCCGGACGTCGAGCTGCAGGAATTCACAGCCGGCAACAAGCTGCTGGTGCGGGTCAAGGCCCAGACCACCATCGAGGAGAAAGTGGCCGAGAAGGTCCTAGAGGCGTTCAAAAAGGATTTCGCGAGCAATCCCTTCGCAGTGGACTCCAGCTACGAGATCGGCCCCGCCATCGGCCAGAAGCTCCAAAAGGATGCCCTGATCGCCATTACGATCTCGATGCTGGGCATCATCCTCTACGTCGCGGCGCGCTTTGAATTCCGATTCGGGATCGCGGCGGCGATCGCGACCTTCCATGACGTGTTCGCGGTGCTGGGGGTGTTCTATGTCTTGGAGAAGGAGATCACCCTCTTGATCGTCACCGCCCTTCTGACGCTGGCGGGGTATTCGTTGACGGACACGGTCGTCGTGTTTGACCGGATCCGGGAGAATCTGAAAGTGCGCCACCGGGACCCGCTCGAGAACGTCATCAATAATGCCGTCAACCAGGTCCTGAGCCGGACCGTGGTGGTGTCGCTGACCGTCATTCTGGTGCTCATTCCCCTCACCCTGGCTGGGGGCGAGGTGCTGCACGATTTCTCCCTGGCGCTGCTCCTGGGCGTGATCGTTGGGACCTATTCCTCGGTCTTCGTCGCCAGTCCCCTCCTGATCCTCTGGAAAGGAACCCCCGGCAAGCTGCTCCGGCGCCGATAAAGGTGTTACCTAGACTTGACAATTCTGGATAAGCCAAGGAAAATGAGTAGTTACGAGAAACCTTGGTGTTACCGGATTGAAACAGTTCTTCAGCCGACAGAGTCTCCAACGCCGGATCATCACCGCTATGGTGTTGATCGGCCTGTTGCCCCTTAGCTTCTCTCTCGTCATTACCTACCTCGAAGAACGCCAGGCCATCCGGGACACGATCGGAAGGGATTTTCGTCAGATCGCAATCGAGGCCGCCGGCAAGATCGAATTGCAGGTGATGCGGGGCGTCAGCGAGGCCCGCCAGTTGGCCACGATTCCGATCTTGCGAGGGGCGGTCATTGACTCCAACCGGAGCTATGCGGGACGCGAGCCGGCCTTCGTACGCCGGATGGTCCGCGAGTGGGAAGGACGCTGGAACAAGGGAAAAAACCGCGATCAGTTTCCGGATTTCATCAATAAGATGGCGACCGATTTTCTGATCGAATGGTACCGCATCCGGAAGGCCGAGTACATCGCCATTCTGGTGACGGACAGCCAGGGGGCGCTGGTGCTGAGCTCGACACCTCGAGCCGAGTACGATCAGAGCCAGACCCAGTGGTGGCGGGTGGCCTACGGCGGGGGCAAAGGGCAGAGTTATGTGAGCGATCTCGTATACGATGAGACCCTCGGGTTTCACGTGCTCGATGTGGCGGTGCCCATCCTGGACGACGCCCAGAAAGCGGCGGTGGGGGCCGTCAACGTCCGATTGCGGAGCGACGAGCTCTTTAAAGCCATCCAGGAGGTCCGCATCGGCGAGCAGGGCCACGCGATGCTGTTGAACACGGCCGGACGGCCGTTGATCTGTCCGGTCCTCGCTCCTGACAAACACACCATTAACGCTTCTCTGCTGAAGCAGATCACGCAGCCGACGGCAGGGTGGGTGGTGGCCGAGGACGATTCGCACGGGGCGCGGAACGCGATCGTCGGCTTCGCGCCGGTCCGGTTTCCGATCCCGCTGGCCCCGGAAAGCTTCGGGGGCGTGGGGGTCGATTGGGTCGCCTTCGTCCGGCAGGACCCGAAGGAGACGTATGCGCCTTTGAATCAATTGTTGTGGAAAGTCTCCCTCGGGGCCGTGGGGGTTTTTCTGCTCATGCTGCTGGCCGGCCTTTTCATGGCTCGCCGGATCGTGCGTCCGATCCAGGCGCTTCAGGCAGGGGCGGCCCTGATCGGGCGGGGCGAACTCGATCACCGGTTGCACATTACGACCGGCGACGAGATCGAAAAGCTCGCGGACACGTTCAACCAAATGGCGGCCAGCCTCCGCCGGCACACCGAAGGGCTTGAGCACGAAGTGGCGCACAGAACGAAGGACCTGCGCGAGTCGCAGGAGCGGTACAAGATCCTGTTCGACGAGGCGGCGGACTCGGTGATCATGGTCAATCCCGGCGGGGGCATCATCGCGGTGAACCGGCGCCAGGAGGCCATCCTCAAGTATCCGGAGGATCAGCTGGTGGGCCGCCGCTTCATCGACCTCATCCTGCCCAGGTACCAACCGGCGGTGACGGCCCTGATGCAGGAGGTCCTGCAGGGGGCGAACAAAACGCCGACCATGGGGGTCAAGGTGTTCGACCGGGCCGGGCGGCCGGTCCCCATGGAGCTCGATCTCACCGGCATCGAGACCGGCCCCATGATCTACATCATGGTGCAGCTGCGGGACATCACGGAGCGCACGGCGCTGGAACGGCAGCTCCAGGAATACAGCGAGTCGCTGGAAGTGAAGGTCCAGGACCGGACCCGCGAAATCGAGGAAACAAAGACGTATCTCGAGAACCTCCTGGAGAACGCCAACGACGTCATCTACACGCTCGATCACGATCAGCGGTTCACCTACGTGAACAGCAAGGTCGACATCTGGGGGTACCGCAAGGAGGACCTGATCGGACGGCCGTACCTGTCCCTGATGTCCCGCCGGCATCGCGGGAAACGTCTCCGGTCCACCTTGGATATCGGCGCCAAACAAGCCTATGAAGTGGAAATTGTGACGAAAGCCGGGGAGCCCCGCAATGCGCTGGTCAGCGTGTCGCCGCTTCGAGATAACGAAGGGAAGATCACGGGGGTGATGGGGATTGCGCGGGACATTACGGACAAGAAGCGGCTGGAGCGGCAGGTGCTGAATGCCGAGAAGCTGGCGTCGGTCGGCAAGCTGGCGGCCGGCGTCGCGCACGAAATCAACAACCCGCTGGGGGGTATTCTGAACTGTCTCTACAATCTCCGGAAGGGCAGCCTGTCCCCGGCTCGGGAGCGGGAGTACCTGGCGTCGATGGAAGACGGATTGCGGCGGGTCCAGAAGATTGTGCGCCAGTTGCTGGATTTTTCCCAGCAGTACGATCCGGAGCTCTCGCCGACGGAAGTGAATTCGGTCATCGAGCGTGTGCTGACGCTCACCAACTATGCGTTCGAAGGGACCGGCGTGGGCCTTCGCCGGGAACTGGCGCGGGATCTTCCGCCCCTGATGGCGGACCGGCATATGATCGAGCAGGTCCTCATGAATCTGATTCTCAACGCGGTGCAGGCGATTCGCGGGAATGGGCTGGTCACGGTCCGATCAGGCACGGACGGGCCGTGGTGCACGATCGAAGTGGAGGACACCGGCTGCGGGATTCCTCCCGACGTCCTGCCGAAGATCTTCGATCCGTTTTTCACGACCAAGGGCCAGGGCGAGGGAACGGGTCTGGGGCTGTCCGTGAGCCTCGGCATCGTCGAACGGCATGGGGGGCAGCTTGCCGTCAAAAGCCAGGTCGGCCAGGGGACCACGTTCACCGTCAGGCTTCCTGCAATGAACGTGCGGTCGCTGGTGGGCAAGGAGGCCTGAGGCGATGCCGCAGCCGCATGTCCTGATCATCGACGACGAGCCCCTCATGCGGATCTCGATCGCCGATGCGCTGAAGGATGAGGGGTGCCGGGTCAAGGTCGCCGCGACCGGCCTGGAGGGCGTCGATCTGATCAAAAAAGAGCCGTTCGAGATCGTGATCTCCGACCTTCGACTCCCCGGCATGGATGGGCTCCAGGTCCTCCAGACCTGCAAGGAGGTGTCGCCCAAGACCGGCGTGATCGTGATCACCGCGCACGGCTCCGTCGAGACGGCGGTCGGCGCGATGAAGATGGGGGCGTACGACTACATCACCAAGCCCTTCTCGATGGATGAGCTCCTCCTGATCGTCCACCGCCTCCTCAAGGTGTTGGAACTGGAGGACGAGAACCGGTCGTTGCGGGAGGAGCTGGAGGGCCGCTTCAGCTTCAAGGGCCTGCTCGGCAAGAACGACAAGATGCGGGAGGTGCTGGAGAAGATC
>CAZMPH010000007.1:0-27179 GCA_964568195.1 uncultured Nitrospirales bacterium | reverse complement strand
GGAGTTGGTGGCCAACGCGATCCACCACAACAGCCCGCGCCGGGACGGGGCCTTCATCAAGGTCAGCTGCGCCGCGCTTCCCGAGACCTTGCTCGAAACCGAGCTCTTCGGGCATGAGCGCGGCGCCTTTACGGGAGCGCTCCGGCAGCGGAAAGGGCGGTTCGAGCTGGCGCACCAGGGCACGCTCTTCCTGGACGAGATCGGGGAGATCTCGCCCTTGGTGCAGGTCAAGCTGCTGCGTGTCCTGCAGGAGCGGCAGTTCGAGCGCGTCGGCGGCAACCAGACGATCGAGGTGGACGTGCGGCTGATCTGCGCGACCCAGCGCGATCTCAAGAAAGAGGTTCAGGCCGGGCGGTTCCGGGAGGACCTCTTCTATCGGCTCAGCGTGGTCCCGGTCCAGCTGCCGCCGTTGCGGGAGAGGAAAGAGGATGTGCTTGTCCTCGCCGACCACTTCCTGGGGGGCTTTGCGCTGCGGACGGGCAAGCGGATCAAGGCGTTCTCTCAGCGGGCCAAGGAACTGCTTCTCCGCTATTCGTTCCCCGGCAACGTCCGTGAACTGGAGAACACGGTCGAACGAGCCGTCACGTTGAACCATGATGGGAACGAGATCGAGCCCTGGGACCTCTGCGGATTTCCCTCGTGCCCCTATCTCGGAGGACTGCCCCAGCCGACCTGCGGGTTCTGCAGCGAAGGAGTGCCGATGGCCAAGAAGAAGGCGGGTTCGGTGGATCGGTTGGATACCGCCCGCGAGCAGTTTGAGCGGCAGCACATCGTCAAGGCGCTGGAGCGCACGAAAGACAACAAGACCGAGGCCGCGAAGCTGCTGGGCCTGTCACGTAAAGCTCTCTGGGAAAAGTGCAAGCGCTACGGGATTACAAAGGGCGCGAATGGCGGGAACGGCGAAGAGGAGTGAGCCCGCCGCGTAGGGGCGGACCCGCGTGTCCGCCCTGATGTTCCTATGTAGGGGCGGGCACCCCGGCCGCAAGGCCGGGACGATAAATACCCGCCCTCTTTTTTCTTCCGTTCACCCTGAGCCAGTCGAAGGGCCTTCTCACCCCGCAACTGTATCCTTTTTGATCCGCGCGCCTCGACCCATAACCCCCGCTGTCCGTGACAATTCATAAGGGCTTGGCTAGACGAATCCCCGCCGGCGGGTGTCTTAGCAGAGAGGGGCAGGGCGTGACGGATGAAAACAACCCGCTATTTCGAAGGACAAGTCTTACGCAAGCGTGCATACATCCGGCGCGAGTGGTGCGAGCAAGCCTTGCGCCAACCCATCCGCCGTGAGGTGCAACCTGACGGCCGCATCCGGTACTGGACTTTCATTCAGGAGATCGGGCAATATTTACGGGTAGCGACATTGGCTGATGGTGAGACCGTACATAACGCGTTCCCTGATCGAAGCTTCAAGGAGAGAGACGAATGAAGTTTCATTACTACCCCGAGACTGATTCCCTATACATCGACCTTTCCGAAAAGGTCAGCGCTGAGTCTCGTGAAGTCGCCCAGGGCGTGGTGTTGGACTTCGACGCCGAGGGGCGCGTGGTCGGCATTGACATCGACCACGCCAGCAAGGTCGTTGATCTTTCGAAGCTGGAGGCTGAGTCGCTGCCGGTTACGTCCGGGGCGCCGCCGAAACACTGATCTCCCTTCCCCCTCCGCGTCCTCCCGCCTCACGCTTCAGACCAAAGACGGGCGCAGGACGCGGCGCCCCTACAGCCGGACAGAAGACGGGGACAGGGGCCCAGCTAGACCCTTCGACAGGCTCAGGACGAACGGAGTTCTAGGGCTGTCCCCTCCGTTCGAGGTTCTCCACGCGCTGGTGGAGCTGTTCGTAGGAGAGATGGATGAGGGCGCGGGTTTCGCGAAATTGCTCTTGGATGGCTTGGTGCCGGACGCCTTCAGCTTCGACGTGGACCGCCAGGCTTTCGGCTACAAGGCGCACTTCACGATGAAGTCCTTCGGCCAGCACGCCGCTGTGGCGTTTGACCTCGTCGATCCGGTCACTTACCTCATTGAATCGACCGTCCAGGTATTGAACGAGTTCTTGATCCATACCGCCTCCGCCGCTGTGTGAAAGATTAAGATGATCAGCCTTCCATGTCAATAAGACACGGCGATTCAGCGAAAGGTAAAACCGGAAAAAGAAAAAACTGAGATGAGCGCGGGGCACGGCGCCCCTGCGACGATCGGTTCACGGATTGGGGGAGGGCGTATCGCCATACGCCCCTACATCGGTATTGAAGACGGGGACAGGCTCCGGCAGAAGGCGAGCCGGTCCCCTCGCCCGCCCGCCTGGTTAAACTTTCGCCCCCCTCCGGGTGTCTCAGTAGCAAGGCCCTATTGGGAGGGGATCGTTTAATGCCCGAAATCAGCAGGGTTTTCGGTATAATCATTGCCATGTTCTATGACGACCACGCGCCGCCGCATTTTCACGTGCGTTACGGAGAGCAAAAGGCTATCATTGCTATCGATACGCTCACGATATTGCGGGGTCAGTTGGCTCCACGGGCGCATGGCCTGGTGATGGAATGGGCGGCTCTCCATAAGGAAGAATTATTGGAGGACTGGACGCTTGCGGAAAACCAGGCGCCTCTGAAAAGATTAAGCCCTTGGAATAACTTATGCTCAAAGACATCGTCGAAGTTCGCGCACTGGACGGATACCGCCTCTACCTGCGCTTTGAAGACGGCGTGCAGGGCGAAGTGGATCTCGGAACGATTATCCGGTTTGACGGGGTTTTTGCTCCGTTAAAGGAGCGCGCTCACTTTGAGCAGGTCCGCGTCAATCCTGAACTTGGCACCGTCTGCTGGCCTAGTGGCGCTGACCTCGACCCCGATGTGCTGTACGCACGAATCACTGGCAAACCGCTTCCGCATTTCGAAAATAAAACCGTCAGCGGATAGAGATAGCAGGTCATCCCTCTTCCCCCCGCCGCACTCTTCAGATCCGGAGAGAGAAAACGGGGACGGGCACCATTTGGAAATGGAGCCGGTCCCCTCGTTCCAGAGCAGCACCGCGCTTGACAAGTCCCGAAGGGTGCCCTAGGCTGCGGACTTTCGAGCTTAATCTGAACGAAGGCATCCATGGCGACCCGGCTGCGCACCAAGTCCAGCGTGAGAGCCAAGGCCAAGAAGCCCAAGCCCAGGCGTCGGACTGCAAAGCTGAAGAAGATCCATGCGCGCCTTCGTCTGCCAACCGGCAAGCCCAAGAAGACCGCTAAACCCGAGACTCTTGAGCTTCCACTGTGGACGGAGCCACCGAAGAGCGGGGCAGCCACTAAACCTCCTGATGCTGTGGTGGGGGTTTCTGTTCCCTCTGAGTTCCTGATCCACCGGGGGACGTCTATGGCCTCAGGTACGGGTATGCTACTTGTCGTCTTGGCATTGGCGATCGGGACAGTAGGTTACCTCTGCAGAATATTTATGCCGGTGACGATACACTTCCTAGCATGGGACTTTGCCAGTTCACACGTCGTAGTCATACTCGGCTCTCTTGCATTCGGTGTGGCAGTGGCATTCACGCTCAAAAGAGAAAAAGGGGACAGGCTACTTTGTTTGGGGTGAATTAGACTCAGACTCCATTTCCAAAGGCTAAGCCCGCCGCCGAGTTCCCTCTTCCCCCCCTGCGGCCCGGCCCGAGAAAGACGGGCGCAGCACGCGGCGCCCCTACATCAAGATTGGAAAATACGAGGAGAATACGGGAGGAACGACCCCCTAATTCTGGTCCTTCCGTTCGAGGTTCTCCACGCGCTGGTGGAGCTGTTCGTAGGAGAGATGGATGAGGGCGCGGGTTTCGCGAAATTGCTCTTGGATGGCTTGGTGCCGGACGCCTTCAGCTTCGACGTGGACCGCCAGGCTTTCGGCTACAAGGCGCACTTCACGATGAAGTCCTTCGGCCAGCACGCCGCTGTGGCGTTTGACCTCGTCGATCCGGTCACTTACCTCATTGAATCGACCGTCCAGGTACTGAACGAGTTCCTGATCCATGGCGCCTCCGCGAGTGGAAGAGTATGCAGTTCTGGTCTCCTTGTCAATGAGACACGGCGCCTAGGGAAAAGGTTAAAAACTTTTTGATCAGGTTCGGAAGAAGTTAGGCGGTCTTCGGAAGCTCGCCGCCTTCCCACAGTTTGACGGTGCGGTCCACGCTGCCGCTGATGAGGCGGCGGCCGTCCGGGGAGAAGGCGATGGCGCGCACCGGCTCCTTGTGGGCTTTGATGGTGCGGATCGGGCGTCCGGTGGCGGCGTCCCAGAGTTTGATCGTGGTGTCGTCCGAGCAGGAGGCCACGATTTTTCCGTCCGGGGAGTAAGTCACGGCGCGCACCCAGCCCGAATGGGCCTTCACGGTCCGGAGGAGTTTACCGCTCGGCACCTCCCAGTACTTCATGCTCTGGTCCCGGCTGCCGCTGACCAACCTGCTCCCATCCGGCGAGAATGCCATGCCGCCGACCCAATTCTCAAAGGCCGTCTCCCAGCTGGACGTCTCTTCGAACCATTGGCCGCGCCGCTCAATGGTGCCGTCGAAGGGGTCCGACTTATGCCCTTCCAGGGCGCAGAGCGCCTGCCCGCTGGGCAGGACTTCGAACAGGGTCATACCGCCGATGTCGTTGCCGCTGGCCAACAGGCGGCCGTCCGGGGAGAACACGGTGCAGATGTTCCAATGCCGGTCATAGTCGTCCTGGGGCAGCAACGACAAAAGCTCCGTGGCCGTGCCGACTTCCCAGATTTTGATGTCGCGGTTCTCATTGCCGCGCGCCAGCATGAGCCCGTCGGGCGAGAATGAGAGGGAGTGGACGGCATGGTCGTAGCGCCCGAACAGCATCCGGATGAATGCGCCGGTCTTGGGGTTCCAGAGACGGATTGTCCGGTCGGTAGAGCCGCTGGCGAGCATCTGCCCGTCCGGCGAGAGGGCGAGGCAGCGGATGGTGTCGGTATGGCCGCGCAGGATCCTGACCATGCGGCCTGTTTCGACTTCCCAGATCCGGATCGAGTGGTCCACGCTGCCGCTGGCCACCAGGGTGCCGTCGGGGTGATACGCCACGGCCCAGACGGGGTCGTGATGCCCGCGAAAGACCCTGGTTTCACGCGCCCCGGCCCGCCAGTGGGCGTTGCAGTCAACGATGTTGACCGGAGGCGCGAAACCGGGTGTCATTGCGCTGTCGGCCATGGCGGTATCCTCGAGAAGAAGCCGGTGTTCCCTTGCCTTGCAAAAGAACGGGAACGCTCCTTATAATGAAAGGGCGCTATTCACTGCAAGGAATATAGCGGACGCCAAAAAAGGAAGTCAAGGAGGCCTGTTATGGAATTGCGGTTTCAGCCGGCCCTCATTCAAGAGGTCATCGACGCGTTCATTGAGAAGACCGAGCGGGAAGGCGATCCGACCTTCTACAAGGAATTCCATGAGCTGGCCGATCCCATCTATGAGAATTTTCTGCTGGACGACCGGGAACCGGAATTTCAAAAGCTCTACCAGTACCTGTTCGGGCACTGGGGGTTTGCCGACATCATCGACCAGGCCTTCAATGAATTCCCGGACCTGCGGGCGCGTATCGGGATCGTTCTCGTCCGAGGCGTGCTCAAGGAGGACCAGGAATCCGTCGACGTCCTGCGGAAGTGGGGCACCGTCGAGGAAGATCTGGCCAAGACGTTCGAAGCCAAAGGGCTCAAGGGCGTCGGCATTAAGCTCCTCCCCCGGCGGTTCTATGATCCGGCGCTGGCCCGCTTTTGCCGTCACGAACTGATTCATATCAAGGACATGCTCGATCCGGTCTTTCTTTATGACCCCGATATCAAGGTCGGGAACACGCCCGGCGAAGAGAGCCTCATCCTGGCCCGGTATCGGGTGCTCTGGTGTCTTTGGATCGATAGTCGGCTGGCGCAATGGGACAAAGAGCCGGTGTACTCCAAGGAGCAGCGATTCCGCGAGTTTTCCACGTGGTACCGCAAAATTCCAGGCAAACAACTGGTGGCCGTCTTTGAAGGCCTGTGGGCGACTGGATCCTTTACCCACCCGGAATTGATCGAGATGGCGACCGACACCCTCAAAGTGATCGACCGGGCCATTGCAGTCGAAGGAGCCGAGCTCCCCGAGCGCAAAAAGGTCATGCTCATGCCGGGCTTCCCCTGTCCGCTCTGCGGTTTCCCCACGTACAACTGGGTGGAAAACATCGATCAGGACGTGGAGGCTGAAGTCCTGGACTACATCCGGGAGAACCATCCAGGCTGGGACCCCGAGTACGGCGGATGCGACCGGTGCATCGAGGTGTACAAGCTGCGCGCCGCCGGCGTCCACGGAGATTAACGAGCGCGATGGGAGAAGAGTTCGACAAGGCACGGCGGGAGTTCCTCAAACAGTCCGTGCTGTCGGTCGGCAAGACCGTCTACGAATACTATGAGCAGCAGAAGGAGACGCCGGTTGATACCGCTCCCAAGGAGCCTCCGGTCAAGGTCAGGATGGATTGGCTCAGGCCTCCGGGCGCCGTCGAGGAGGAGCTTTTTCTCGACCGCTGTACCAAATGCGGCGATTGCCTGCCGGCCTGCCCGTACGGGAGCATCAAAAAGGATCAGGCGACTGGGTACCCGGTCATTTTTGCCAATGAATCCCCGTGCTACCTTTGCGACGATTTTCCCTGCATCGCGGCTTGCGAGACCGAGGCGCTGCTCCTGGTGGGGGACCGGACCGAAGTTCGCATGGGGTTGGCCGTCGTCAGCCGGGCCGATTGCACGGCCGACCAGGGGTGCCGATTTTGCCTGGCCAAATGCCCGGTCGAAGCGCTTTCCGTTGATTTTCTCGACCCTTATCCGGTCGTCGACCAGGAAAAATGTGTGGGGTGCGGCATCTGCGAGCAGGTGTGTTCGGGGGTGAATGACCGCATCGCGATCAAGGTGATTTCGGGCCGTTTTGAGGCCACAAAAAGCCCTTGACAACCTGGTCGTGTTTTCATATTCTTGGTGGGCTCAAAGCTAAGGAGGCTGTGAGCAATGGGAATACAGGCAGTCTCTGGCAATCCGGCAGGGAAGATGGGGTTGGCCGACGCTCCGGTCGTCGAGTTGGCCTTGTCTCGCAGCAAGTTCTACCTTCTCCTCTCCTGGGGGTTCCTCTTCCCCGAAGAAGACGAATTCTACAACTATCTTCAGGACGGCGAATTCGTGGAAGATGGATTCGCGGCCGTTGAATCATTGGAAAAAAGTCTCGATGCGACGAAGGCGGATCCCGCCGTGCGTGAGTTGGTCGTTCCGATCAGAAAGCTCATTGAAAAGATCGGCGAGTGGGAGGAGCAAAACTTCAAAACGTGGGAGTTCAGCGACCTGCAGGACGAGCACCGGCGGGTGTTCTCCAACGTGATCAGCCTGGACGCTCCTCCGTACGAAACCCTGTTCGGCAACGAACACGTCTTTCAGCAGTCCCATACCATGGGCGATATCGCCGGCTACTACAAGGCGTTCGGCCTTGAACTGGCCGAGGTCGTCCATGAGCGGCTGGACCATCTCAGCGTGGAGTTTGAGTTTCTCCATTTCCTGGCCTATAAAGAGTCATACGCCCTGTGCCACGATGGGGACGAGAAACTCCAGATCGTGACGGATGCGGAAAAGAAATTTGTTCGCGATCACGTCGGGCGGTGGGCGCCCTTCTTCGCCGATATGGCATCGAAAAAGGCCCAGAGGGGCTTCTTTCACTACCTCTGCGAACTCTGCAAGGCCTATCTCAAGTTCGAGTGCGCCTATTTCGGTGTGAAGCCCCAGCCGTATAAGGAAACCGACTACAAGCCGGCGACGTTCATTCCCCCTGAAGGGGCGACGTTTGAGTGCGGGGCGCAAGATGTCGGTAATGAGTTGTCCGTGCTCTTGGATGAAGTCGGAGGCCGTTCTCAAATGGAAGACACGGGTAGTGAGGAAGGCGAAGATTCGAAGAAAAATTGACGGAGTTTTGATTTTCGTGTACCGGGCGTTTTTAGGCTAATTTTTTATAGAGAGGAGGGGCTATCGCTATGGAAATCATTCACACGAGGAACAGGGCCGTCGTATGGGGGGTGCTCTTGAGCGCCTTCGTCGTCGGCGTGGTCCTGACGCTGGGACAGGTCCCCTTGGCTGTCAGCCAGCCGGTCGCCATTCAGGCCAAGGCGATCAAGGGACCGATTCCGATGGATGGGGCCAATCCGGTCTGGGAGAACGTGCCGGGCGTTATCGTGCCGCTCAGTGGACAGACGATCACTACGCCGATGCACCCCAACATCGCCGTCAAGTCGGTTTTTGTGAAGGCGATCACCAATGGGAAGGACATCGGGATTCGGTTGGACTGGGGCGACCAGTCGAAAAATGACACCACGATCAAGGCCGAGCATTTCCGTGACCAGGCGGCCCTCCAGTTTCCCGTGAACGTCAGCGGGGCCCCGCCGTTCCAGTGCATGGGCCAGTCCGGCGGCACGGTCAACATCTGGCGGTGGAACGCCGAATGGCAGAAAGACCTGGGGAAGGACGTTGCCGGCATCTGGGATATGGACAACGAGTACCCGGCGATCTTCTGGGATTATTACTTCGAGGAGCCGGCCGGCGGCGTGACGTACATGGACCGCGTCGGACGGAGCATGGGCCCGTTCAACACCGGCATCTGGTCGGGCAACATCCTGTCCGACCCCGAGATGCGGGTCGGGTCCGTCGAGGACCTCAATGCCACCGGGTTCAGCACCCTGACGACCCAGGCCCACCAGGATGTGGTGGGGAACGGTCTCTGGGAGCATTCAGGTTCGATCAAGGGCGGCTGCTGCACGGGCCCCACGTGGCGCGTGGTGTTCAAGCGGGCCATGACGACCTCGGACTCCAACGACGTGCAGTTCAAGGGCGGCTTGTCGGTTCCGGTCGCCTTTGCTGTGTGGGACGGCCAGAACGTGGAGCGTGACGGCATGAAGGGGATCTCCACCTGGTTTACCCTGCAGGTCCCGTAAGGTCGTCTGAAGAACGTCTGCTGTAGGAAGTTCCTCGGCAGGTCATATGGAAAAGCCCCGGGGGTGGACGGATAATCCCCCCGGGGTTTTTTTATACCCCTTGAGGGCGGTTTGGGCACCTGAAATACCCTGTTTAGGCCTCTGTTCGTGCGGCAGATTCAGTTGCATTTCAGCGGACTCAGGGTGTATAAAAACCAGAGGGGCAAGGAAAGGGGAACGGCGGTTTCCTGGCCTTGGTGCGGCTTTGTGATTTTGCAATAAGTTACGAAACGAGGCGTCTTCATGAAAACGGTCTTGCTGTTTCCCCCGACCTGGCATCCGTCCCAGCCATACCTGAGCCTCCCGTCGTTGACCGGGTTCCTCAAGCAGGAGGGCGTCACCAACGTCGTGCAGCGGGACCTCGGCATTGAGGTCCTGGACGGTTTTCTGAGCCAGTCGGCTGGCCGCGAAACCTATGAGCGGATGCAGGACAAGGTCAGGACGCTGGAGCGGCTCGGCACGCAAGGAGAAACCGGCTCCTCCAGCCAGGAACACCTCGCCCGCATGAAGGAAGCCCTCGACTGGTTTCCGTCGCTCTACGACCGGATCGAGGACGCCAAGCGGGTCCTGCGCTCCGAGCAGTTCTACGATCTGGAGAAGTACCGGGAGAGCCTGTTTCTCATCGATCGCTGGCTCGCCTTCATCTCCACCTTGTATTTCCCGACACGGATCTCGGTGGTCGACAATCAGTGGCGGTATTCCATCTACTCGTCGAAGGAAATCCTGAAGGCGGTGGCGGACGAGCAGGAGAATCCGTATCTGGAAATCTTCCGCGATAAATTGGTTCCGGACATCCTGGGGCAGGCTCCCGACCTCGTCGGCGTCTCCATCACCGCGACGTCCCAGATTCTGCCAGGGCTGACCCTCTGCCGGCTGATCAAGCAGGCAAACCCCGACCTGCATCTGACGATCGGCGGTAGCATCTTCACCAGACTGGTGGACAATCTCCGGCGGGCCGATGCGATGTTCCAGTTCGCCGATGATTTCGTGGTGTTTGAAGGCGAAACGGCCCTGCTGGAGCTGATCCATCAACTGGAGGGGAAGCGGGATTACAGCAAGGTGCCGAATCTGATCTACCGGCAGAACGGCAAGATTATCGTCAACCAACCGTTCTTTTCGGAAAACATCAACGCGCTGGCGGCGCCGAACTTCGATGGGTTCCCCTTCCGCCAGTACCTCGCGCCGCAGGCGGTCCTTCCCATCCAGTTCTCCCGTGGCTGCTATTACAAGGACTGCGCGTTCTGCGCCCTGACGCTGGACCATCAGAACTTCCGGCAACGGTCGCCGGAAAAGGTAGCGGACGACGTCACGTCTCTCATGGAGAGATACCAGACCCCGTTCTTTTTCTTCACCGACGAATGCTTTGCACTGTCGCCGACCAAGCGCCTCTGCAGCCAGCTCATCGAAGCCGGCGTCAATGCCCAGTGGACTTGCGAGATGCGCTTCGAGAAGAATCTGACGCGGGACCTCCTCAAGTTGATGCGGGACGCGGGGTGCCTGAAGATCGTGTTCGGACTGGAATCCTACAACCAGCGGGTGATGGATTTCATGAAGAAAGGGATCAAGCGCGAGCACGTCAACCGGATTGTGGACGATTGTCTGGACCTCGACATCGCGGTGCACTGCTACGTCCTGATCGGGTTCCCCACCGAGACGGAAGCGGAGGCGATGGAGACGGCGAATTTCGTGGTCGGGCATACCCGGCTGAATTCGTCCTACGGCTTTTCCTGCCAGCCGTGCCTCTTCGATCTCGAAAAAGAGGCGCCCATCATGAGCGATCCGGCGAGCTACGGCATCCGGCGCATCATGCGCCCGGCCTCCGAAGACCTCAGCCTCGGCTACTTCTACGAAGTTATGGAAGGGATGACGCCGGACGAGGCGGAACGGGTCTACCAGCAGGTATACGAGAAAATCAGCGAGGTCGTGTGTGAATTGCCGTTCAATTACTCCATGGCGGACGGGCTGCTGTTCATCGCCCGCGCGAAGACGCATCCGGTAGCGGCCGGCTGACGATGTCCGAGTCCGCCATGGCCCAGAGAACTCGAGTCGGCCCGGAAACCGGCAGCTTGCTGTTGGAATACGTCCTGAAAGCGCTGCTGGTCGCCGGACTGTGCGAGCTGGTGCTCTACCGGCTCGTGTCCCGGCTCGGGATGCATCTCTCCAAGGTGGCGCAGGAATATGTGGCCGTCGAATATTTCCTGCGGGGCGCGTCGGCGATCGGATTCGCGCTCATGAACTTTTCGGCGATCCTCGTCTTCCTCGTGCTGTTCGCGTTTCTCTTTTATAAGATGAACGGGTTGCTCGCCCGCCCGTGGGACCATGCCGTGGTGGCACTGGGCTCGCTGCTCCTCGCGCTGACGGTGGCGTTCCTCCTGTTCCCTCCCGGCATGCCGGGGGCGGTCGCCTACAACGTCCTGACGGTCGCGCTGATCTGGACGCTCGTGATCCAGTATTGCCGGGCCAATCCCGCCCCGACGGCACGCGCCATGGCGCTCTGCTACGGCGCGGGCGTGTCGAGCTGGCTCTATTACCAGATCTCGACCACAACCTACGGGTGGCTGGGGGTGGCGTCGTCCCCGCCGCTGGTCCATGAAATCAGCCGTCTCGGCGAAGCCCTGATGGTGGTGGCGACGGCGCTGGTGTTCGCGGTGTACTCGGGGTTCACCGTCCGGTCCAAAAACAAGCAGCAGCGCCGGCGCACGGGGCAATTCGTCGCGACATGGGCGGCCCTTTTCATCGGGCTGCTGGTGATGGACGGCGTGCTTGAGCTCTTCGACCCGGCGACGGCCCAACACGTCCGCCAGGCGAGCCAGGGCATCGGCTGGATCTTCCAGATGGGCATGGGGTACACCTTCTACCTGCCGTTCGCGCTGTACGTGGCCGGCCTGCTGTTCTGGTCGTACGCGGTCATCAAGCAGGTCAGCATGGGCCGCCGCGCCGGCTATGGGCTGGCCCTGATGTTCATCGCAGGCTACGCGCTGCAATTGTCCCATCTGACCCTCTTCGTGGTGGTGGGGCTGCTGCTGATCGTGAACGACGGGCGGATCGACGCCCGGGAATCGGTCGGCCATCTGTTCCCGGTGGAGTTGCCGAATCCCCCCACGGCGCAAGCTCCGGGCGTATCCTGAGCCGGGCCGGTAGTGACGAGTGAGGCATTGACGGACTATGGATGCTGGAACTGAACAAGGCGCGCAGTCTGAAGGAAAAGCCGCAGAGCAGGCCGTTGACGCGCCGCTGAATCTCGATGATGAGATCGGCGAGCTCAAGAAGCTGCTGGCGGACGACCCGGAGGATTTCCAGGCGCAGTGCCGGCTCGGCGAGGTCTATTTCGCCAAGGGCATGCTGGATGAGGCGCTCGACAACGTGTCGAAGGCCATCGAGATGGCGGAATCCATCCGCAAGCAGATGGACAACTCGCTGGCGATGTACTATGCCAACCGCGGCACCATCCAGGCCACCAAGGGCGATTTAGATGAAGCCATCACCCAGTTTCGGAAAGCCCTCGCGATTCACCCCAGTGACGTTCTGGCCCTCTTCAACCTCGGGCGGGCGCTGTTCGGTCGGAACGAGTTCATGGAAGCCATGCCGTTGTTTGAACGGCTTGTCGACGTCACCCCCGATGACCCGATCGCCTGGTTTCAGCTGGCGAAGGTCTACGAAAAGCTGGATCTGCGGCATGTCTCCGACCTCCACACGATTGATAACGCGATCGCCGCGTACCGCCGGGTGCTCGAGCTCGACCCGCACAATCTGGAAGCGGCCTTTGCGTTGATGGAGGTCTACCTGAATCTGCGAAAGCCCGAGGAGGCCGTCGGCGTGCTGGAGGCGGCGGTTGAGAACAATCCGGACGAGCCGCTGGCCTACTATAATTTGATCAGTACGTATGAGAAGATCAAGCGGTTCACCGAGGCTGACCAGACGCGCGAGCGGCTCAAGCAGCGGTTTGCCTCGCGCCGGCCTGCGGAACCCAAGGACAAGTAGACGGGTCACCTAACAGGGAGCGCGCCATATGTTTGGAAGCATGGGTATCACCGAGCTGGTGCTGATTCTGTTCATCGTGCTGATCATCTTCGGGGCCGGGAAGCTGCCCCAGCTTGGTGAAGGGATAGGCAAGGCGATCAAGGGCTTTAAGAAGTCGGTCCATGAGGCGGACGCCATCGAACTGGAGGCCCAGCAGGCGCAAGTCCAACAGCAGCCGGGCGCGCCGCCGGCGCCGGATGCGGCGGCGTCCGCGCAGGCCGCCCCGCCGGTGGGCACACCGGGCGCGCCGTCGGCGCCTCCGCCCGTGGCCCCTGAGCCGCCGAAGGTGTGAGCGCGGATACTCGAAACTGAGGTGAATGCCATGGAAAGCAACGTCATTACCGTCGGCATCATCGAAACCTTTGCGGGCAACGGCAAATCCCGCAGCACGGGTGACGGCAAGATCGCCACGAAAGCGGGTATGCCGCTGCCGGTGGGCGTAGCCGTCGATCCTGAAGGGACGCACCTCTACTTTGCCGAATCCGGGTCCGATCGCGTGCGCCGGATCGAGTTTGCGACAGGCATCATCGGCCATGTGGCCGGCATCGGTGAGACCTGCTACAGCGGTGACGGCGGCCCTGCGGCCGAAGCGGGGCTCTACCTGCCGCTGGGGGTGGCGTTCGATTCCAAAGGGGACCTCTATATCTGCGATTCCGGAAGCAACCGGATCCGCCGGGTCGATATGAAGACCGGCGTCATCGACACGGTCGTGGGCACCGGCGAGTTCGGGTTCAGCGGTGACGGGCCGGCACTTGAGGTCAACCTCACCTATCCGAGCGCGATCGCGTTCGACTCCCAGGATCGGATGTTCATCGTGGACGCCCAGGCCCATCGCATCCGCATGTACGATCCGGAAACCAAGCGGATCACGACCGTCGCCGGAACGTGGACGAAGGAGGATGACGATCGGGACAGCCCGCTCATCGCCAAAAGCCTGGTGGTTCTCTCCGGAGACGCCATCGGGATCGATTTCAGCGACGACCATGGGTGGCTGCGTCCGGAGTGCTCCCCGGATGGGGTGGACATGAGCGTGTATATGGACGACGGGAAGCCGGGTCCGGACGCGCGGTTCCACGATCCGGTCGCCATCACGGTTGACGCGAACGACGACGTGTACGTGGCGGATAAGGGCAGCAACCGGGTCAGGAAGATCGACATGAAGACGGGGATCGTCACTACGGCCGCGGGCGCCTGCTTCTACGGCTACGACGGCGACGGCAAACCGGCCACCAAGGCCATGCTCAACGCTCCGGAAGCGGTCGTCTTCGATCCGTCCGGCCATCTGTACATCTCGGACGCGATGAACCATCGGGTGCGGCGCGTTGAAGCGGGAACGGGAGTCATCACGACGGTCGCGGGGATCGGCGACAGCGGGTACAAGGACTCCGGCGCGATGGGCGGCTGCGGGATGGCCAAGTTCGTGAAGGCCGTGGACAAGGAAATGATCAAGCACGGGGACGGCCGCGTGGCCGTTGAGGCGGTCGTGAATTCACCCGCCGGCCTTGCGCTGGATGCCAATGGGTTCCTGTACATCTGTGAACGGGGCGAGAACAAGATACGCCGCTTGAAACTGTATTAGCGCCGTCCTCCCACGCGAGGGAGGCCTTATGAGTGCAAGAGATGGAGGTGCGTATGGGCTGGGTGTCTCCTGCCGCCGCGATACGTTATCGCGCGCGGGTTCTTCTTGCGGCAGCCTTTCTTCTCCTTCTCGGGTCGTACGGCTTGGGCGTGCAGGTCGTCAGCTCGCAGGGCCTGTATATCCGCGCCCATTACATATCGGGCGAGCTCCCCTTCGATCCCAAAGCACCGGAGTGGGACAAGGCGACCCCGATGGTCCTGACGCTGAGCGGCCAAGTCATCACCAGGCCGACTCTTCCTGATCCCACCATCAAAGGCCTGACGGTCCGGTCCCTCCATAATGGGAAGGAATTGGTGTTCCTGCTGGAGTGGCAGGATCCGACGAAAAACGATCGGCTGACGCCCGGTACCTTCCGGGACGGGGTGGGGATGGCCTTCCCGCTGGGCGACGCGCCGGCGTTTTTCTGCATGGGGCAACTGGACCACTACCTCAACATCTGGCATTGGAAAGCCGACTGGCAGACGGACATCGAACGGCGGAAGGCCAGCGAAGCGGAGCGGAAGGCGAAAAGCGCTGAAGGAGAAGTGCGGCGCTTCGAGGTCATTCCGCGGAGAGCCTCGTCGATCGAGGATCTCCTGGGCGGGGGCTTCAGCACACTGACGAGCAAGCGCGGGCAGGGGACCGTCCAGGGAAATGCCCTCTGGGAGCAGGGGCGCTGGCGGGTGGTCTTCAAGCGGGCGATGGAAACGCGGGACCCGGATAACGATGCCGTGTTCGGACCAGGACGTATGCAGACGGTTGCGTTTGCGGTCTGGAACGGCGAGAACAAGGAGCGGAACGGCCAGAAGGCCGTCGCGCCGTGGCTCCAGTTGATTATCGATCCGATTCCGCAAGAGACCAAATAGGGGTAGCGTCCGAATGCGTGTCATTGGAATCATAGGCGTTGCATTGCTGGCCTTGATGGTCGCGGTCGCGCTGGCGTCGGCGGACCCGTCCTCCGACAAGAAAAGCGCCGCCGTGTCCGCGGATAAATCCTCGGACAAGAAGAACAAAGACGTTATCGCCATGGCCGAAGAGTTCGGGCTCATCGTCGGCCCGGTGACCGAGGACATCCGCAAGGAGCTGAATCTGCGAGCCCCGGAAGGCGTCGCGGTTTTCGAGGTCATCGGCGACAGCCTCGCCGAGAGGGCGGGCATCAAAGTCCACGCGGTCATCACCGAGATCAATAAGAAGCCGGTCAGAAACCTCGACGATTTCGGGCGGCTGCTGACCGAGGTGCTGAAAGAGGGCAATTTCACGGTCGGCACGTGGGAGCCGACCAATCCCGAGAACCAGGGTATCGGGCAGCAGATGAACTTTCATTTCGTGCCCAAAAGCACGGATTAGGGTATGGGGTTGTTGGTGGGGGGATCACGGCAAAGACCCGGCATGAAACGCGGAGCATTTCTGGCAGGTCTGACGGCGTTTCTCCTGGTCGGATTAGGCGCCGCCGTGTTTCAGGAAGGCGTCGGACAGGACAAGAAGGTCCAGAAAGAACCCAAGAAGGTCCAGAAGGAACCGTGGATACAAGAGATCGAAAACGTGTTCGTCCGCTCGGAGGTCTGTCGCCAGTGCCACGATCGGCATTACGAGGAAATGGCCGGGCTCCGCGAGATGACGATGGACCTCAAGCAGATGGGACGGGTGGATGCGGCGCTGCTGCACGGGACGGCCTTGCCGTCGCCCATCTTCCGGTCTGTGATGGGGATCTGGCTGCAGACCAAGCCCAGCGCCGCCAAGAAGCAGCAATGCCTCTCCTGTCATGCCCCGGCCGTCACGCTCTTTCCGCAGCATACGGATCGGATCATCGACCAGGTCATGGCCGGCAAAGTGACCGTCGAGGGTATCAGTTGCGCGTCCTGTCATCTGGTCGAGAAACTGGCGGATGATCCGAAGAAAGTCCCGTCCTTCCAGTTGACCGCCGGCAAGACCATGTTCGGTCCGTTCAAGGATTCGGAAGACAACATGGTCCATAAGTCTTTCTATTCCCCGCTCTACAAGGGCGCCAATTTCTGTGCGGCCTGCCATTTCGAGAAGCTCCGCGACCTCCGGAGCGCGACCATCGACAGCGAGATCTTGGAGGGCACTGTCTGTCAATCCTGCCATATGGAGCAGTCCACGGGGAGCTCGACGTCCAGGCGGGGGGCCATGACCCGCGAGATCGGCCGGCATTTATTCCGCGGCATCGTGATCCCCGGGTTGATGCTGAAGAACCGGAATCTGCAGGCCGAGTGGATGCCGCGCCTCGAAGTGGACGCCAAAAAGTCCGGCACTCGCGTGGAAGGCCAGGTGGCCGTCATGAATGGGGCCGTCCCGCATAATTTTCCAGACGGCGATCCCGTGCTCAAGCAGTTTTTCCTCACCGTCTCGGTCAAGGATAAACAAGGCCGCCTCCTGGGTTCCGTGCAGAAGACCTTCGGGACGCCGTACGAGCAACTGCTGGATCAGCCCTTGGGTGACATTCTCGTCAAGGGAGGCACCACCAAACGAGTTCCCTTCGAGTTGACGCTGAGCGAAGATGGCGAAGGCCTGCAGATCGACGCCGTGCTGACCTACAGCCTGATTCCCAAGCCTGCCTCCGCGCTGCTGGAGGGGTACTTGAAGACTCTCCAGACGGCCGCGGAACGTGAGCGTGTGAAGCGCCTCATCGCCGATTACGCCGAGCCCCGCGTGTTGACGTTCAGAACGAAAGCCCTCTAAGCCACCCCGCCTTCCGTGGCATGACATCGCGAGACTGGGAGCAAGCGAACGCTATGGGATGGACAGCTCGGCACATGAAGACACTCATGATCGGTCTCACCGTCCTGGTTCTTGTCATCGGCGTGGGCTGGTTCCAGGGGACGTATGCCGCCAAGGATGAAGGCGGGCCGCTGACCCCCGAAAAGGTCTTCCCGGCCTCTTCCAAATGCAAAAAATGCCACATCCGGGCCTCCGAGGAATATGAAGAATCCGTCGTCGCCCGGGCCATCGTGACGCCGACCTTCCGTGCCATGCTCGAGGACTACGCGAACAAGGGAAAGGACAAGCGCTACTGTCTCAACTGTCACGCTCCGCAAGCCGTGGTGTTTCCTGACCTGGCCGATTCCATGGTCAAGCAGATCATTTCCGGAGACCCGACGTTCGAGGGCGTCGGCTGCATCCAGTGCCATCTCATCAAGGCGGTGGAGCCGAATCTGAAGGGGCGCCCTCCGATTAAAATGGAGCCGGGCCGGACGGTGTTCGGAGGCTACAAGGATTTTCTCGAGAACAAAGCGCACGATTCGCAGTTCGTGGACATCTTTAAAAAGTCGGACCTCTGCCTGGGCTGCCATACCATCGCGCCGCCGAACATCCCGGCGGCCGAGGCTGTGGGCAACTGGAAAGGCAGCAAGGCGGCCAAGGAAGGCAAGACCTGCCAGACCTGCCATATGCCGCAGGGATTCGACTCGTCGGCGAATGAAGAGAAGAAGCGCGACATCGCGGGCCATGAGTTCAACGGCAGGTCCCCGGCGCTCCGCAAGCAGGCCTTTGACTTGGAGTACGAGACCGAGATCCAAGGGGCCCAGACCAAGCTGACCGTGAAGGTCAAAAACCTCGTTCCCCACAACGTTCCCACCACACATCCGATCTGGAATCAAGTGTACCTTCAGGTCAGCATTCGCGGGCTGAACCTGAAAGAGGTCTTCAAGGAGAAGCGCGTGTACGGGCGGACCTTTGCCGATGCGAAAGGCAACAAGACGCTGATGGACCACGACGCCGTCAAGTTACTCGTGGACACCACCCTCAAGGCGGAGGAGACTCGTGCGGAGAGCTTCGCGTTCCCGACGCCCGAGGGTACGCCGTCCTTCGATGTGGAGATTTCACTCCACTATGCCACTCCTGCCGAGTTGTGGCCGGAGGCCTTTGCCAAGCGGGTCGCTTCGTTCACGATGAAGGGCTTCACGGACCCGGTCTTCAAGCCCTCGGAGATCACGAAACGGTGCGGGAACACCAAGGTGGCGGAAGGGAAGATCAAGAAGATACCGTGTCCGTAGTGTAGGACGTTAAACGTGAAACGCTAATCGTTAAACGAGGGAAAGTTTCTGAGCCGTTTACGTATAACGAATAACGATTAACGCTGTTACTCGAAGACGATGGTCGAGCCGGGTGATTTGGTGCGGAAGATCTGGATCGCCGCATAGATGTTCTTCGCGGGCTGGTTCAGAATGAGTTCCGATTCCGTGATGTGGGTGTCGATCAGCTCGAAGGGCCCGCCGCTGTAATAGATCCGGCACTTGTCCATCTGACAGTTTCTATACACGTGGTTGTCCAGCACCAAGTCCTCCTTGGTGAACGTCTTCTGATCCACCACGATATACTGCTGGTCCACCGAGTGCCTCTTCTTGCCGTCGCGTACTACGCGTTTCGTCCCCGACTATACCAGCCTCACCGCCCTCAGGCAAGTGGAGCGCCTGCTCTCGTTACGAACTCACGTCCTTCACGAAGCGCCCGAGCCGTTCAAAATACGGCGCGCCGCCGACCCGAACCAGGTCATTATGGTCAGCTCTCTGAACGATGTACAGGTCCTTCGGCGGGTGCGCCGCCGCGAAGACCATCTGGCCCATCTGGATCGGAACGGTGCGGTCGCGGTCTCCGTGGATGACCAGGACCGGCATATGAACCGTGCGCAACCTCTCGGCGAGGTTGAACTCGGCGCTCACCAGCCAGTGAGCGGGCAGTCCCCCGTAGTGGAAGCGGGCAAGCGCCTCGACGGAAGGAAACGTGGACTCCAGGATCAGCCCGGCCGCGGCCCGCCGGCTGGCTAGGGCGCCCGCGACGGCGCCGCCGAGGGAACGACCGAAGAGCACGATCCGATCCGGCGGCAGTTGCTTCGTCCTTGTCAGGTAGTCATAGGCGGCAAGAGCATCCTGGTAGAGGCCGTCTTCGGACGGCGCGCCGCCGCTCCGGCCATAACCACGGTAGTCGAACAGAAACACGGAGAGGCCGATTCGGTGGAGCAGGACGAGGTTCTCCAATCGATGAATGATGTTGCCCGCATTCCCGTGGCACCACAGCAGCACTGCCGGAATGCCCGTGGCGCGGACGTACCACCCGAAGAGACGTGTGCCGTCCTGGGCATCGAACCAGACGTCCTCCAAGGGGAGTCCGCTTAATCGGGCCCAATCCCTGTCTTCCCAAGGCGATGGATGGTAAACCAGGAGTTGATCGAGCACGGCCATCCGATTGTAGGCGAAAGCGATGTGGAAAGCGACGAGGATGGCTTGAATCTTGAATATTGGGTGGCGGCTCTATACAATGAGCCGCCATTTCATTTTCAGACACCACCATCGACGCTTAGAAGGAGACTCTTTGCATGGATCGGAACGCGGGGATTGTTTTGTTTGCCGTCACGGCGGCGTTCGTCGGGATTGCCTATGGCGCGTACTTGATTCAATGGATCCTGAAGCTGGAGGAAGGATCCGAGAAGATGAAGGCCATCGCCAAGGCCATCCAGGAAGGCGCCAATGCCTACCTGAACCGCCAGTACACGACGGTCGCTTACGTGGCCGCGGGGCTGTTTGTGGTGCTGTGGGCGGCCGGCCTCTGGTCCGACAAGTTCGGGTTGCTGACGGCAGTTGGGTTCCTGATCGGCGCGGTGGCCTCCGCCTCGGCCGGCTACGTCGGTATGAAGATCGCGGTCCGTGCGAACGTCCGCACCGCCCAGGCGGCGCACGGCGGCCTCAATGCGGCCCTGCAGGTGGCGTTCAAGGGCGGCGCGGTGACGGGACTGCTCCTGATCGGGCTGGGGTTGTTCGCCGTTTCCGGATTCTATTACGTGGCTTCGGCCATATCGGGACCAGGCAAAGCGATGCATGCGCTGCTGTCTCTCGGGTTCGGAGGGAGCCTGATTTCGGTCTTTGCGCGGGTCGGGGGCGGGATCTTCACCAAGGCGGCCGATGTGGGCGCCGACCTGGTCGGGAAGGTCGAAGCGGGCATTCCGGAAGACGATCCGCGGAATCCCGCCGTGATCGCCGATAACGTCGGTGACAACGTCGGCGATTGCGCCGGCATGGCCGCCGATCTGTTCGAGACCTACGCGGTGACGACCGTGGCGGCGATGGTCCTCGGCTTTACCATTTTCAAAGGCGCGCCCGAACCGCTGGTCTATCCCTTGCTGCTGGGCGGGATCACCATCTTTGCCACGATTATCGGTATCTGGTTCGTCAAGGCGAACGAGGGCGGCAGCATCATGGGGGCTCTGTATAAGGGATTGTTCTGGGCCGGGGGCGTCGCTGCGGTGGCGTTCTATCCGGCCACGACGTGGCTCATGGACGGAGTCGGCGGCGTGAGCGGTGCGGCGTACTACGGTTGTGCCCTCGTCGGCCTGGCGGTCACCATCGCGCTGGTGTTCATCACCGACTACTACACCTCCAAGAGTTTCAACCCGGTCCAGGAGATTGCAAAGGCCAGCGAGACGGGCCATGCCACAAACATTATTGCGGGACTGGCGGTCGGCATGCAGTCGACGGCGTGGCCGGTGGTGGTGATCGCGGCGGCCATCATGGGCAGCCACGCGCTGGCGGATCTCTACGGAGTTGCGGTCGCGGCGGTGTCCATGCTGTCGATGGCCGGCATCGTGGTCGCCATCGACGCCTTCGGCCCGATCACCGACAACGCCGGAGGGATCGCCGAGATGGCCCATCTGGGGAAGGACGTGCGGAACATCACAGACCCGCTGGACGCGGTGGGCAACACCACCAAAGCCGTCACCAAAGGCTACGCGATCGGGTCGGCCGGTCTGGCGGCCATCGTACTGTTCGCCGAGTTCGCCCGGAAAGTGGCAGAGGTGCGCGGACATGGAGTCTCCAGCGGTTTTGATCTGTCGAACCCCCAGGTCCTGGTGGGGCTGTTCATCGGCGGCATGTTGCCGTATCTCTTCGCCTCGATGTGCATGAAGGCGGTGGGCGTCGCCGCTGGCGAGGTCGTCAGCGAGGTCCGCCGCCAGTTCCGAGAGATCAAGGGCATCATGGAAGGGACCGGCAAGCCGGAATATGGAACCTGCGTCGATATCGTGACGAAGGCGGCGATCCAGAAGATGATGGTTCCTGCGGCGATCCCCGTCTTGTCGCCCATTCTGGTGGGCTTCATCCTCGGGCCCATCGCCCTTGGAGGCGTGCTGGTCGGGACGATCGTGACCGGCCTCTTCGTCGCCATCTCCATGACCAGCGGCGGCGGCGCGTGGGACAATGCCAAGAAGTACATCGAGGAGCAGGGCAAGAAGGGAAGCGAGACGCATAAAGCCGCCGTCACCGGCGATACGGTCGGTGATCCGTACAAGGATACGGCCGGTCCGGCCATCAATCCGATGATTAAGGTCATCAACATCGTCGCGTTGCTGATTGTATCGTTGATCGTCTAGTCTTGCGCGCTCAGCCTTGACGTGCCTTTCGGACGTGGGGTATGCTGAATTTCGGTCGCGCAGTGAGACACCCACCGGAATCGTCCGGCGCGACCGGGTGAAGGAGGGCCATTATGGAGAAACAGGAGAAAAAGTCAGACGCCAAACGGGGAGGCGCGCAGCCCAAGGACGAAGCCAAGGCGAGCACGAAGGTCGTCGAAACCGGCAAGAAACTCAAGGAAGATATGGATAAGGTGATGGACGAGATCGACGACGTCCTGGAAGAGAACGCCGAAGAGTTCATCAAGAATTACGTGCAGAAGGGGGGGGAGTGAGAGCGCTCTTCTTCTCCTTCGTCGCCCTTTTTGTTCTGCCCCTCCCGTCCTTTTCCCAGTCCGCGTCTCTTCCGTCCACTCCCGGCGAGAAGGCCGGTTATGAGGATCGGCATCCGGAAGGGTTGTTCTCCCTGATCGTCGCGGCCCACGGCCATGAAATGGTCATGGGCAATGCCCGCAGTTTTCAAATTATTCCCGTCAAGCCGAGCGAAACCTTTTCCGCCGACGTTCCCGAGATCTTCGTCGTCTTTCAACTGCATCAACACGACAGCGAGTTCAAGGTCTACGGCCGCTGGGTCGTTGAAAAAGGGGAAGGGGTGCCGGCCAACCAGGTGCTCGGAACCGATGCCATGCTGCTCATGACCGAGGATGAATCGGGCTATATCTCGTTGAAACGCCCCTCGACCGGCTGGCCGGTCGGGGACTACAAGGTCCAGATCTTCACGGGGACAGGCGGCTCGGATATGGATCCGATCGGCACGGTCCGCTTCAAGGTGCTTCCCGCCAAAGCCGCTTCCTGAGTTCAACCCGCCTCCCGACGCCTGGAATGTGCTAGACGATTACCCTTACGTTTGCCGATTCGTCGGTTTGACAAGGGTGTCTCCCTAGACTATGATCTGACAGGCGTTTATGCGGTTGTTCACGTCTTTCCCAAGGAGACAACGTGCCCGCTCCGGTGCTCAGGGAATGGGTGATTCGGCCTTCCGATCCCGAGGTCTGCCGGATGCTGGCCGACACGCTCGGCCTGCGGGACCTCACCGCCGCCGTCCTGGCGGCGAGGGGGCGCCGAACGCCGGAGGCGGCCCGGGCGTTTCTTGACGGGGCGGAGTCGCCGGTTCCCGATCCCTTTCTGTTGACAGGGATGGAACAGGCGGTGGACCGATTGCACCGCGCCGTCCGAGGCCGTGAGCGGGTCCTCGTGTACGGGGACTACGATGTGGACGGAGCCTCCGCCACAAGCCTCTATCTGAGCTTTCTGAGAGGGCTGGGCCTCTCCGCCGACTGCTATATCCCGAATCGCATCAAGGAAGGATACGGACTCAACGCCGACGCCGTCAGGCGCATCGCCGCGTCCGGCGTCTCCATCCTGATCACGGCCGACTGCGGAACCTCCTCGGTTGACGAGATCGCGCTGGCGCAGTCCCTGGGGATGGACGTCATCGTGACGGATCATCACCTGCCGGGAGAAACCCTGCCGCCCGCCCTCGCGATCTTGAATCCCTGTAGGCCCGACTCGGGATACCCGTTCTCGGGGCTCTGTTCCGGAGGGCTCGCCTACAAGGTCGCGTCGGCCTACCGCGCGAAATATGGATCGGCGGAGTCGGATCCGGAGTCCCATCTGGATTTGGTCGCGCTCGCGACGATCGCCGATGTCGCGCCGCTTCAGGAGGAGAACCGGACCATGGTCCGGCGGGGTCTCCGATTGCTTTCACGGGGCGCCCGTCCGGGCATCCGGGCCCTCAAGGCGGCGGCCGGCATTGATGGAGAATGTGGGGTCGGGACGGTCGGGTTCACGCTGGCTCCCAGGATCAACGCCGCGGGCCGCCTTGGGGATGCGACCGACGCAGTGCGGTTGCTGTTGACGGAAGACGACCGGGAGGCCGCGGAGCTGGCCGGTCTGCTCAACCGGCTGAACCAGGAGCGGCAGCGTGTTGAAGAGGGGATCGTCGCCGAGGCCATCCAGGCGGCCGAAGCGGCGCCGAGCGGCCCGATCGTGCTGGCATCACGGGGCTGGCATCAAGGCGTCGTCGGGATCGTCGCGGCCAGGCTCGTGGAACGGTTTCATCGGCCGGCCATTCTCATTGCCCTGAACGATGACGGCATCGGGAGAGGCTCGGCCCGCAGTATTGCGGGAATCAACGTGTTCGAGGCGATCGCGCAATGCCGGGATTCTCTCGACGCATTCGGGGGGCATGCGGCGGCCGCCGGCCTGACGATTCGCGAGGACCGTATCCCGGAGTTTCGAACTCGTCTTGCGGAAGCCATGCAGGGGCCGCTCAGCAGTCCGGCCTCGCGCCCCCGACTGATTTGCGATGCCGAGGTGGAGCCTCGCGGGTTTTCGCCGGCTGCGGTCCGGGAATTGGGGCGGCTGGGACCGTTCGGCTCGGGCAATCCGGAGCCCACGCTGGTGCTGAGAAATCTCCGGGTCGCGTCGGCGAGGATCGTCGGGACGAACCATCTCAAACTGGCCGTTACGGGCCGGAGCGGCCCACGGCTCGATGCGATCGGTTTCAAGATGGGGTCCTTGGAGTCGCGCGGGATGTCCCGGTCCGAGCCGATTGATGTCGCCTGCGCCCTCGACGTCAATGTCTGGAACGGCACGGAGCGGGTCCAGCTCCGCCTGAAAGACGTGCGGGCCAGCGTGAACGGCTAAGGCGAAAGTATGGCGTCCACCACCGCAACCAGCATTCACGACCTGATCGAGCGGGTCCAGCGCTACAATCCAGGCGCACAGGTGGACGCGATCCGGAAGGCGTACGATTTCTCGGCGCGGGCGCACGAAGGCCAGGTCCGCCGCTCCGGCGAACCCTACCTGCAGCATCCGCTGGCCGTCGCCGAGGTCCTGGCGGCCTTGAAGCTGGACGTGCCGGCCATTGTGGCCGGACTCCTCCACGATACGGTCGAGGATACGGTCTGCACGCAGGCGCAGGTCGAGGAGGCGTTCGGCAAGGACGTGGCCCGCCTCGTAGACGGCGTCACGAAAATCGGCCAGATCCACTTCAAAAGCTACGAAGAAAAGCAGGCCGAGAACTTCCGCAAGATGCTGATCTCGATGGCCGACGACATCCGGGTCATCCTGATCAAACTGGCGGACCGCCTGCACAACATGCGCACGCTGGAGCATCTGAACGCGGCGCACCAGCAGAAGGTCGCCCAGGAGACGCTCGAGATCTACGCGCCGCTGGCGAACCGCCTCGGGATCGGCTGGATGAAGTCGGAGCTGGAGGACCTCTGCTTCAAGGCCATGAAGCCAGACGTCTACGCGGCGCTGGCCGAACGGGTGCAGAAGAAGATCGAGGAGCGGGAGCAATACATCCAGGAGGTCATCGGGGTCGTGCGGGCCAAGCTGGCGGAGCATGGGCTCGCCGGCGAGCTCGTCGGTCGCTCCAAGCATCTCTACTCCATCTACCAGAAGATGGAACGGCAAGGGGTCTCCTTCGATGAGGTCTATGACCTCACCGCCATCCGGGTGATCACCGACACCCAGATGAATTGCTATGCGATCATGGGCGTCATTCATTCGCTCTGGCGGCCGGTACCGGGCCGCTTCAAGGACTACATCGGTGTGCCCAAGTCCAACCACTACCAGTCGCTGCACACCACCGTGGCCGGGCCGAAGGGCGAGCACGTGGAGTTCCAGATCCGGACGCAGGAGATGCACCGCGTCGCCGTGGAGGGCATCGCGGCGCACTGGACGTACAAGGAGCATGGCGAGATCGACGAGGCGGAGAAGCGCGTCTTCACGTGGCTGCGCCAGCTCATCGAGTCCCATCAGGACCTGACCGACAACCGGCAGTTCATGGAGTCGGTCAAGCTCGATCTCTATTCGGACGTCGTCTACGTGTTCACGCCCAAGGGCGCGGTCAAGGAGCTGGTCAAGGGCTCGACGCCGATCGACTTCGCATACGCCATCCATACCGAGATCGGCGACCACTGCAACGGGGCCAAGGTCAACGGCAAGATGGTGCCGCTCAAGTATCAGTTCCGAAGCGGCGACACGGTCGAAGTCTCGACGTCCCCCAGTCAGGTGCCCCATCGGGACTGGCTGAAGTTCGTCAAGACCGCACGGGCCAAGAACAAGATCAAGCATTGGCTCCGCGTGGAAGAAGCCAAACGGAGCCTGGAGATCGGCAAGCGGCTGCTGGAACGGGAGCTCCGCCGCCACAATGCCGCCCTGGGGCCGCTGCTCAAGACGTCCCGCATCCAGGACGCCGCCAGGGAGTCAGGCCTGCCGGGTCCGGACGAATTGTTCACGGCCATCGGCTATGGCCGCGTGTCCGCCATCCACGTCGCCAACCGTCTCTGTGCCGCCGACAATGAGCGGTCTGCCGTCGCGGGAACCGTCGCTGAAGTGGATGAGAAGACGGTCGCGAAGCGCGCCGCGGTCGAGGAAAAGGGCGTCAAGGTCAAGGGCGTCCACGACCTGATGATGCATCTGTCCCGGTGCTGCGGCCCTGTGCCGGGCGACCGGATCATCGGCTACATCACCCGCGGCCGCGGATTGACGATTCACACGGCGGACTGTCCCAACCTGGACGCGCTCGACTATGACAAGGCGCGGCTGGTGGAGGTGGATTGGGACATGGCGCACCTGGCCACGGTGTCCGTCAAGATCTCCGTCTTGACCCTCGACAAGCCGGGGATGCTGGCGAACGTGTCGGCGGCCATCACCCATGCCGAGGCGAACATCAGCCGGGCCGAGATCACGACCAGGGAAGACCGCAAGGCCGTACTCGATTTCATCGTGGAAGTGCAGAACACGACGCACGTGGACCGCGTGGTGAAGGCCATCGAGAAGATTGACGGGGTGCTGCAGTCTCGCCGCGTGCGGAGCTGGCAGGAAACGAAGTAGAAGACAGTCCTACCCGATCACCTTTACGAACATCTCGGCCAGTACCGGATCGAACAGAGTCCCGGCCTGCCGCTGGACAAACGTCCTGGCGTCTTCGATGGAGAGGGGATCTCGGTCGGGCTGCTGGGCGGTCAGGTCATCAAACACATTGGCAAGGGATACGACTCGCGCGAGATACGGGATCTCTTCGCCTTTGAGGCCGTCCGGATAGCCGGCCCCGTCGTATTGCTCGTGATGGTGGCGGATGATTTCGCTGACCGCCGGATGGAACGGGAGCGTCTGCACGATGCGGGCGC
>CAZMPH010000006.1:27387-34849 GCA_964568195.1 uncultured Nitrospirales bacterium | reverse complement strand
CGGCCGGCAAGGCGGAGTATTCGATGGTCTGCAATCACGCCGGCGACATCAAGGACGACATCTTCGTCTAGCGGCTGGGCGCCACGCGGTTTCTCATCTGCGTCAATGCCTCGAACCGCGAGAAGATCGTCTCCTGGCTCTTCCAGAAGGCGCCGCAGGGGGACGTGCGCCTCAGCGACGAGAGCGACGAGATGGCCCAGATCGCGCTGCAGGGGCCGCAATCGCAGGAGATCCTGCGCGCGGTGTGCCCCGTAGCGCCCGACGCCCTCAAGCCGAGGCAGTGCGTGGAGACCGACGTCATCGGCGTTCGTGGAATCGTGTCGCGGACCGGCTACACGGGCGAGGTCGGCTACGAGCTGTACGTCCCGTCGCACAAGGCCGAGGCCCTGTGGGAGGGCCTGATGGAGTCCGGCGAGAAGGCCGGCATCAAGGCTTGCGGCCTGGGCTCGCGCGACTTGCTGCGTCTGGAAGTGGGGTACCTGCTGTACGGCAACGACATCGACGAGCAGACCACGCCACTGGAAGCGGGCGCCGCCTTCGCGGTGGACTTCACGAAGGGCGAGTTCATCGGCAGCCAGGCCCTGCTCGAGCAAAAGAAAAAGGGCCCGGCGATGCGGCTGGTGGCGTTCGAGCTGCTCCAGAAAGGCGTGCCCCGCCACGAAATGAAAATCTTCGCGGACGGGCAGGAGATCGGCGTCGTCACCAGCGGCAATCTCTCGCCGCGCCTGCAGAAAGGGATCGGCCTGGGTTACGTGCCGGCGAAGTTCAGCGAGCCCGGCGCGCAGTTCCAGATCGACATCCGGGGGCGCCAGCACCAGGCCGTGGTGGTCAAACTGCCGTTCTACAAACGGAAGTGAACGCGACATGAACAAGAATATTTACAAGGGCCGGATCGTCAACCTGAACCTGGAAACGGTGACGCTGCCCAACGGGGCCACGGTGGAGCTGGAAGTCATCCACCATCCCGGCGCGGCGGCGGTCGTGCCGATGAAGGATGAACGGACCGTCATTCTGATCCGGCAGTACCGGCACGCGGTCGGCGGCTATATCTACGAGATCCCGGCCGGCAAGCTCCATCCCGGCGAGGACCCGCGCGACTGCGCCAATCGAGAACTGGAGGAAGAGATCGGCTATAAGGCCGGAGTATTGGAACACGTGACGAGCGCCTACACGACGCCGGGCTTTACCGACGAGGTGATCCATATCTATAAGGCGACGCAACTTCAAAAGGGCAAACAGAACCTGGGGCATGACGAGGTATTGGAGATCGCGGAGTTCCCATTGGAGAAGACCATGACCATGATCCGGGAAGGGGTCATCAAGGACGCGAAGACCATTGTGGGCCTGCAGTGCGTGTACCTGCAGATCCTCGGCGAGAACATCGGAGAGGAGGAGTGACCATGAAGACTCTGATAAAAGTCGGCGTTATCGCCATTCTGCTCATCGTCGCTGCGGTGGCAGTGCTCAGTTTTTACTTGGATTCAATGATCAAGGCAGGAGTGGAAGCCGTGGGGCCGAAAATCACCGGGACTGCCGTGAAGCTCGACGGCGTGAGCCTGTCCCTCCTTTCCGGGCAAGCGCGTCTCAAAGGGCTGGTGGTCGGCAATCCGCCGGGTTTCCAGACCGAGCGCTCGTTCAAGCTCGCGGACGCCAAGGTCAAGGTGGACTTGAAGACCGCCCTGTCGAACAAGCTCGTCATCGAGGAAATTCTGATCGACGGCCCGGAGATCACGTATGAGGGCAGCTCGTCCGGCAGCAACATCAGCAAGATCCAGGAGAACGTGACGGCGTTCGGTAAATCCGTTACGCCGAAAGACGCCGCCGAGTCGAAATCGCCGAAGAAGGATCCGACTCAGAAGAAGGTCCAGATCAATCATTTCACCGTGAAGAACGCTCAGCTCAATGCGAGCACCTCCATGCTCAAGGGGAAGACGACGGTCTCGATGCCGGACATCTATCTCAAGGACATCGGGAAGGACTCGGGCGGGGTAACGGTCCAGACGGCCGCCACGGAAGTCTTCGCGGCCATCAACAAGTCGGTGGTGCAATCAGTCTCCAGGGGGGCGGAGGAAGCGGTCAAAAGCATCGGCAGCGAGGCGGCCAAGAGCATCGGCAGCGAGGCGGAAAAGTCCGGCTCAAAGGCGGTCGAAGGGCTCAAGGGGCTGCTCGGAAAGTGAGAAAGCCATGTCTTTAACTGATCGCTTGTCCGACGATCTGAAGATGGCCATGAAGGCTCGGGATCAGCTCCGCATGGATGCGATTCGCATGGTCAAGGCGGCCTTACAGAATAAAGAGATCGAGCTGAAGAAGGCCTTGGACGAGGCCGAGATGAGCCGCGTGTTGATGACCCTCGTCAAGCAGCGGAAGGAAGCGGCCGAACAATACCAAAAAGGGAAACGCCAGGACCTTGCCGACAAGGAGCTGAAAGAGATCGTCATCATCGAGGGCTACCTGCCGAAAGTGCTGTCGCAGGAAGAAATTGTTCGGGTGGTTGAGAGCGTCCTCCGAGAGACCGGCCCGGTCACGGCGAAGGACATGGGCAAGGTCATGAAAGCGGTGATGGCAAAGCTCGCCGGCCAAGCCGTGGACGGCAAACAGCTCAGCGACCTCGTCCGCGCCCGCTTGCAGCAAGGTTAGAACAGGGGTCTGGCTCATTTCTTCGTCTGCGAAAAAGGTGCCTGACCCCCTTTCTGATCCCTGTATAAATACCTTTCGTCGATGTTCACGTGGAATCTACTTTCGAAAGCTCACTTCTGACGGGTGGCGCGGACCGGAGGCCCGCCACCGCCTGGAGCGCGAAAGTGTGAAGCCGGTGGAGGTGGTCGGCGACAGGACCCGTCAGGCTTAGCGGGCAGGTGAGCCGCCTTCGCCGCGGTACTCGCGCTCTTCCTGTTTCATCTTCTCGAAAGCCCGGTCCGCGTCGCGCTTGATTTCGCTCGTGGACCGCTCGGGGGGCGGGGGCGTACGGGAGGCGCATCCGAAGAGAGAGGCGCTACTGATCGCAACACTCATGACGATGAGTACGCGTGACAACTTCCAGATCAGTTTTGGCATCGCAAACTCCTTCTCACCCGACCTGGCGTAAGATAAAGGTGCCAGTCATCGTTTCTGCCACTATGCTGTGATCCTATGCTTCTTCAGGAGGGCATCAAGGGAGATACGCTTGCCAGATCCCTTCCGCTTGCGTTGTTCGACGAGACGGTAGATCTCGATGTGTTCCAGAAGGGCCAAGGCCTTGGCGATGGTTTCATTTTTCTGCATCGGGCGTCCCTAAGCGTTAGATTTGCACGAAAAAAGGGGACCGGCTACTTTTCTGATGGGGCCTAGAAAAGTAGCCAGTCCCCTAGCTTGAGTAACTCTCCATCGGCGGGCAGGTGCAGACGAGGTGGCGGTCGCCGTAGGCGTCGTCGATGCGCGCGACGGCCGGCCAGAACTTGTAGTCGCGCACCCACGGGGCGGGGAACGCCGCCTGCTCGCGGCTGTACGGATGCTTCCAGTCCGTGGCCGTCACGGCCTGGGCCGTATGCGGCGCGTTCTTGAGCGCGTTGTTGTCGCGCGGCATGCGCCCCTCGACGATCTCCTGGATCTCGCCCCGGATCGCGATCATCGCGTCGCAGAACCGGTCCAGTTCCGCTTTCGATTCGCTCTCCGTCGGCTCGATCATCAGGGTTCCCGGCACCGGCCAGGACACCGTCGGGGCATGGAAGCCGTAGTCCATCAGCCGCTTGGCGACGTCCATCACCTCGACGCCGGCGCTCTCCTTGAAATGCCGCAGGTCGAGGATGAATTCGTGGGCCACGAATCCCTGCTTGCCGGTGTACACAATCTGGAAGTGCTTCTCCAGCCGCTTGGCCATGTAATTGGCGTTGAGGATCGCGACCTGCGTCGCCTTGGTCAGCCCGTCGCTGCCCATCAGCGCGATGTAGACCCACGAGATCGTCAGGACGCTCGGGCTGCCGTACGGCGCGGCGGAGATCGGCCCGATGGACTGCGTACCGCCCAGATGCGTCACCGGGTGCCCCGGCAGGAACGGCGCAAGATGCGCGGCCACGCCGATCGGGCCCATGCCGGGCCCGCCGCCGCCGTGCGGGATGCAGAAGGTCTTATGGAGATTGAGATGACACACGTCGGCCCCGATGTCGCCCGGCCGGCACAGCCCGACCTGGGCGTTCATGTTGGCGCCGTCCATGTACACCTGGCCGCCGTGGTCGTGCACGATCCGGCAGACGCGCCGGACGCCTTCCTCGAACACGCCGTGCGTTGAGGGATAGGTGATCATCAGCGCGGCCAGCCTGTCCCGGTGCTCACTGGCCTTGGCCTCGAGGTCGGCGACGTCGATGTTGCCGCGATCGTCGCAGCCCACGGGGATCACCGTCATCCCGGCCATGGCCGCGCTGGCCGGGTTGGTGCCGTGCGCCGACACCGGAATCAGGCAGACGTCGCGCCGGCCGTCGCCGCGGGACTTGTGGTAGGCCCGGATGACCATCAAGCCGGCGTACTCGCCCTGCGAGCCGGCGTTCGGCTGGAGCGATACCGCCGAGAAGCCCGTCAGCTCCGCCAGCCAGCCCTCGAGCTGCATGAAGAGTTCCGCGTACCCGCGCGTCTGCTCGGCGGGCGCGAAGGGGTGGATGCGGCTGAATCCCTTCCAGGTGACCGGGATCATCTCCGCGGTGCCGTTGAGCTTCATCGTGCAGGAGCCCAGCGGGATCATCGAGTGGGCCAGCGAGAGGTCCCGCGCCTGCAGGCGGTGGATGTACCGCAGCATCTCGTGCTCGGAGTGATACCGGTTGAAGACCTCGTGCGTCAGGTACTTGCTGGTCCGGGCCAGCGCCGGCGTGTAGCCGAGGTTCACCTGGCCGGCCAGGTCCGAGACTGTGAAAGGAACGGGTTGCCCGCCGGCGAAGATTTCGAAGAGCGTCTGGACCTCCGCGACCGTCGTGATCTCGTCGAGGGAGATGCCAAGCGAGCCGTCGTCGAACAGTCTGAGGTTGATGCGGCGGTCGTTCGCCGATTTGAGGATGTGGTCCGCGGGCCGGCCGTTCGGCTGCACGCGGATCGTGTCGAAGAACGGCTCGTTGCCGACGCGGCAGCCGAGCCGGCTCAATCCCTCAGCGAGCGTGGCCGCCAGGCCGTGCACGCGCTGGGCGATCCGCTTCAGCCCCTCGGGCCCGTGGTACACCGCGTACATGCCGGCCATCACGGCCAGCAGCACCTGGGCCGTGCAGATGTTGCTGGTCGCCTTGTCGCGGCGGATGTGCTGTTCGCGCGTTTGCAGGGAGAGGCGGAAGGCCGGCTTCCCGGCGGCGTCCTTCGACACCCCGACGATGCGGCCCGGCAGCTGGCGCTTGTACTTGTCCTTCGTCGAGAGGAACGCGGCGTGCGGCCCCCCGAAGCCGAGCGGCACGCCGAAGCGCTGGCTCGACCCGATCGTGATGTCGGCCCCGAACTCACCAGGCGGGCGCAGCAATGTGAGTGCGAGCAGGTCGGTGGCGACCACTGCCAGCGCGCCAGCCGCATGGGCCCGTTCGATCGCGTCCGTGTAGTCGCGGACGACGCCGTCCGTGGCCGGGTACTGCAGCAGGACGCCGAAGAGGTCCTGGCGCTGGAAATCGATCGTCTCGGGCGGTCCGACGTGCACGGTGATCCCGAAGGGCTCGGCGCGCGTCTGCATCACCGCGATGGTCTGGGGATGGCAGTCCTGCGCGACGAAGAAGCCCTTCTTCTCGCCGCCCTTGACGCGCAGGCACATCATCATCGCCTCGGCCGCCGCCGTCCCTTCATCCAGCAGCGATGCGTTGGCGAGCGGCAGTCCGGTCAGGTCGGCGACCATGGTCTGGTAGTTCAGCAGCGCCTCCAGCCGCCCCTGCGCGATCTCCGCCTGGTAGGGCGTGTACTGCGTGTACCAGCCGGGACCTTCTAAGATATTCCGCTGGATGACGGGCGGGGTGATGCAGTCGTAGTAGCCCATGCCGATGAACGAGCGAAAGACCTGGTTCCGGTCGTGCAGGACGCGCAGCTTCGCGAGGGCGTCGTGCTCGCCCATGCTCGGATCGAGCGCCACGGGCTTGCGCATCCGGATCTCTTCCGGCACGGTCGCGTCAGTCAGGGCATCGAGCGATTGCAGGCCGAGGGTCGCCAGCATCTCCTGGATGTCGGCGTCCGTCGGGCCGAGATGGCGGTGGACGAACTGATCGGTGGACGGGAAGGGCTGCATCATGGGTGGCTGGCAAGGATGCTCACTCTCGAAGATTAACACGGCTGGATTCGTTTGCCAAGAGGGTGGAGGGTAGGGTAATCATGTGTGCACATGAAGGAAACGCCGGACAAAGTCCATGACATCCTGATCGTCGGCGCCGGTTTGGCCGGAATGCGGGCGGCCGTGGCGGCGCAGCCCGGGCTCGACGTCGCCGTCATCTCTAAGGTGCATCCCGTGCGCAGCCATTCTGTCGCGGCGCAGGGCGGCATCAACGCGGCCCTGGGCGCGGACGACTCCTGGGAGAAGCACGCCTACGACACCGCGAAGGGCGGCCTGTGGCTCGGCGATCAGGACGCCATCGAGGTCATGTGCCGCGAGGCGCCCGACGACATCCGCGAACTGGAACGCATGGGAGTGATCTTCAGCCGCGACGCGCAGGGGCGGATCGCCCAGCGCCCGTTCGGCGGCGCCGGATTCCCGCGCGCCTGCTACGCCGCGGACCGCACCGGCCACGCGCTTCTGCACGCGATGTACGAGCAGCTCCTGAAGCGGGAGGTGTTCGTCTACGAGGAATGGTACGTCACGGCGCTCATCGTCGAGGACGGCGCCTGCCGCGGCGTCATCGCGTGGGACATCCTGAACGGAGGCCTGCACGCCATCGGCGCCAAGGCCGTCATCCTGGCCACCGGCGGCTGCAGCCGCATTTATCTCACCAGTACCAACGCCGTCATCAACACGGGGGACGGCATGAGCATGGCCTACCGGGCCGGCGCGCCGCTGATGGACATGGAGTTTATCCAGTTCCACCCGACCACGCTGAAGGGCACGGGCATCCTCATCACCGAAGGGGCGCGCGGCGAGGGCGGCTACCTGCTGAACACCCTGGGCGAGCGGTTCATGCAGCGCTACGCGCCGGAGCAGATGGAGCTGGCCACGCGGGCCACCGTCTCGCTGGCGATAGGGACGGAGATCGCCGAAGGGCGCGGCGTGGACGGCTGCATCCTGCTGGACCTGCGCCATCTGGGTCGGGAGCGCATCCTGGAGCGGCTTCCGCAGATCCGGCAGCTCTCGCAGGACTTCGCCGGCGTGGACCCTGTCGAGTCCCCGATCCCGGTGCGGCCGGGGGCCCATTACGTGATGGGCGGCATCAAGACCGATGTCTGGGGCGGGACCACGGTCCCCGGCCTGTACGCCGCCGGCGAGTGCGCCTGCGTGAGCATCAACGGGGCGAACCGGTTGGGGGGAAACTCCCTGCTGGAAACCATC
>CAZMPH010000006.1:16821-27377 GCA_964568195.1 uncultured Nitrospirales bacterium | reverse complement strand
ATCGTCTTCGGCCGGAGAGCCGGCACGCAGGCTTCCGAATATGCGCGGACCGCGCCGCCGCCGGCCGGCGCCGCCGGCCTGCTCCGGCGCGAGCAGGCGCGGATCACCGGGCTGCTGAAAAGCAACGGACCGGAGCGGCCCTGGCAGGTCAGCGAGGAGTTGGGCAAGGTACTGGCCCTCCATCTCGGACTCGTCCGGACGCGGGACAGGATGGCCGAGGCGCTGGCTTCGATACAGGCGCTGAAAGTTCGTGCCGAACGCGTCCGAGTGGAGGATAATGATAGGGCCTTTAACACCGACCTCATCTCCGCCCTGGAGCTGGGGTCGCTGGTCGAACTGGCCGAGGCCGTCGTGGCGGGGGCCTTGGCGCGGGAGGAATCACGCGGCGCGCACTACCGCTCCGACTTTCCCAAGCGCGACGACGCGCGCTGGCTCACGCACCAGCTCTGCCGCTATACGCCGGACGGCCCGCGCTTGGATCACGCGCCGGTCACGATCACCCGATTCCCGCCGGCGTGACCTCTACTGCAATGAAGGATGAATTGCGATGATCCGGCGAGTCCTGTTGTTTCTCACTGGAGCGGTGCTCGCTTCTGCCGCGCCGGTTTCCGCGCAGCTCGACGAGCGGAAGCTCATAGACCTCACCTACCCGTTCGATGAGCGGACCATCGCCTGGCCCACGAACAAACCCTTTCAATGGGAGAAGACCGATTGGGGAATGACCGCCGGCGGGTACTGGTACGCTTCCGGGAACTTCGCCATGTCCGAACACGGCGGGACCCATATTGACGCGCCCATTCACTTCGGCAAAGGACAGAGCGCTGTGGACGAGATACCGATCGCGCGCCTGGTGGGGCCGGCGGTGGTGGTGGACGTGACGCAGGCGGCCGCCCGAGACCGCGATTATCGCTTGACGGTGAACGATCTGCAGGCGTGGGAGTCCCGTCACGGCCGCATCCCCGAAGGGGCGATTGTGTTGATGCGCTCGGGATGGGGACGCTATTGGCCAGATAAGCAGCGCTACCTCGGCAGCGACACCCCCGGCGATCCCAAGACGCTGCACTTTCCTGGCTTCTCGAAAGAGGCGGCTGAGTTTCTCGTCAAGGAACGCGCGATCGACGGGGTGGGGATCGACACGCCCAGCATCGACCACGGCCCGTCACGGGATTTCATCGCCCACCAAATCCTGAACGGCGCCGACCGCTACGCCCTGGAGAATGTCGCGAACCTGGACAAGCTGCCGCCGAAGGGGGCCACCCTCATCGCGCTCCCGATGAAGATCAGAGGGGGCACCGGCGGCCCCGTCCGCATTATCGCGATTCTGCCTTGACGGCTACCTTATCAAAGGCTGCGATCTGTGTTATGGTAGCGAACGGCAGGGTTTCCGACTGGATTAATCTAGGTTAGGTAAGGCGCACTGATGAACACGCAGGAATCACCGCCGGATTTCACGACGTTTCCTCCGGCCTCGCGGATTGTGGACGGCCTGTCCAAGATCGCGAAGGTCATCCGCCAGCAGGCGTGGGGAGAGGCGTGGAGCAAAGGCTTGACGCCCACCCAGGGCCAGGTCCTCCTGTCGTTGAGCCACCATCCGGAGAAGCGGAAGACGTTGCCGGAGCTCGCCGGCGATCTCGGCGTGAGCAAAGTGACGGCCTGTCTGACCATTCAGGTTTTGGCCCGTAAGAAGCTCGTTCGGAAAGAGCGGCGGAAGCGGGTGCTGGACAAGCTCTACGTGAAGCTCACGCCCAAGGGGGAAGAAGCGGCCAACGAGGCCTCTAAGTGGACGGAGTTGCTCGTGCCGATCATCCAGACGCTCCCGCCGGCCCAGCAGATCGATCTGCATCGCGCGCTCGTCCGGCTCATCGTGACGCTGCAGGAACGCAAGGAGACCGCCGTCAGCCAGATGTGCGTCACCTGCACCTACTTTCGGGCCAACGTCCACGACAATCCCGCCGCGCCGCATCACTGCGAATTTGTCCAAGCGCCGTTCGGGGACGGCCAGATCCGCCTGAACTGCTCGGACCATCAGAAGGCCGCGAACCTCATCCAGCTCGAACGCTGGCGCACCGCCGCCACCTCCGCCTGACCGCCTTCACCGCATCCCGCCCCAGCGGAAGCCCTTCACGTCTTTGACCTGCGGCTTGGGCGGGGACGCGGCGGCGGGTTTCTCCAGCAGCAGCACCTTGAAGTCCCCCAGCCCGAACCACGCCGGGTCGGAAATCTCATGATAGTGGTGGCCCAGCAGCCGCGGCAGCATGTCGCCGAGGGTCTGCTTGAACTCCGCCTCCGTATAGGCGCGGATGGCGAACGGTTTGCCCTCGGCCTCGCAGAAGCGCCGGATTGCGTACGCGGCGCCGGTGCAGAGCACGCGCGTGTCGGGCTTGATGCCGAGGAACTGCGGCAGCGCGCCATACTTCTCCTGGAACCCCAGCCAGCGCGCGGCCTGCCGGAGATGGCCGAAATGCGTTTCATATTCCGTATGCCCCGGCAGCTTGACGGGCGCGGACCAGCCCTCCTCGATGCCGAACTCCACGAGGAATGCATGTCCGCCCGGTTTGAGCACACGCCAGACTTCCCGGAGAAAGCGCAGCGGCCCCAGGTTGAAGATGAACTCCTCCGGCATCTCTTTGCCCAGGGAGAGCCCGGCCCGCCGGATCCAATCCAGCGCCTCCTGGTGCAGCGGCGTGTTCCCCTTGCCTGACTCTGCTTCCTGCCGGGACAGCCGGACCGGCGTCATGTCGGCCATGTTCTCGTTGTCCACGATCAGGTCCACGCTGGCGTCTTTCAAAGGGAGAAACTCGCCGTTGGCTTGCACGCCGGTCGGGTCCCAGCCGCCCTCCTTGCCCAGCGCGAGCTGGGATTCCAGGAACGGGCGGGTGATGTCGATGAAGACGTACCGGACTCCCTCGCGCTCCTCCGGGGAGAGTCCCCTGCCCAGGTCGCGGGCCACGTAGCCGAGGCCGCCGCCGACCTCCAGAACGACACGAGGCTTTCGCGCCCACCAGCCGAGCTTCCGGAAATTGTGGGCGAGCAGGCGCCCATAAGTGAGACCTTCGAGCGCCTCGGTCGGTTCCCGGAACAGATGCGACACGGTGGTCTCGATCACTTCGAAATGGTCCTTTTGCGTCGCGATGTCGTGGGTGTGGAAGTCCGACAGGTGCTGCTCGCCCTCGAAGCCAGACTCGCCGGACCACCCCTCGCGAATCTTCAGGAGCAGCAGGCTCCAGCGGGCTTCGCCGCGGTCTTTCGCCGGCACCTCCGCGCCAAAGTAACAGAGGGCGTAGCGGGGCAGAGACCAGTGCTCCAGGCACCAGCGGCCCGTCTCGCCGTTGGCCCCGCAGACCCGGCCGCTGAATTTCGTGAGCAGCGAGCCGACCGTGGCCTGGCCGTCCATCGCGGCGAGCAGCGCGGTGCCCGTGCGGTTCACGCGCACCAGCGGGACGGCGTCGTCGAGGGTGGGGAGCCACCATTCGTCGTCCGTGTGCTGGTACACCATCATGTCGGGCATCCGCCAGGCGCGGAGAGCCAGCACGTCGTCCGTCAGCGCGAGCGAGTCCACTACCCCTCCCATAGCGGCGTGGTGACCGAGTAGGCCGGGTCGTCGAGGTCCTCGATGTACGGCTGGTCGGCCTGGCCGTCAAAATAATACTTGGAGGAGAGGCGGGCGAGAAACTGGTCGGGCGTGAGGCGCCCCGCCAGGAGGGCATGCTCATGCGGGCGCAGGGCCAGGAGGACGTACCGGATGAAATGCGGCTGGCAGAAGGCGAAGATCCCTTCCGGCTCGTCCAAGACGAGGTCCGCGGGATTCGCGCAGAGGGCGCAGGACGCGGGCTGCCACGCGGCGGGCGGCGGTTGCTTCTTCCGGATCACCAGCGCCAGTTCCTCGGGAGACAGGCGGCGGGCGGCGAACGTGGTCACGTGGTCGGGGCACAGCGCGAACCGTCCGGCTGGGGTCGAGACCGTCTCGACCCGCTCGGCCGCGCAGATCGCGCACGTCGGCTTGCCCTTGCGGGATTCAATCGAAATCAGCGCCATAGATCACAGGATAGAAACCGTCCGGAAGGCTGTCAAGATTCTGGTTTTCAAGCATCCTGCCCTGTGCTATCCTCAAAGACTTCGAAGACTATTTGTGGGGTAGGGCGCATGTCGGAAGTCATCGGCTGGAACGTGTTCGGAGTGGCGGTGGCGGTCCTCGGGATCGTGATCGCCTACGTGGTGCACATGAAGAAAAAGTCTGCCGAGCCTCCCAAGGAATGACCGGACGCTAAAAATCCACTTGCAGGTCTCCGACCTCTTCGAGCGTTTTTCTCAGCCCCCGGCTCTTCATCGCCTCATAGACCTTCTTCAGGAACGCGGTGTCCTCGTCGGTGAGCACGCCCCGGAAGTCCACCTCGTCCCAATGAACGATGATCTTAATGTACGGGGACTCTCCCTTCCGGTCCGGCACGACCCATTTCACCTGATGCAGATCGCCCCACTCCCCCCCCGGATGATGTTTGTCCCAGAAGCTGTGCGGCCCTTCGAATATCGGGGGCCAGAGGCCCTTCATCTTTTCGTGATCGCGCAGCTTCACCATGGCGACGAGATTATACCCGATGCAAGCTGAGACGCGCCAGACCGCCGCTGCGACCCTCACCCGAAGCCTGGGCCTGCTCGACGCGACCATGATCGTCGTCGGGTCCATGGTGGGCTCCGGCATCTTCATCGTCTCGGCCGACATCGCGCGGCTGGTCCAGAGCCCCGGCCTCTTTCTGGTGGTCTGGCTCGTCACGGGCTTCATGACCGTGGTCGGCGCGCTCTGTTACGGAGAGCTGGCGGCGGCGATGCCCGCGGCCGGTGGCCAGTACGTCTACCTGCGCGAGGCGTTAGGCCCGATGTGGGGATTTCTGTACGGCTGGACCCAGTTGCTGGTGATTCAGACGGCCACCATCGCCGCCGTGGCGATCGCGTTCGCCAAGTTCACCGGCGTGCTGATTCCCTGGTTCTCGTCGGCCTCCTGGCTCTGGGAGATCGGCACGTTCGGGCCCTATTCCCTGTGGTTCGGGGAACTTGGCCCCTACAGGGTCGGCCTGAACCAGCAAAATCTGTTAGCCATCCTGTCCATCGTGGTCCTGACGTGGGTCAACCTGCGCGGCATTCATGTCGGCGCGCTGGTGCAGAACATCTTCACGCTGACCAAGATGGGCGCCCTGGTGGGCGTGATTGCGCTGGGATTCCTGTTCGCCACGGACTCGGCGCTGACGGCGAACTTCGGGCGGTTCTGGGGGAGCGGCGCCGGCGCCGCGGGGCCCGACGCCGATTGGGCGGGCGTGGTGACGCTGATCGCCGTGGCGATGGTGGGCTCGCTCTTCGCCGCCGACGCCTGGAACAACGTGACGTTCGTGGCGGGGGAAGTGAAAGAGCCGGAGCGGACCCTGCCGCGCTCGCTGGCGCTCGGCACCGGCCTGGTGATCGCGATCTATCTCCTGGCCAACTTGGCCTATCTCTGCGTGCTGCCCCTGGCGGGCGCGCGCGACGGCGCGACCGCACTTGACCGCGGGATCCAGTTTGCCGCGGAGGACCGCGTCGCAACCGCCGTGGCTGAGGTCGCCTTCGGTCCAGCCGGCGGCGTCATCATGGCCCTCGCCGTCATGATCTCCACCTTCGGCTGCAACAACGGCCTGATCCTGGCCGGCGCCCGCATCTACTATGCCATGGCGCGGGACCGCCTGTTCTTCGCGGGTGTTGGGGCGCTGAACAGCAATCTGTCTCCGGCTCCGGCGCTGCTGGTGCAAGGAGCATGGGCCTCCCTGCTGTGCCTGTCCGGCACGTACGGGCAGTTGCTCGACTTTCTGATCTTCTCCGTCATGTTGTTTTACATCCTGACGATCGGCGGGATTTTCGTGCTGCGCCGGACCAGGCCCGAGATGGCGCGTCCCTATAAGACGTGGGGCTATCCCGTCCTGCCCGCCGTTTATATCGTGATGGCGCTGTTCATCGAGATCCAATTGCTGCGGTACAAGCCGCAGTACACCTGGCCCGGCCTGCTCATCGTTCTGCTGGGCATGCCCGTGTACTGGGTCTGGAAGAAAGCGACGGCGAAATGAGCGCGCGCCCGAAAGTGCTGCTCTGCTGGAGCAGCGGCAAGGACAGCGCTTGGACGCTCCATGTGCTGCGGCAACGCAGGGAAGTCGAGGTCGTCGGGTTGCTGACGACTGTCAACCAGGCCTACGAGCGCGTGGCCATGCATGCGGTTCGGCTGTCACTGCTACAAGCACAGGCCGAGGCGGTGGATCTGCCGCTCTGGCAAGTCCCGATTCCGAGCCCCTGCAGTAATCAGGACTATGAGGCCGCGATGGACAAGGCGGTCAAACGGGCGCTTGACGCCGGCATCACGGCGATGGCCTTCGGCGATCTCTTCCTGGAAGATGTGCGCCGCTACCGGGAGCAGCAGCTCGCCGGCACCGGCCTGACACCGATCTTTCCGATCTGGGGCCTGCCGACGGATGCGCTCGCGCGGGACATGGTGGCGGCGGGTCTGCGGGCGCGGCTCACCTGCGTGGACCCGAAGCAGTTGCCGGCTTCATTCGCGGGCCGCGAATTCGATGCGGCACTGCTGGCCGACCTCCCGGCCGGCGTTGATCCCTGCGGCGAACGGGGCGAGTTCCACACCTTCGCCTACGACGGCCCGATGTTCCGCCGCCCGCTGTCCATCACAAGCGGCGAAATCGTCGCACGCGACGGCTTCGTGTTTGCAGACCTGCTGGTTGCTTGAACGGTGCGGTCTTTGTGGAAGCGGTTCGTTCCGGCCGTCCTCGCGATGCTCGTGTCTGCTGCGTCCGCGGCGGACAGCATCCCGGCTTCAGCCGATGGACAGGAAGGGCACCCGCCCGCCCCATTTCACTTTGCGCTGTTCGGCGACATCCCCTACACCGACGAGGAGGAAGGGTGGTTCCTAGAGCTGATCACGGCGCTCAATGCCGATCCAACACTGGCCTTCGTCGTGCACGACGGGGACTTCAAAAACGGGCACAGCCCGTGCACGGACGAACTCTTTCAGCGGCGGCGTGACCAATTCCAAAGCGTGGAGCATCCCCTGGTCTTTATTTTCGGCGACAACGAATGGACGGATTGCCGTCGCGAAGAGGCCGGCCGGTACGATCCGGTCGAGCGGCTGGACAAGCTGCGGGAGCTGTTCACGTCGGGCCGTGAGAGCCTGGGCAAGCGGACCCTCCCGCTGAGCCGTCAGGGCGACGATCCCCGCTACAGGAAATTCCGTGAGAACGTCCGCTGGTCCTATGGGAACGTGCTCTTCGTCGGATTGAATGTCCCCGGAAGCCACAACAACATCGCCCAGCGGCGCGAGTACGAGGAACGGAATGCGGCCAATGCGGCGTGGCTGCGGGAGTCGTTCCGGTTCGCCGCGGAGAGCGGTAAGAGCGGGGTGATGGTCATTATCCACGCCAATCCGAGGTTTCCCTCCCCCGGAGCCTTGCCCAAGCGCAATCCTTACGGCGCGCTTCTGGCCGCGCTGGAACGGGAGGTCCGGGCATTCGGCAAGCCGGTGGTGCTGGTCCATGGAGACACCCACCACTTTCGCCTTGATCAGCCGATGTTCGACTCGCAGAACGGTCAGAGGATCGGTAACTTCACCCGAGTGGAGACCTTCGGCACGCCGGATGTCCGCTGGATCAAGGGCACGGTGGACGTCCGCGATCCCAAAGTGTTCCGGTTCGAGCCCGTGGATGTGGGAGGGGCACCGTTGGTGGGGCCCCCTCCCACTTTAATGGATCAGGGAAACCGATCACCCACGACCGGCTTGCCGGAGCCGTCCCAGTAACCGGCGCACATGCGGGGGGTGGTGTGGCGGTTGGCGAAGCGGCCGTCGGCCGTGACGACTCGCGCGCCCGCGCCTCCGTGGGCCAGGATCAAACCTTTCACGCGTTCTTGTCGGCGGTTGCGGAGAGACGGGCACGATAGCGCGCGATGAGGTAGCGTTGCAGCCACATTCCGCCGGCCACGAGCGCGACGACGAAGACCACGAGCGCGACCAGGCGGCCGTCGCCGGCGCCCTCTTGCGCGTACACTTTGCCGTCGGTGCCTTTGACGATCGCCATGTCCTTCTGGTTCTGGTGGATTTTTCCGGAGGGATCGCCCAGGTTGATCCATTCCTTGCAGAGCCGCACCGGGTCCTTCTCGCCGACCGGCTTGTACCAGGCCATCCGCAGACAGACGTCGTGAATGGGATCGAAAAAGTCCCGATCTGCGAAGATCCGATCCAGGTCCAGCCCGCTGCCCCACAGGCCCAGGAGAAAGAGGGCGTTGACCCCGATGATGAAGCAGATGGTCAGGCGGACAGTGAAGCGCTTGACCCGATCCGTGATCCGCTGTTCCGAGACAGTCTGCTCAGCCAACGCCGTCGCCATCGCGAAAGTCCTACGAGACGATCTCCGTCCCGATACCCTTGTCCGTGAAGATCTCCAGGAGGATCGCGTGCGGCGTGCGGCCGTCGATGACGTGCGCCTTCTTGACGCCTCCTTCGAGCGCGTTCAGGCAGGACTGGACCTTGGGCAGCATCCCTTCGCTGATCGTGCCCTTCTTGACCATCCGGGCCACGTCCTTGCGCGCCAGGGTGGAGACGAGCTTCCCGTCCTCGTCCTTGATGCCCCGGACGTCCGTGAGGACGATGAGCTTCTCCGCCCCCAGCGCCGCGGCGACCGCGCCGGCGACGAGATCGGCGTTGATGTTGTACGTGCGCCCGTCCTTGCCGACGCCCATCGGCGCGATGACAGGAATGGCGTTGGAAGCCTGGAGGTTCTTCAAGATGGACGAGTCCACCGCCTGGACATCGCCGACGAGCCCGTAGTCCTCGTCCTCGCCCCAGTCGCCGAGGTCTGTCCCGAGCTTCTTGGCCCATTCGGCTTTCGTGAAAGGCTTGGCCTGGATGAGCCCTCCGTCCTTGCCGCTCAGGCCGACGGCCTTGGCCCCGTGCCGGCTGATCAACGACGCGATCTCCTTGTTGATGGTCCCGCCGAGGACCATCTCGACGACTTCCATCGTGGCCGCGTCGGTCACGCGGACGCCCTGGCGGAACTTGGGTTCGATGGCCAGCCGCTTGAGCATCTGGTCGATCTGCGGCCCGCCGCCGTGCACGATGACCGGGTTCAGCCCGACGTACTTCATGAGCACGACGTCGGTGGCGAAGCCTTCTTTCAACGTCGGGTCGGTCATGGCCTTGCCGCCGTACTTCAGCACGACGGTCTTTCCGGCGAAGGCCCGGATGTAGGGCAGGGCCTCGACCAGTACGTTCGCTTTCCTGATCAGCTCGTCCATGCTCCCCTCTACAAGATGTATCGGCTGAGATCCTGATCCTTGACGATGTCCTTCAGGCGATCCTTCACGGCCTGCGCGTCGATCGTCAGCTTCTTCTCGGTCAGCTCCGGCGCCTCGAAGGAGATCTCCTCCAGGAGCCGCTCCATGATCGTGAAGAGCCGGCGCGCGCCGATGTTCTCCGATTGCTCGTTGACCTGGACGGCGGTCGCCGCGATTTCCTCGACGCCCTCCCGGGTGAAGTCCAGCGTCACGCCTTCCGTCTCCAGCAGGGCCCGGTACTGCTTGAGGAGAGCGTTCTGCGGCTCCGTCAGGATGCGGATGAAGTCGTCCTTCGTCAGCGGCTCCAGCTCGACCCGGATGGGGAAGCGCCCTTGCAGTTCCGGGATCAGGTCCGAGGGCTTGGCCACGTGGAACGCGCCCGCGGCGATGAACAGGATGTGGTCCGTCTTCACCGGCCCGTACTTGGTCGTGACGGTGGAGCCCTCGACGATGGGCAACAGGTCGCGCTGGACGCCCTCGCGGGACACGTCGGGCCCCAGCGTCCGCTCGCGCCCCGCGATCTTGTCGATCTCGTCCAGGAAGATGATGCCGTTCTGCTCCGTCTTGGCAACGGCTTCCTTGACGACCGCTTCCATGTCGATCAGCTTCTGGGCCTCCTCCTGGACCAGCAGGTCCAGCGCTTCCGTGACCTTCACCATGCGGCGCTTCTTCTTGCCCGGGAACATGCCCCCCAGCATCTCCTGGAGTTGGTCCTGGATCTGCTCCATGCCCCCGATGTTGGAGATTACGCCGATCGGGATCCCGGCCTTGTCCTTCACTTCGAGCTCGACCGAGCGCGTATCCAGCTTCCCCTCGCGCAGCAGCAGCCGGAACTTCGAGCGCGTCGCCTCGTAGCTCTCGTTCACCGGCTGGGGCTGCGCCTCGTAGCTTGTCTGGTCGAAGATGCCGGGTGGGGTCTTGGGCGGCGGCGGCGGCACGAGCAGATCGAGCAGGCGCTCCTCGGCCTGGGCCTCGGCCTTCTTCTGGACGCGTGCGGCGTACTCGGCCTTGACCATGTTGACGGCCTGCTCGACCAGATCGCGGACCATGGACTCGCAGTCCCGCCCGACGTACCCCACCTCGGTAAATTTCGAGGCCTCGACCTTGATAAACGGCGCCTGTGCCAGTTTGGCCAGGCGCCGCGAGATTTCCGTCTTGCCGATCCCGGTCGGCCCGATCATGATGATGTTCTTCGGCATCACCTC
>CAZMPH010000006.1:0-16811 GCA_964568195.1 uncultured Nitrospirales bacterium | reverse complement strand
GCAGGGACGCGGGCAGCCGCTGGCGCCGCCAGCGCGTGCGGAGCGCGATGGCCACCATGCGCTTGGCGTTGCGCTGGCCGATGACGTAGCGGTCCAGCTCCTCCACGATCTCGCGCGGGGTGAAGCTGTCGAGGTTCGGCGGGTGTGGGGTCGTCTCGTCCATCAGCCCGGGCTATCCTTTTAATTCTTCCAGCGTGATTTCCACGTTCGTATAGATATCGATGCCGCCGGCGATCTTCATGGACTCCTCCACGATGGCCCGGGCATCGAGCGCTGAGTGCCCGAGCAACCCGCGCGCGGCGGCCAGGGCGTAGGGGCCGCCCGAGCCGATCGCCAGGATGCCGTCATCCGGCTCGATCACGTCGCCGGTGCCGGAGACGATCAGCGAGTGCTCCTTGTCGGCGATGGCCAGCAGCGCCTCCAGCCGGCGCAGGGCCCGGTCCATACGCCAGTCCTTCGCCAGCTCGACGGCCGCCCTGGCGAGGTTGCCGTGATATTCCTCGAGCTTGGCCTCGAACTTCTCGAAAAGCGTGAAAGCGTCGGCGGTGGCGCCCGCGAAGCCCGCCAGCACCGTGTCATTATACATGCGGCGGAGCTTCTTTGCGTTGTGCTTCATGACGGTGGTGCCGAGCGTCACCTGGCCGTCGGAGCCCATGGCCAGGTGGCGGTCCTTCCTTACGCAGAGGATTGTGGTGGAGCGGATGATCATGGAGTCATTGTTCCTCATGAGCCCGCGGGTGCGCTTTGTCATAGGCCTCCATCATTCGATCCAAGGCGACGTGCGTGTAGCGCTGGGTGGTGGACAGGGACGCGTGCCCCAGCATCTCCTGGATGGCGCGCAGGTCCGCGCCGCCGTCCAGCAGGTGCGTCGCGAAGGAATGCCGCAGCGTGTGGGGCGTCATGGTCGGGAAGTTCGGCAGCGCCCGGCACTGCGCCGCCACGATGCGCTCGACGCTGCGGGTCGTCAGCCGCCCGCCGCGGCTGTTGCGGAACAGGGGGGTCGAGGTGGAGCGAGCGGCGGGGGGGAGCGAGTCGAGGTAAGCCTTCAGCGAGGCCACGGCCTTCCCGCCCAGCAGGACGACCCGTTCCTTGCGGCCCTTGCCCATCACGGTCGCGGTGCCGGCCTCCAGGTCCACATCCTCGACGTTCAAGCCGACCAGCTCGGCGACCCGGGCACCGGTGGAGTAGAGCACTTCAAGGATCGCCTGATCGCGCGGCGACCGCGGCTGCATCGTATCCGGATGGTCCATCAGCCGCGCCGCGTCGTCGGCGGACAGAACACGCGGCAGGCGCTGGTCCTTCTTCGGCGTGACGACCGCCGCGGCGGGGCTCTGCGTGACGATCCCTTCACGCCCGAGGTATTTGAAGAGGCTCCGGACGGTCGCCAGCTTGCGCCCGATGGAGCTTTTCGCATCGCCCAGGCCGGCGCGCGCGGCGAGGAAGCTCCGCACCGCGTAGGCATCAACGGCCACCGGCGAAGGGAGCGAGCCCTCGTGCGCGCTCCGGAGGAACGTCAGGAACTGGCGCAGGTCCGCCTCGTAATTGCGGAGCGTGTGGGGGGAGGCGCCCCGTTCCACATTCAAATATGTCAGGAAAGACCGGACCGCTGCATCCATGCGGCGAAGTCCTCCAAGGCGCGCTGCCCGATCCGGCGCTGCCGCGCCTGCTTGTCGCGGATAGGGGATGGGAGCGGAGGGAACAGGCCGTAGTTGGTGTTCATCGGCTGGAAGTGCCGCGGGTCGCTGGTCGTGATGTATTTCAGGAGCGCGCCATGCGCGGTCGTGTCGGGGGGAACGACCAGATCTTTCCCATTGAGGCCCAGGGCGGCGTTGATGCCCGCCAGCCCGCCCGTGGCCGCCGCCTCGGTGTAGCCCTCGACGCCGACCAACTGGCCGGCCAGAAAGACCCGGCCGGTGCTCTTCAATTGCAGGGTGTCGCGCAGCAGGGTCGGCGCATTGACGAAGGTGTTGCGGTGCACGCTGCCGTAGCGCAGGAACTCGGCGTTCTGCAGGCCGGGGATCATCCGCAAGACGCGTTTCTGCGCGCCGTAGGTCAGTTTGGTCTGGAACCCGACGAGGTTGTAGCAGGTGCCGTGGCGGTTCTCCATGCGCAGTTGGACGACCGCGTAGGGCCGTGCGTTGGTTCTCGGATCCACCAGGCCCACCGGCTTCATCGGGCCGAACATCATGGTGTCGCGGCCGCGCTCGGCCATGACCTCGATCGGAATGCAGCCTTCGAAATAGGGCACCTTCTCGAAGTCCTTGGGGACCACTTTCTCAGCTTCCAGCAAGGCCTTATAAAACGCGTCGTACTCCGCCTCGGTCATCGGACAGTTGAGATAGTCGGATCCTTTGTCGTAGCGCGACGCCCTGAAGACGACGTTCATGTCGATGCTGTCGGCGTCTACGATCGGCGAGATCGCGTCGTAGAAGTAGAGGTGCTTGGCATGCGTCAGGTTCTTGAGGTGCTCGGCCAGCGCGTCGGTGGTCAGCGGGCCCGTGGCCACGATCGCCGCGCAGTCGGGTGGGATCTCCGACACCGGCTCGTGCAGGATGCGGATGTTCGGGTGCCCCTCCAGCGTCTGCGTGACCTTCTGCGCGAAAAGGTCGCGGTCTACGGCCAGCGCCGCGCCCGCCGGCACCCGCACCTCGTCCGCCGTCTTGATGATCAGCGAGCCCAGGCGGCGCATCTCTTCTTTGAGAATGCCGGGGGCGCTCTGGATCTCGGTGGAGCCGAGCGAGTTGGAGCAGACCAGTTCGGCCAGATGACCGGTCTTGTGGGCGGCCGTCTGCTCCTTGGGGCGCATCTCGTAGAGGGTGACCTTGGTGCCGCGGTTCGCCGCCTGCCAGGCCGCCTCCGAGCCGGCCAATCCCCCGCCGATGATGACGATATCCTCGCGCATCGTGGACCAGTCTCAGTGAGACTGCAATTTTAGCACACTACTCTTTGTACCCGCACTCCTCGTTGCGGCAGACGATGGACGTGCCGGCCTGCTTGGAGTACTTCTCCACGAGGAAGGGGGCGTGGCACTGTGGGCAGGGTCTCGCGACGGGGCGGTCCCAGAGGGCGAACTCGCACTTCGGGTAATTCGCGCAGGCGAAGAAGGTGCGGCCTTTCTTGCTGCGCTTCTGCGTGAGGTCGCCGCCGTCCTGGGGGCACTTGACGCCGAGGGGGATGGGCTTCGTGGTCTTGCAGGTCGGGTAGGCCGAGCAGGCGATGAACTTGCCGAACCGGCCGGTCTTGATCACCATCGGCGAGCCGCACTTCTCGCACTTCTCGTCGGTCGTCGGATCCTCCTTCGCGACGATCTTGATGGTGCCGTCAGGCAGCTTCTCGAAGTTCTGGGTGTTCTTGCAGGGCGGGTCCTCTTTGTAGCCGGGGCAGGCGAGGAACTTCCCGTTGCGGCCCCATTTGATCTCCATCATCCGCCCGCACTTCTCGCAGGGGACGTTGGTCGGAGGCTCGACGATATCCTTGGGGCCCTGGATGTCCTTGGCCTTTTCCAGGTCCTTGCTGAAGGGGACGTAGAAGTCGCGCACCGCGGCGACCCAGGCCTTTGCGCCTTCCTCGACCTCGTCGAGCTCCTTCTCCATCAGCGAGGTGAAGTCCACGTTGAGAATGTCGGGAAAGCCCTTGACGAGGAAGTCGTTGACGGTCAGGCCGGTCTCCGTGGGTACGAAGCGGCCTTCGACCTTCTCCACGTACTTCCGCTCCTGGATCGTCGAGCAGATGCTGGCGTACGTCGAAGGCCGGCCGATCCCCTTTTCCTCCAGCTCGCGGATGAGCAGGGCCTCGTTGTAGCGGGGCGGCGGCTGGGTGAAGTGCTGTTTCGGCGCGAGGCCGGGGACTGGTTGGCCCTCCTGGGCGATCAGCCGCAGGCGCTCGCCCTCGGTGAGGGCCGGCAATTGCCGCTCCGCCTCCTCTTCGGTTTCCTGGTCCGCCTTGCGGCTCTGCTCGTGCAGTTCCGCGTCCTTGCCCTCCATATAGACCGCCTGGTGGCCGGGGAACTTGACGACGGTGCCGTTGGCGCGGAACACATACGTCTCCGGCGTCTGCTGGGGGACGCAGTCCACGCGCGTGACTTCCAGGATGGCCGGCGTCATCTGGGAGGCGATGAAGCGGTTCCAGATCAGCTTGTAGAGCTGGTAGTGGTCTCTGTCCAGAAAGTGCTTGATCGATTCGGGGTCCCGGTGGGCCGACGTCGGCCGGATGGCCTCGTGGGCCTCCTGAGCGGCCTTCTGGGTCTTGTACACGTTCGGAGTCATGGGCAGGTATTCGGCGCCGAACCGTTCGCGGATCACAAGCCGGGCTTCGTCGGCGGCCTCCTTCGCGATCCGCGTGCTGTCGGTTCGCATGTAGGTGATCAGGCCGACCGGCCCTTCCTTGCCGATCTCCATGCCCTCGTAAAGCTGCTGGGCCAGCATCATGGTCTTCTTGGGGGTGAAGCGCAGCTTGCGCGCCGCTTCCTGCTGGAGCCGGCTGGTGATGAACGGGGCCACCGGATTGCGCTTCTTCTCTTTGCGCTCGATGGACCGGACGGCGAAATCCTTCCCGCGCACGGCGGCGACGATGCGCTCGGCTTCCGGGGCGGACGAGACGACGGCGTCCTGGCCGTTGACGCTGTGGAGCTTGGCCTCGAAGGGCGGCGGGTTCTTTCCCGCCAGCGTCGCCGTGATGGACCAGTACTCCTCTGAACGAAAGGCCTCGCGCTCGCGCTCGCGCTCGCAGATCAGCTTCACGGCCACCGACTGCACGCGGCCCATGCTGAGCCCGCGGCGGACCTTCTTCCACAGCAACTGGCTGCCCTGGTAGCCGACGATGCGGTCCAGCACGCGGCGGGCCTGCTGCGCGTTGACCCGGTTCATGTCCACCTGGCCGGGGGACTGGAGCGCGCGCTTGATGGCTGATTCCGTGATCTCGTTGAAGAGGACCCGGAAGACCTTGCGGTCTTTGCTTTTGGCCTTGCCGTCGATTTCCTGGGCGAGGTGCCAGGCAATGGCCTCGCCCTCACGGTCCGGGTCGGGGGCCAGATAGACCTTGTCGGCTTCCTTCGCCTTCTTCTTGATCTCGGCGAGGACCTGGGTCTTGCCCTTGATGGTCACGTACTGCGGTTTGAAATCGTGCTCGAGGTCCACGCCCAGCTTGTTCGTGGGCAGGTCCTTCACGTGGCCGACGGAGGCCATGACGGTATAGCCGCGGCCGAGATACTTGGTGATGGTCCGGGCCTTGGCCGGCGACTCGACGATGATCAGCGATTTGGACATGAAGCCTCGTTAATCGTGTAACCGTTATACGTTAATCGTGAATCGTTTTGATACATTCCGTTTAACGAATAACGTTTAACGTCTTTCTTATCTCGCAAGACAGTACCGCTGGCCCGGCAACTGGCGCACCACGCCCTTCAATTCCAGGGCGAGGAGAATGCCAGCCACGCGGGCTGGCGTCAAGCCGCTCCGTTCCGTGAGGTCGTCGAGGTGGAGCAGATCGCGACTCATCTGGTCCATGACGAGATGCTCTTCAGGAGAAAGATTGGGAATCTCCGCAGCCTTGGACAACACCGGGCGCCGTTTCGGAACACCTACCGTCTCTAGTTGAGGCAATAGCTCCTCCACGATGTCGTCGACGGTCTCCACCAATTTGGCGCCCTGCTTGATGAGGCCGTGCGGACCCCGGCTCAACGGCGCATCGATCGAACCGGGCACGGCGAACACCTCGCGGCCTTGCTCCAGCGCGAGGCGGGCCGTGATCAGCGAGCCGCTGTCCTCGGCGGCCTCGACCACCACGACGCCCAGCGACAGGCCGCTGATGATCCGGTTGCGCTGTGGGAAATGCAATGGCTTCGGCGGCGTGCCCGTGGGGAATTCCGTGAGCACGGCGCCGCATCCTGCGATCTCTTCCCGCAGGCGGGCGTGCTCGGACGGATAGTTCACGTCCAGGCCGCAGCCCAGCACGGCGATCGTCCGTCCGCCGGCTTCCAGCGCCGCGCGGTGGGCGGCGGCGTCGATGCCCCGCGCCAATCCGCTGACGATGGTGAAGCCCGCGCCGCTCAGTTCGCGCGCGAGGGTCTCGGTCGCGCGGAGCCCGTGTGGCGTCGCCTGCCGGGCGCCGACGATCGCGACCGCCTGCCGGTCTTGCGGCTCGACCAGGCCGTCGCAGTAGAGAACATCCGGCGGGTTGGGGATCGCGCGCAGCCACGCCGGATACCGCTCGTCCTCGAGGGCAACGACTTGACTTTTGCACCCGCCCGAATGACCCCTTGCATCTTCGGAGCAAGGGGTGCCCCGCGCGTCAAGACGCGCCCCTTCCCGTGCCTGAGCTTTCAACACGCTCGGTTTCATGCTCCGTGTCTGTCCTGGGGGTGTACAGACGTTGTGTCGACTACGTCTTCACCATAGCCAACGGTTCAGCCCGTCGTCAAGCCACACCATTAAATCATCACGATATCGTACTGCTCGATGTGCAGGGTCGGGTCCGGCTTGACGACGACTTTGACCTTCCGGTCCCGCTCGAGGTCGGCGATGGTCCCGGCTTCCTCATCCGTCAGCATCGAGGCGACGTTGGGATGGGCGCCGATGACCACCGTGCGTTCGTCCGACAGGGGCTCCAGGCGCCGGATGTCGCGGAACAGCTCATAGCAGACGGTGGTGGGGTCCTTGGTGTAGGCGCGGCCCTCGCAGTAGTGACAGGGCTCGGAGAGCGCGCGGTAGAGATCCTCCCGCACACGCTCGCGCGACATCTCCACGAGTCCCAGTTCCGAGATGCGCAGGATGCGCGTCCGGGCCTTGTCGGTGGCCAGCGCGTCGTTGAGCGCCTGGAAGACCTTCTCCCGGTTGCGCTCGCGCTCCATGTCGATGAAGTCGATGATGATGATCCCCCCGATGCTCCGCAGCTTGAGCTGGTAGGAGATCTCCTTCACGGCCTCCAGGTTGGTCTTCGTGATCGTCTCCTCGAGGTCCCGCTTGCCGACGAAGCGGCCCGTGTTGACGTCGATGACGGTCATCGCCTCCGTGTGGTCGATCACGATGTGCCCGCCCGACTTGAGCCACACCTTGCGGGCGGTGGCCTTGGCGATCTCGGATTCGAGATCGAAGTGGTCGAAGATCGGCTCGTCCTTGGTGTAGTGATGGATGCGCGACAGCAGTTCGGGCAGGTAGCGGTTCACGAATTCCCGGATCGCGTCGTAATCGGGCTTGGAGTCCACCCAGAGATGCTGGACCTCCTTGGTGAAGTGATCGCGGACGGTCCGGAAGACCAGGTCCAGGTCGTTATGCAGCAGGGCCGGCGCCTTCATGCGGGATTTCTTCTCCAGAATTTCTTCCCACGAGGCCTGAAGGAACTCGACGTCCGAGCGGAGCTCGTCGTCCGTCACGCCCTCGCTGACGGTCCGCACGATATAGCCGGAGCCCGGTTTGCGGAGCTTCAGCATGAGTTGCTTCAAGCGGGACCGTTCCTCATCGTTGCCGATCCGGCGCGAGATGCCGATATGCTCGACGTGGGGCAGAAAGACCAGATAGCGGCCGGGGAGGGACACGTAGGAGGTCACCCGCGAGCCCTTGGTCCCGATCGGCCCCTTGGTGACCTGCACCATGAGCTCCTGGCCCTCGTCCAGAAGGTCCTCGATGGGTTTCGCGCTGTGGCGCTTGGGTTTCGGGACCTCGGCGGCTCTCTCGTCCTCTTCCAACAGCGTGTCTTCCGCGCCGATCCCGCCGGTCAGCTCGGAGACGTGCATGAACGCGGCCTTGTCCTGGCCGATGTCGACGAAGGCGGCCTGCAGGCCCGGGAGGACCTTGACGACCTTGCCCTTATAGACGTTGCCGACGAAGTCCCGCTGTTTGACCCGATCGATATACAGGTCCGTGAGGATTTTCCTGTCGAGCACGGCCACGCGGGTCTCTTCCCGCGCGACATTGATGATGATCTCCAACCCCATACACACTCCTTGGCAGACCGGTGTACCAGGTGCGATCGGCGCTCATGTCGTCCATCTCACTCGTTAGACCCGCCTGCCGTCAAAAGGTTAAAACTCGCACGCCCCTGCACGGGGGGCCAATCAGTAAAACAGTGTCAAACGACGTCGTTTCACATTCAGCAACAGGCCCAGGGCCGCCATCGAAGTCACGGTGGTGGTCCCGCCGTAGCTCATGAGCGGGAGCGGGATGCCGACGATCGGGAAGATCCCCATCGTCATGCCCACGTTGACCATCAGGCAAAAGCCCAGCATCGAGAGGATGCCGGCGGCCAGGAGCAGGCCCAGCGGGTCCTTGGCCTTGAAGGCGATCTCCGCGGTCAGGAAGATCAATGCCGCGAACAGCACGAACAGGACGAGGACGCCGATGAAGCCCCATTGCTCGGCGAAGACCGCGAAGACGAAATCCGTGTGGCCTTCAGGAAGGAACTTGAGGCGGCTCTGCGTGGCCTCGTCGAGGCCCTTGCCGAACAGGCCGCCCGAGCCGATGGCGATGCGGGCTTGCAGAGCGTGATAGCCTTTGCCGGCGGGATCGATCGTGGGATCCCAAAAGGTCAGGATACGCTCGCGCTGGTAGTCGTGCATTGACGTCCAGATGAGCTCCCAGGCGAACGGGAACAGCATCGAGGTGAACAGCACGCCCATGCCGAGGGCTTTGGCGTGCAGCCCGCCGACCAACACCATCGAGACGAAGATGAAGCTGAAGCTCATCGCGGTCCCGAGATCCGGCTGTTTCAGGATCAACAAAAGGCCGGGCAACGTCAGGAGGCCGGGCACGATCACGCGCTGGACCCAGCCGGCCCGCTGCATGTCGGCGAAGTACTTCGCCAGTACGAGGACGAGCACCAGCTTGGCCACCTCCGACGGCTGGAAGGCAATGGGGCCCAGCGAGAGCCAGCGCTGCGCGCCGCGGCTGGATCTGCCCATCACCAGCACCAGCGCCAGGAGGATCAGTGTCGCCGCGTACAGGACGTAGGCGTGCCGGGCGAGCGTGTGGTAGTCGATGGCGATGGCCGCCAGGAATGCCAGGAGGCCGATCAGTATCCAGGCCAACTGTTTGGCATACAGCGGAGCCTGTCCGGCCGGCGTCGGGCCCGGCGAGATGCTGTAGATGGAGGTCACGCCGACGGCGAGGATGCCCATCGCCACGAGGACGAACCGCCACTCAAAATTGTCTGGCGTTCTGGTGTCGATCATCGGTTTCCGAGACTTTCAAATATTCCTCGATCAAAGCCTTCGCGATCGGCGCGGCGAACGTGCCGCCGTGCCCGGTGTTTTCCACGATGACGGCCACGGCGATCTTGGGATCGTCCGCCGGCGCGTAGGCCACGAACCAGGCGTGATCGCGGAACTGCTTGGGGACGCCCTCAACATTCGTGCTCGTCTGCATGGAGCGCACGCCCACCGTCTGCGCCGTGCCGGTCTTGCCGGCGATCTCCACGATCTTGGAGCGGGCGCGGCCGCCGGTGCCGTGCGTGACGACCCTGTGCAGGGACTCGTGCAGCAAGGTGAATGTGCGGTCCTGCAGCGGGACGGTCCCGCGGTCCTGCGGCGGGACCTCCCGGAGGCGGCTGGTCGCCCGCTCGCGGACGGCGCGTACCAAGCGAGGTTTGTACAGGATCCCTCCGTTGGCGACCGCCGCCGTCGCGACGGCCATTTGCAGGGGGGTCACCGTGACGTAGCCTTGCCCGATGGCCGCCGAAATGGTCTCGCCCGGGTACCACTGCTCTTTTCGGACGCGCTGCTTCCATTCGGTGGAGGGGACGATCCCGACGCGTTCGGACGGCAGGTCGATGCCGGTGGCCTGCCCCAGCCCGAACCAGCGCGACGTCTCCGCGATCGCGTCGATCCCCAGGCGGTGGCCGATGTTGTAGAAGTACACGTCGCACGAATTGACGATCGCCTGCTCCATGTCCATGACGCCGTGCCCGCCCTTCTTCCAGTCCCTGAAGACGTGGTTGCCCGACGGGAAGGCGCCGGTGCAGCGAATCTTGGTGTCGGAGGACCACTTGTCCGATTCGAGGGCGGCGGCGGCGACGATGATCTTGAACGTGGAGCCGGGCGGGTACTGCCCCTGCAGGGCCCGGTTGGTCAGCGGGTGGCGCTGGTCCGACACGATCTGCTCCCACGTCGCAGGGGTGAGGCCGCGCGACAGGGTGTTGGGGTCGAAGGCGGGGCGGCTCGCCAGCACCAGCACGTCGCCGTTTGTGGGATCCAGCGCGACGACCGCGCCGGCCTCCTCGCCCAGGAGGGATTCCGCCAGCTGCTGCATGCGCAGGTCGAGGCTCAAATAGAGGTCGTCCCCCGGCGTCTGCTCCACAACATCGACGGTTTTTCGTTCGTTCCCCCGCGCATCCACTTCAATGGTCTTTTCGCCGGCCGTGCCCCGGATCACGCGGTCGTAGGTCTTTTCGACACCCGCCTTGCCCACCATGCTGCCCTGGGGCAGGCCCGCGAACGCCGGCTCGTCCTGCTGCTCGGGCGAGACCTCGCCGACGTAGCCGAGGAGATGCCCGCCCAGCGAGCCCTGCGGGTAATTGCGCTGGGACTCGGCCTGGATCCGCAGCCCCGGCAGATCGAGCCGGTGGCCTTCGATGAGCGCGGCCTCGCGGAGCGTGAGGCTGGCTTTCACCAGGATCGGCACGTAGGACTTGGCCTGCAGGGCCAGCCGTTTTTTAGTCTCGGCGCGGGGCAGGCCGATCAGGTCCTCCAGCGCGGCGGCCAGGCCTTCCCGGTCCCGGATGTCTTCCACGGTGAGATACAGGTTGAAGCTGGGGACGTTGTTGGCGAGGAGCTCCCCGTGGCGGTCGAACACCAGGCCCCGCGCCGGCTTGAGATCCACCGTCCGGATGCGGTTCTGCTCCGAGAGCGCACGGTAGTAGGTGCCCTTGACGACCTGCAGGTACCACAGGCGTACCGACAGCAGGAGCAGTCCCAGCAGCAGGCCGAGACGCAGGTACAGCAGCCGGCGCTGCAGGTTCTTAAAGTCCTCGTGCTGGGTGGTGAACTTACTCATAGGTCAAGGCCGTCAGCGGCGCGCGGTGCGGCTTCCACAGCCCGATGAGCTTGAGGGCGGCCAGGCCGAAGACCGCGTCGTAGCAGGCCTGCGGCAGGATGATCCCGCGCGCCGCCAGGAAGAAGCTCGCTTCCGGTCCCGTGAAGGACTTCAGCAGATACATGACGGAGCCGGAAAGGAGCGAGAGCCCCAGCATGAGGACCAGGGCAAAGACCCAGGACAGGTTGACCAGGTTGCGGCTGGCCAGCCCGGCCATCAGGCCGAGGATCGGCTTCAGGCAGAGGTTGCCCCAGAGGGCGCCGCCCGAGAAGAGGTCCTGGGCGAATCCCAGCGCAAGCCCGGCCAGCATCGCTTCGACCTCGCCCCGGTACAGCCCGATCAGGCACACGACGACCAGCGCAAGATCCGGGCGGACCCCGGCGATGCTGAGCCGGTCGAGCAGCACGATCTGGATCGGAATGACCAGCAGGACCAATACGGCGTACGCGGCGACCTTCATCGCATGTCCCCCGCGTCGCGTTTGGCCGGGGGCTGCAGGGGGAACGGCATGGGCGGGAGCTGCGCCGACTCGCGCGGCGACATGACGACCAGCACTTCCTCAAGCTTCGCGAAGTCACTGTCCGGCGCAATCTCGGCGGAGAGGAACAGTTCCGCTTCGCGCCGCTCGATCTTCGTGATGGTGCCGATCGGCAAGCCCCGCGGGAAGCCTCCGGCCAGCCCGGACGTCACGACCTGATCGCCCACCTTGACGGTCGAGAGGAGGGGAAGATACTTGATGCGGGCGAGGCCCCTCTCCGTGCCCTCCACGATGCCTTCGTCCCGCGTGCGCTGCACCAGCCCCGTGACCGCGTTGTTCGGGTCGATAACCAGCAGGACGATCGCGAAGCGATCGTAGGCTTTCACGATCCGGCCGATGATCCCCGCCGGCGTCACGACCCCCATGTCGACAGCCAGGCCGTCTCTCGCACCCTTGTTGACGACGATGCTGCGGTACCAGTTGGAGGGATCCCGGCCGACCACCTGCGCGGAGACCGCGGGGTAGGGAAGCCGTTCCTTCAGCTCCAGAAGGTCGCGCAGGCGCGTGGACGCGGCGGCCGTCTCGCGCAGACGCGCGTTCTCCTGCCGCAGGCGGGCGATTTCCTGGCGGAGGGTCTGGTTTTCGGCGCGCGTGCCCTGCAGCGCGAGATACCGGGCCCACAGCGCCTCCCCCTGTTGGTTCAACGTGTCGATGGCGTGGAGGGGCACGGAGACGGCGGCGGCCATGTGCCGGCCGAGCGCCAGCAGGGGCTCCTGGCGGGATTCCGGAAGGAGCAGCAGCGCAGTGATGAGGAGGGCGAGAAAAAGGATGACGGCCCGCTTGCCGCCGGCGATGGATTGGAGAAAGATCATGGCCCCGGCCGGTTCGCCGCGTTACCGCGAACTACTGTACTGGGACATTACGCTGACTTTGCGCAACAGATCCAGTTCCTCGAGAATCTTGCCCACGCCCAGCACGACCGAGGTGAGCGGGTCGTCCACCGTGATGATAGGCAGGCCCGTCTCCTCCCGCAGGCGGGTGTCCATGCCCCAGAGCATGGACCCGCCGCCCGTCAGCACGATCCCGCAATCGATGATGTCGCCCGCCAGTTCCGGCGGCGTGTTCTCGAACGCCACCTTGATCGCGTTCACGATGGTGTTGATCGGTTCGTAGAGGGCCTCGCGGATCTCGGAGTCGTCGAGCACGAACGTACGCGGAATGCCGGAGATCAAGTCGCGCCCCTTCACCATGAGAGTCTTCTTTTCCTCGAAGGGATAGGCGGATCCGATTTCCACCTTGATCCGCTCGGCCATGTGGTCGCCGATGAGCAAGTTATATTTCTTCTTCACGTAGTTCATGATGGCGTCGTCCATGCGGTCGCCCGCCACCTTCACGGATTCGCTGTACACGATCCCGCCGAGCGAGAGCACGGCAATGTCCGTCGTGCCGCCGCCGATGTCCACCACCATGTTGCCGGACGGTTCCGTGATCGGGAGACCGGCGCCGATCGCGGCGGCCACGGGCTCCTCGATGAGGTACACCTCGCGGGCGCCGGCCAGTTCCGCCGAATCGCGTACCGCTCGCTGCTCCACCTGCGTGATCCGCGACGGCACCCCGATGATGATCCGCGGCCGCACGAAGGTTCTGCGGTTGTGAGCCTTCTCGATGAAATGGCGCAGCATCTTTTCAGCCATCTCGAAGTCGGCGATCACGCCCTCCTTCATCGGGCGGATGGCCAAGATGTTGCCGGGGGTCCGCCCCAGCATCTTCTTGGCCTCGGTGCCGACGGCCAGCACCTTTTCGGTCTTCCTCTCGATCGCCACGACCGATGGCTCGTTGATGATGATGCCGCGTCCGCGCACGTACACGAGGGTCGTGGCGGTACCGAGGTCGATGGCCAGGTCGTTTGAGAACCACCCAAAGATATCTGAGGTGATGCTCACGCCGCTGCTCCTTTACGTCCGGGACTCCACATCGAAGATCGTTTCGTCGACGACCTGCGTATGAGCCAACTCATCGCCGATCCGAAGCCCACGCTCGTTGCCGATGATCAGCAGGGCCTCGATGCCCAGGATGGCGACGGTGCCCAGCCATCCCACGTAGGGAATCTGGAAGGTGACGTAGCCGACGGCGAGCGGCACGTTCCGGATGATCGAGTCCTTGAATCCGGCCGGCGCGTGCAATTCGGGGACCCAGGTCTGGAGCCCGATGAGACGTTTGCCGATGCTGCGTCCGGAGAAGCCGTCCGCAACCAGCACGTACCACAGAGCCACCCAGAAGCCGTACGGTGGCGTCAACGCCCCCACCCCCAACACGATCAACACGTCCAATGACTTGGCGATGAAGCGGTGGAGAACCATGGCCTTGGGAAACACCTGAATGGACGCTCGTTCCAGTTCCTGTGCGAGGATGCCCCCCGTTTCCGGCAAGTGTCCAACTCCCGCTTCGAAGGAGGGATTGTAGCAAAAAACATCTGGGAAGACAAATAGTTGGGCGACATTGCAACCCGGCCACCCGTTGTTTACAATAGGCCCGAGTTTTGTCAGGAGGAGCAACGGGATGCTGAAGGTGATCCGGGAGGGCGCGATCGAGCGGCCGTGGTTCTATCGGACCATCATGATCCTGATCGCGGTGGTCTTCGTCGTCACGATGGGCTGGTGGGGGTTCGAGCAGAACAAGGAGGACGTCATCGTCAGCGTCGGCGACGATCGCGTCTCGCGTGATGAGTACCTGCGTCTTCTGCAGAACATGTCCCGGTTCTACAAGGAAATGATACCGGACGGTGACAAGATACCGGAAGATCAACTGAAGCAGCAGGTGATCGAGCAACTGATCGAGAGCCGTCTTTGGATGCAAGCCGCGCGGGAGATGGGCGTGGTCGTCACGGCTGATGAAGTGCGGGAGTCGATCATGAAGATCCCGGCCTTCCAGAACAAAGGAAAGTTCGATCCGGAACAGTACAAGCGCTTGCTGGCCCAGAATCGCTTGACGCCGGAGCTGTTCGAAACCTCCCAGCGGGCCGACCTGATGCGGGAGAAGGCGCGGATGCTGGTCCGCGAGTCCGTGGCCCCGACCATGGATGAGCTTGCCGAAGTCCAGGCGCTGCTGGCCGCCCAGCCGACGCCGGCCGTTCCGATGCAGGCGGGTCCTTCGCCCGATCGCGCGGTCCAGACCGTGCTGTTTCAGAAGCAGCAGCGGGCGCTCATGGCGTATCAGGAAGCGTTGAAGGCCAGGACCAAGATCAGCGTCCGTCGGGAACTGATGTAGGGGACACGATGGCTCTAGCGGCGGCCGGCGGCGGCGGGAGCAGGGGACGGAGCCTGGCCGTGATGGCCAAGGACATCATGGAGGGCTACGTGATGTTGAATCCCCTGGTGCTGAAGAAATTCGACGCCGCGACGTTCAAGGAGCTCCACATGCACCTGCGTAAGCTGCAGACGGTTGTCCGCTCCGAGGGGGTCGACCTCACCAATCAAGAAGCGCTCCGTAACCGCAATCAGAAACTGCAACGCATGCAGCAGGCGATGTCGGTCCTCGAAAACCAGGCCAAGATACAGAAGATCGTTCTCGGTTAGTTTCTCTCACGCGTTGCCCGTCGGCCCGGCCGGTGCGTCCTCGTCCTCCTCGGGCTGCGCTCCCCGGATGTTTCGCACTCCCAGGTCGAGGAACTCGCGCTCGTCGGCGAGCGTGAGCGAGCGCCCGCAGCACTCCATGTGCTGCAAGCCGTGGCCTCCGTCCATGACCATCAGGCGCAGACCGCACCCGGTCGGGGAGCTTTTCTTCTCGTCGATGATGAAGCCGACGCCCTTTTGGCCCATCTTCCGTCCGTGCTTTTTGATGGGGGCGGGCACGACATCCTCCTCGGTCAGCTCGTGCCCGCAGCAGACGATCTTCGTGAAGCCGTCCCCGCCGCTCATCACCTTGACGACCAGCCCGCAGCCGTCCGGGTAGCGCTTGAACTCGTCGATGACGTCGCCCTTCTTCAAGCCCACGGTTCATCCTTCCAGAAACTTCCCTCCCCACCTGAGGGGGAGGGTGAGGGTGGGGGGAATCTTACGGGCGACAGTGTACCGAAGGGACGGGCACGGTGACAAGAGGCTCGTAAAGGCGAGGTTCTTTTCGTAGGGGAGGGCTTTATGCCCTCCCTCCGAACTAAAATTCGAGTCTGATTCCATTTTAGTTTGAGGCCATCCTTGACAGGTCCCAAGGGGTGGCCTAGCCTTGCCGGTTGTGTCGGCCCCACTTCAGATTTGGACAGGTAGCTGAGTCAGGTGGGTGCAGGAAACCCACCGAAATTATTCAAAACCCATCGTAGCGGTAGACAGCCGAGGCCCTCTCAACAGAGTAACGAACGAGTGCACCCGGATATCCCTTGAGGAGTGGAGCCTCGAACACCCGAATTCTATCAATATGGAGGGTCAACAACGAGAAACGTCCTGTCCAAATCTTAACTGGGGCACAACATTATAAATTGTTGAGCTTGCATCCGAGCATTGAATGCCTATATATTATTGACCTTTCATCCGAGTATTTATACGAGAGTATATACATGACCAGAAAAAGCCGGCGTGAAGGTGGCTTCAGCTTCACCGACGTGATGCTGGCCTTGGTGGTCCTGGCCATCGGCGTGCTGGCGGTTGCCGACCTCCAGTTCATCTCGTCAAGCGGAAACAAGACCTCACAGGGCATGATGGCTGCCGCCTCTCTCGGGGGAGCGGCGCTGGAAGCGCTCAAGAACCCCAAGACGATGCCGTATGCGAACATCGTGTCCGTACCAGCCACACAGGTCGTGGGGGCGGATGGCAAGACGTATACCAAAACGGTCACGGTCACGACCGACAGCCCGCTGACCAACACGAAGACCGTCACCGTCACCCTGACATGGACGGATGGCTCGAAGACGAACACGGTTCCGATGTCCACCATCATCGCCCAATAAGCCGAGGAGATCAGCAACGGTGCGACGGCTCAGGTCAGACAGAGGGTATAGCTTGCTGGAGGTCTCTCTCTCCACTGCGGTCGGGCTGATCGTCTTGACGAGCGCCTTCGATCTCTATGTCCAGTCGTCGAAGACCACCCAAGGCCAATCCGATGCTGTCCAGATGCAATTGCAAGTCAAATCAGCCATGGAGCTGATGGCCCGAGAAATGCAAAACATGTACTGGACGACCGGGTTTCCCACGCCTCCTTTGAACATCACCACCACGCTCACAGCCGGTGACACGATCAGCTTTAACAGAGTCATGGACTCTGGCTATTCCTCGGGCGGCAACACCGCCTCCACGCTGAATGATACGACAAAAAACTGGGCG
>CAZMPH010000005.1:0-36653 GCA_964568195.1 uncultured Nitrospirales bacterium | reverse complement strand
GGGACCGGGCAACGTCAGGGCTGACGTTTCGATCACGTCCACTTCTCCGTTCAGGAAGTCGGGTCTCGCGAACAGGACTGCCGGATCGACCGGCTTTACAGACCGCTCGGGTTTCTTTGACAGGTAGACGCGTGGCTTGGGAAGGACGGGGTTGCGGAATAGCACCAAGTCATAGGGCGGTAGCTCGGCCACGATCATACGAGAGAGAGTGGGGCCCCTTAAATGGTAACGCCGGCTGATATAATAGGTCACGTTGAAACGTGCAGCGGCCCCCAAACTCATCCCGTGGCGCAAAGTTTCAGCAAACTGTGGGCTGTATCCGGCCAACTGAGGCATGATGCTCTCTAGCTGATAAGCTGCGTTGTGTAGGACGTCGAGCGCCTGACGCCGTTCGATGGACAGGGCGCCGTAGTAGCCAACGGTGCGAGCGAGATCTTCAGGCCAGCCGACCATTTCCTCGTGTGTAGCGACTAGGCGGAAACGTCCCGGAGTCAACGGCCCTTCCTGGGCCTTGATCGCCTCGGCGAGAGGCGGAATGAAGGTTGCGGCCTCGGAGGGCCCGGTGTGGTAAGCCCCTAGATTGGCGCGTGCCAGATCGAGCGCGACGAGCAGCACCAACAAGGGGATCGCAACCGCTTCCCGCATTACTTGTTTCTGGACGCCGGCCGCGATCAGCCACGTGCCAAGCGTGGCCGCCGCGCTGTACAGAAAGGCGATGGCAACCGAACTTGTGATCTCATGAGCCAAACCCGGCGCTGCCCCGAAGTGTGCAGTCGTCCATGCGGCGGCGGCCTCGGTCTGCAGCACGAATCCGGCGGTTGTGCACAGCATCGCCATGGCCAGCCAGGGGACCAGTGGGTTGTTTCTTTCGCGCAGCGCATCGAGTCCAGCGCCTGCCAGCATTGCGGCGGCGAAGAAAACGATGCTCATCAGCTTCTCCGGATATCGGAACGCGGACCAGAGGGGCACCACGTGGTAGAAGATTTCGTAGAGGCCACCGTATCGTCCAAGTGCCAGCAGCAGGGCAACGCCACCGAGCCAGGCCAGTATTCGCAGATCGCGGCGATGCCACGTTCCGAGCAGGGCCAATCCCATCACAGGGATTCCGAGGTAGAGGCTCTCCGCTAGGAATCCTGTGGTGGGAATCCCGAAAGTCCGGGCGACGAGAACCGGGCTGACGTGCGTGGCCACCGGCCAGGCCAGCACCGTGACCAACCGAAGCGGGTGGGTGGACCAGGACATGGCTTGCTCAAGAAATTCGTCCGGATGGATGCGTTCGCTGCCATGGAAGACCCCCCATGCCGGCCCGAGCTGAACGCCAGCGAGCAGAACCGCTAGTGTTCCTGAGAGGGCCAGCCGGACAATTGTTTGTTGGTAGGAATTCGTTGTGCGTGCCAGTGCCCAAACCAGCGCAACGAAGCCGTAGTAGTAGCCCGTCTGCACGTCGCCGTTGAGAAATACCGTGGCCCAGATGGCCGCAGGAGCGACCGTCCATGCGTATCGTTCCGTGAGGGCCTTTTCAAGAGCAACGCAAAAAAAAGGCAGCGCACTGATCGAGTACAGGAAGTGAATGTTCTCGGTAAAAGACACGATATAGCCTGAAAGCGCAAATACAACACCCGCGAGCAGGGCACCAGGTGGTGAAAGAAGGAGCTTACGGCTGAGGACAAAGGCACCCATGGCAGCCAGCAAGCACGAGATCAGGATCGAAGCACGATACGCATCCGGTGCAGGGAGGATGAAATAGAGCACATTGAAAGGGTGGAACACGCCAGTATGTGTTGCTCCGATGAAGGGGCGGCCCAGCGCGTCATAAGGGAACCATTGCGGCAGTTCGCCTGTGGAAAGCCGCTGGATAAGGTGTTGCTTGATGGGAAGAAAGAGGCGGAAGGCATCGCGCTTGATGAGCACGAGGCCGGGCAGCCAGAGGCCGTGGTAGAACGCCAGGACGATGCCGCACAGGGCCGCCGCCGCGAGCCCTGTCGGCGACGTGATCCGGGCAAGGAGCCCCGGTGTGGTGGCGGGCGTTGCTGTGGAGGGTGGGGGCATCAGGCGCCACTCTCTGTGCGGCGGGGCCGCCGGCGCGCGCGCACAATCAAGCCGATGCACAGGAGAACGCCGGTCAAAGACGCCCACGCACCGGCTTTCAGCAGGGGCGTCTGGTAGGAAAACGTGACGACATGCGCGCCGGCCGGCACCACCACTGCCCGTACCAGTGCGTTCGCCCTCATGATGGGGACGTCCTCGCCCGTTTCGAGCCTGGCGGTCCAGCCCTTGTCGAACGCGTCGAGCAGGATCAGGACAGCGGGTTGCGGAGTTTCCACGGACACCCGGACCAGTTCCGGCTCGTACCGCTCGATGGCCGCCTGTCCCGTCCCGGCAGGCCCCGGCAGGGTGGCGTTGGGCGCCTCAATCACATCCACCTCTCCGTTCAGAAAATCCGGTCGTTTGAGCAGGGCAACGGGGTCGAACGGAAAGGCGGCGTGTTCCGGCTGCCGGGACAGATAAGCGCGTGGCTTAACGGGAAGGGGGTTACGGGCGAGCGCAAGGTCATAGTCGGGGAGTTCTGCCACCACCGCGCCGGCGAAAGAAGCGTTCCGGAATTGGGCCCGGCGGGCGATGTAGTAGGCCACGTTGAACCGTGCCGCCCTGTCTATCCGGACCATGTACGGCATCATGGCCTTGAGCCGCGCGTTCCGGCCTGGCAGATAATCGAAAAATGATTCGAGGTGGAACTGGGCGTTGTGCGCCACATCGAGGGCCTGGCGGCGTTCCACAATCTCCGCGTCGTGGCCGAACGCCTGGCGGACCGATGCGGGCGCCACGTAATCGGCGTGACGCAACGAGAGCAGGCGGAAGCGGCCTGGAGAGAGCGTCCCCTCGCGCGCCCGGATGGCATCCGCGAGCGAAGGCATGAACGTCGCGGCCTCGGCCGGGCCGGTGTGACAGACTGCCAGGTTGGCGCGGGCGAGGTCCACGACGATGAGCGCCACGACGGCGCCAAGTGCCAGCGTCTCGCGGAGGTGCCCTCGGCGGACGCCGGCGAGAATCAGTCCCATGGCGAGCGCGACAGCAGCGCTGGAGAACAGGGCGAGTCCGGCTGTTCCCGTCACGTCGCGGGCCATGTCCAGCGGCGCCCCGAAGCGTGCGGCTGTCCACAGGCTCGCGCCGTCCATGCGAAGCCCTGCGCCGGCGCCCGCACAGAGGCCTGCGATCGCCAGCCAGGGCAGCGGGCCGCCTTTCCCCTGCCGCAGGGCGTCGAGCCCCGCTCCCGCGAGCATCGCGACTGCGAACAGCACAATGCCTATGAATTTCTCGGGGAACCGGAAGGCCGACCACAGGGGCACCACCTTGTAGAACACCTCGTAGAGCCAGCCGAACCGGCCGAGCGCGAGGAACAGCGCGAGGAGCGCGAGCAGCGCCAGCACACGCAAGTCGGGACGGTGCCGGGCGCCGAGCAACGCCAACCCCAGGACCGGGACGCCCATGTAGAGGCTCTCCGCCCACAGGCCGTAGTCCGGGCTGCCGAAGAAAAAATTTCCCAGTTCCACCGAGTCGGTGGTCGTGACGATCGGCGAGGCCGCCAACCCCACCAGCCGAAGCGGGTGGGTGGACCAGTGCAGCGCTTCTTCGTGGAGCGTTTCGGATTGCGCGCGATCGCTTCCCAGGAAGACGGCTGCGGCGGGTCCCAGTTGAATCCCGGCGAGCAGGGCCGCCAGCGCGGCGGCCAGCGCCAGCTTCAGTCCTGCGTCTCGGAGGGAGCCAGGCGCGCGCGCCCCGATCCAGACCAGCGCGATGAAGCCGTAGTAGTATCCCGTCTGGATGTCGCCGTTGAGAAACACCGTCGCCCAGACGGCGGCAGGGGCGATTGCCCAGACGCGTGGCGCCGTGAGAGCCTTCTCGAGGGCGGCGCAAAAAAGCGGCAGCGCGCAGAGTGAGTACAGATACACGATGTTGTTGGTAAGCGAGACGACATAGCCGGACAGCGCGAACGCGAGGCCGGCGACGAGCGCGCCGGCGTGCGAATAGCGAAGCCGGCGACCCAGTGCGAAAGCGCCGAGGCCCGCCAGCAGGCAGGAGAGGAGTGTCGCGGCGCGGTAGGCGTCATGCGCGGGAAAAAGGAAATACAGCAGGGTGAACGGATGAAAGACCCCCGTGGCCGTCACGCCGATGAACGGACGGCCCAGTGCGTCGTAGGGAAACCATTGGGGGAATTCGCCGGCCGAAAGCCGTTCCACGAGATAGTGCTTGAGGGGGAGGTGAAACCGGAACGCGTCGCGTTGGATGAGCACCAGGCCAGGCAACCAGAGATCATGATAGAAGGCCAGGATGATGCCACAGAGGATCGCGACCGCCGGACCGGTTGGCGCGGGGGGCCGGGCGGACGCCGAAGCGGAGGTAGATCTCTCCGGCGGTGACGAGGGGATCATGGGCGGCTCGCGAGCCGGCCTGTTCCCCGTCTGGCCTGGATGACGAGGCCGGCGCAAATGAGCAAGCCTGCCGAGGATGCCCCAGCCCCGGCCACAAGCAGCGGAGTAGGGTAGGAGAACGTGACGACGTGCGTGCCGGCCGGCACGACCACTGCGCGCACCAGTACGTTGGCCCGCATGATGGGGAGTTCGACGCCGCTCTCGAGGGTCGCCAGCCATCCCTTGACGAAGGAATCCAACAGAAGCAGAACAGCCGGTTGCGGGGTCTCCACGCTGACTCGGACTTCTTCCGGGGCGTAGCGCTCGATTCGCGCGTGCCCCCCTGTCGCGGGGCCTGGCAGCGTCCGGTCCGACGTTTCGATCACATCCACATCGCCGCTCAGGAAATCCGGCCTTGCGAACAGGGCCGCAGGTTCGACCGGTTTTTCGGCCCGTTCCGGTCGCCACGACAGATACGCGCGTGGTTTGGCGGGGACCGGGTTGCGGAAGAGCGCGAGGTCGTAAGGCGGGAGTTGAGCCACTAGCATGGGGGCGAGCCGCGGCCCCTTCAGGCGATAGCGCCGACCGACGTAATAGACCACATTGAAACGAGCCGCGGCTGCGAACGCCATCCGCTGGTTCAGGGTCTCGGCCAGTTGGGTGCTGTACCCGGCCAGATAAGGCATGACGCTTTCGAGGTGGAACGTCGCGTTGTATTCCAGATCGAGGGCCTGACGGCGCTCCACCGATCCGGCGCCGTGGAAGCCCAACGGTTGCAGGAGGTCTTCCGGCCATACGAGGACATGTTCGAAGGTGGAGACCAGACGAAACCGTCCGGGCGCCAGGGTTCCCTCCTGGGCCTTGACCGCCTCGACGAGGGGCGGCACGAACGTGGCGGCCTCAGAGGGTCCGGTGTGGTAGGCCCCGAGGTTGGCGCGGCCCAGGTCGAGCACAACGAGCAGGATCAGAAGGGGCAACGCGACCGTCTCCCGCAGGGCTTGCAGGCGCATCCCATACGCGAGAAGCCATACGCACAGAGTCGCAGCGCCGCTGTAGTGAAGGGCGCGGGCGGTGGAACTGGTGGCGTCGTGTGCTAGACCCGGCGAGGCGCCGAAGTGCGCTGCCGTCCATCCGGCGGCGGCCTCGGTCTGCAGCACGAATCCGGCGGTCGTGCACAGCATCGCCATGGCCAGCCAGGGGACCAGTGGGTTGTTTCTTTCGCGCAGCGCATCGAGACCGGCGCCTGCCAGCATGGCGGCGGCGAACGAGACCACGCCCATGAACTTCTCCGGGAAGCGGAACGCCGACCAGAGAGGCACCACGTGGTAGAACAGCTCGTAGAGGCCGCCGTACCGGCCAAGCGCGAGAACGAGGGCAATGCCGCCCAGGAGGGCCAACACCCGCAAGTCCCGGCGAATCCAGGTGCCGAGCAGGGCCAAGCCCACCACCGGGACGCCGAGGTAAAGACTGTCCACCAGGAAGCCTGCAGCCGGAATACCAAAGAACGTGCGGGCCACGAGTACCGGGCTCTCGTGCTCGGCCACTGGTGCGGCCAGGACCGTGAGCAGGCGCAGGGGATGGGTGGACCAGAACAGAGCCTGTTCGAGGTAGGCGTCCGGGCGCGTGCGCTCACTGCCGATAAAGACCGTCCATGACGGGCCAAGCTGTATCCCTGCCAGTAGAATCGCCAGGCCTCCCGTGAGCGCCAGGCGGAGCCAAGCTTCGCGCAGAGAATACGGGGCTCGCGCGCTCGTCCAGGCCAGCGCAATGAAGCCGTAGTAGTACCCGGTTTGGATGTCGCCGTTGAGAAACACCGTCGCCCAGATCAGCGCGGGGGCGACCACCCAGGCGCGCTGCGCCGTCAGGGTCTTCTCGAGCGCGGCGCAAAAGAACGGCAACATGCAGATTGGATACAGGTATTGAATGTTCTCGGTGAGCGAGACGATGTAGCCCGACAGCGCAAAGGCAAGACCGGCAAGCAGGGCGCCGGTTCGTGAAAAGCGCAGGAGACGTCCCAGAGTAAAGGCGCCGAGTGCCGCCAACAGGCAGGACAGCAGAATCGAGACGCGATAAGCGTCATGCGTGGGCAGGAGGAAATAGAGTGCCGTGAAGGGATGAAAGACGCCGGTGTGGGTGGCGCCGATGAACGGACGGCCCAGCGCATCATAGGGAAACCATTCCGGCAACTCGCCGGCCGAGAGCCGCTCGACGAGATACTGCTTGATCGGAAGAAAGAAGCGCAGGGCGTCGCGCTTGACGAGCGCCAGGCCCGGCCACCAGAGCCCGTGGTAGAACGCCAGGACGACAGCGGCGAGCACGGCGATCGGCAGCCATCGGGACGATCGGACCCGCGCGAGGAATGCGTTTGAAGGGGTTGGGCTGGTCTCAGGCGCGGGCATGGTCGGGGCGGACATCTGCAATCCCATCATGCGCTACGGCGCGTTCGGAGCATTCTTGCGCGCCACGATCAGAATGTTTTTTCCGATCCGTGGAGGCCCAAATTGCTCGATCCATCGCGTGACCGGAACGAACCACCTGTCGTAGAAGCGTGCCAGGCGAGGATTGATGGATGTGGAACCGCCGATGACGTTCAGCAGGTACCAAGGCAGCACTCCCAGGCAGTCCATATATTTTGCCGCGACGACTTCGAATCCGCCTGCCCGCATGATCTGTTCCAACTGCGTCCGCTCATATCGCCGATAATGGCCGACCGACCGGTCCAGCGCGCTGTAAAGCCAGGAGAGGGCCGGCACGAAGACGATGCAGGCGCCTCCCGGAGCCAGCGCGTGATACGCCGCACGGATCGCGTCCTGATCATCCTCGATGTGCTCCAGGACGTTGATCATGACGACGGTGTCGAACTGTTCGGGAGGCGCGTGAAAATATCCGTTGGTTGCGACCACGCGGCCTGCACGCAGCAGCTCCGGGTACCTGTGCTCCATTCGCTCCTGCAACAACCGGAAAAGAGTGCGTTCCGGTTCGAAGACGGCCAGCCGGACGGTCGGGCAGCGTGATACGTGGCCGCGCACGAGCACGTTGGTGAATGTGCCGATGCCGGCGCCGATTTCCACGAGGCGGTCTCCGAGGAACGGGTGGGCTTCCTCGCCGATCCACTGGTAGTACTTCTCGATCTTATCCAGGCTCAGCAGGATTTCCGTCAAGCGCTCGCATTCAGTCATGGGCGTCGGCGTCTGCACGTTGGGGAAGGATTCTAGGCGCAGGCTGGCGAAGAGGCAAGCGCAAACTGGAGGGATGGCGCCGCCGGTTGTTTGACATTTACTGGAGGCCTTGCGTATAAGGAACCGCGGTTGGAGCCCGTCAAAGTTACGAAATGTTCAAGATCAAGAAAAATCGTAAGGAGACGACTACCGATCCGGCCCACCTGGTCGATTCAGTCGGACAAGCCGCCCGGCAGGCGCGCGCGAGTATGCGATGGCTTCTCGCCGGGATAGCCGTAGCAGTCATTGCCGCCGCCGCCGTCGGCGGATTTCTCTGGATGCGGCAGCAGGATGAACGCGCAGCCGCCGATTTGTTGCACAAGGCGACGCGCAGTGCGTCTGAGCGATCCTTCATGGGAGGCCCGCCTCCGGCTCAGCAGCCCGAGGAGTCGCAAAAGGCGGTCGAAATCTTTCGTAAAATTCTGGCTGATTTTCCCCGCAGCACGGTCGCACCCCAGGCCGTCTATCTCCTAGGGAATACCCTCAGCGATCTGAAGGACTGGGAGGGCGCCGTCAAGGCCTACCAGGATTTTCTCGCCCGCTACGGGACCCACCGGTCCTTGGTTCCGCTGGTCTACCAGCGTCTAGCCTATGCCCAACTGGCTCAGGGGAAGGTCGAAGAGGCGGAAAAGACGTTTGCCGCCGTCGTGCAGATCAACGGCGCGCCCAACAGGGATCAGGCCTTGTTCGAACTCGGCAAAATCGATGAGATCCTGAAACGTCCGGAAGGTGCGCTGGCTCACTACCAGGAAATCGTGAAAAATCATCCCTCATCGCCCTTTGCGGCGGAAGCCACCGTGCGGATCAAGACCCTCGACGCGCGCAAAGCCGCTCCGCCACCGGCCGTGCCTTCGGCGCCTCCCGCGGCTCCTTCCAAATAGTTTCAGCGAGATGCTTTGACGGACGCGTGAGGCGTGTCGGTTGCGGGTTTGCTCGCCTGGGGGACGAGCAACCACTCGCCCGGCTTGGGTTTGTCGGATTTGTCCAAGGCGTTGGCTTCGAGAATCGCCGTGACAGTGGTTCCGTGCCGGGAGGTCAGCAGGGTCCAGGTATCGCCGCGGCGGACCTGATAGCGCCTGGCATGGACCTGCTTCCAGTCCTGATAGGTCCCGAGGTTGCTGAGCAGGGTCTCCTTGCTGCCCATCGGCATCTTCAGATGGTACATGGGATCCGGCGGGGTCAGGCCTTTGCGGAGTTCCGGATTGAGCGCCTTCAGCTCCTCGTAGGAAACACCCGCAGCCTTGGCCGCCGCTCGCAAGTGGAGTGGGTGGGTGAGGACCACTTCCTCGTATTCCACGGGAGTCTGGGGTGGAATGGTGAACCCGAAGCGACTCGGGTCTTTGGCGATCAGAGCGGCGGCCAGGAACCGAGGCACGTACTCCTTCGTTTCTCTTTTTAATAGCTTGGTGTCGGTGAGATCCCAGAAGTCGTCGGCTCGTGCGCGGACGAGCGCGCGTCCGACCTTCCGCTCTCCCGCATTGTAGGCTGCCATGGCCAAAGGCCACGATCCGAAGAGTTGGTACAGGTCCCGAAGGTATCGGGCGGCGGCAATCGTGGACTTCACGGGATCCCTCCGCTCGTCGATCCAGTTGTCCACCCGAAGGTCGTAGGCTTTGGCCGTTGACTTGATGAACTGCCACGGTCCGACTGCTTTTGAGCGGGAGACGGCGTTCGTGCTGAACCCGCTTTCCACCAGGGACAGGAAGACCAGATCGACGGGCAGGTTGAATTCCGTAAAGATCCGCTCCACCATCGGCCGGTGACGCTCCAGACGGCCCAGCCAGATTTCAAATCGGTCGCGAATGTGGAACGAGAAAAACCGCACGTGCTTGTCCACCTTCGCGGTCCTGATGATCGGGACATCAAAATCCAGGGTCACAGACGTGTCGGATGCCGCAAGAGGCAGCTCTTCAGCAAGGGACGCTTCGGGTATGGCCTCGGCCGGTTGGGCCACTGCTCGGATCGAGAAATCGAGTCTCGTGGGCGGGCCGGAGGCCTCGACCAAAGCGAATGTGGCACTCAGCGGGACCGGGTAGAACGTTCCCTTGAGCGGCTCGTCGGCGGATGAACTGAGCCGGAAGGTCTCGTCCAAACGGTACCGGTCGGAAGGCCCAGCCCACCCATCGGCCGCAAGGATGGCCGAGGCCAGGCCGCCCGCACAGAGAGCGATCATCCGGATGCGCACGAACATGGGATCCTCCGCAAATCATTCACTGTAGACGAAGAGCCCGCTGAAAGCAAGTCAGAGAGGCTCTTCACAGCCCTCATCGCGCTCCAAACGACTGATTTCCCACTCACTTAGGCCGTTTGGTCACCTTGACACGTTTCCGACCGTATGGTAGCGTGGCCGAGCATTCAGCCATCGAGAAATTTCCCTGCAATCCTGCAATAAGGAGAGTCGCGGCATGCTGAAACGGTACCTGTTGGCGCCAGGGCCGACCCAAGTTCCTCCCGAAGTCCTGCTGGCCATGGCCAGGCCGATCGTCCACCACCGGGCGCCCGAATTTGCCGCCATGTTCGCGGAACTTCGGGATGACCTCAAATGGCTCTTCCAGACCCGTTATGACGTGCTGACGCTGGTCGCATCGGGGACCGGCGCCATGGAAGGGGCGGTGTCCAACTTCCTTTCGCCGGGCGATAAGGCCGTGTACGTCAACGGCGGCAAGTTCGGCGAGCGTTGGGGAAAGCTCTGCAAGACGTTCGGGGTCAACGGAATTGAGATCAAAGTCGAATGGGGCGAGGCGGTCGATCCCCAAGCGGTGGCCGATGCCCTGAAGAAGGATCCCGCCATCAAGGCGGTCTATGTGCAGGCGAGCGAGACGTCCACCGGTGTGGCCCACGATACCCGTGCGATCGCCGAGATCGTGCGGTCCCGTGAAAACACGATTCTAGTGGTGGACGCCATCTCGGCCCTTGGGGTGTTCGACCTGAGGACCGATGAATGGGGGATCGACGTGCTGGTGGCGGGCTCCCAGAAAGCGCTCATGCTGCCGCCGGGCCTGGCCTTCGTGAGCGTGAGCGACAAGGCCTGGCGGCTGGCCGACAAGGCCAAGAACGCGGCCTTCTATTTCAACTTCAAGAAGGAACGGGAGGCCCAGCAGAAGAATCAGACCGCCTACACGGCTGGTGTCTCGTTGATGGTCGGACTCAAAGAAGTGCTGAAGATGCTGAAAGCCGAAGGCCTCGGCAACGTTTTCGCGCGCCACGCCCGGATGGCCCACGCGATGCGGGAGGGCATGAAAGCGGCCGGCCTCGCGCTCTTCCCGAAGCAGAGCCCCAGCGATGCCCTCACGGTCGTCTCAGCGCCGGCCGGCGTGGACGGCCAGGCGGTTTACAAGAATCTACGCGAGCAGTACGGGATCACGGCGGCAGGCGGGCAGGATCACCTCAAGGGAAAGATCTTCCGGATCTCGCACATGGGCTACATGGACACTTTTGACGTCATCCAGGCGCTTGCCGCCACCGAGATGGTGCTGAAAGGACTCGGCCACCCGGTGAAGCTCGGGTCGGGCGTGGGGAAAGCCGAGGAGCTCTTGCTCGCAAAATGAAAATCCTGGTCAGCGACAGCCTCTCCAAGCAAGGGGTCGAGATTCTCCAGAAGGCGGGCTTGACCGTGGACGTCAAGACCAAGATGCCTCAGGAGGAGCTCCTGCGGGAGATCAAGAACTACGAAGGGCTGATCATCCGGAGCGCGACGAAAGTGACGGCCGAGGTGATTGCCGCCGCCGACAGGCTCCGGATCATCGGACGGGCAGGGTCCGGCCTGGACAACGTGGATACCGCCGCCGCCACCAAGCGCGGCATCGTGGTGATGAACACGCCGGGCGGCAATGCCGTCACGACCGCCGAGCATACCATGGCCATGATCTTCGCGCTGGCCCGCAAGATCCCGCAGGCGACCGCCTCGATGAAGGCCGGCAAGTGGGAAAAAGAGCGGTTCATGGGCATGGAGCTCTACAACAAGACCCTCGGCATCGTCGGCATGGGCCAGATCGGAAGCCACCTGGCGAAACTGGCCCAGGGAGCCACGATGACCGTGATCGCCTATGACCCGTACCTCGCGGAAGAGCGGGCCCGCAAGATGGGCGTCGAGATCATGGGCCTGCACGAGCTGTTCCGCCGCGCCGACATCATCACGGTCCACACCCCCTTGACGGCGGAAACACAGAACATCATCAACCGCGCGACGATCGCGACGATGAAGGACGGCGTGCGCATCATCAATTGCGCCCGCGGGGGGATCATCAACGAGCAGGATCTCTACGAGGCGCTGAAGAGTGGGAAGGTCGCGGGCGCCGCCTTCGACGTGTTTGAAGAGGAGCCGGTCAAGCCCTCCCATTCGCTGCTGACGCTGGACAACTTCATCTGCACGCCGCACATCGGCGCGTCCACCACGGAAGCTCAGGAGAACGTAGCGGTCGGGATCGCCGAGCAGATCGTGGACTATCTGACGCGCGGGATCGCGCGAGGCGCCGTCAACATCCCGTCGGTGCCGGCCGAACTGCTGCCGCGGCTGCAGCCCTACATCACGCTCGCGGAGAAGCTGGGGTTGCTGCACTCCCAGCTGTACGAGGGCGGCATCGAACGCGTGACGATCGAGTACAAAGGAGAGGTCGCGGGCGTCAATGTGGCGCCGCTCACGATCGCGGTGCTGAAAGGGCTTCTGACGCCGATCCTGGAGGAAACGATCAACTACGTGAATGCGCCCGTGGTGGCCCGCGAGCGCGGGATCGAAGTCAAGGAAGTGAAGAGCAGCGACGCGGGAGACTTCACCAGCCTGGTTACGATCCAGGTGGAGGCCGAGAAGAAGACCAGCCGGATCGCCGGGACGCTCTACGGCCGGCGTGATCCCCGGATCGTCCAGTTGGATAATTTCCGCGTGGAGATCGTGCCGGAAGGACACATGCTCTTTATCCTGAACTACGATCGTCCCGGCGTGATCGGCCAGGTGGGCCAGATCCTCGGCGAGCACCAGATCAATATCGCCCGCATGCAGTGCTCGCGCGAAGAAAAAGGGGGGCAGGCTCTGCTCATCGTGGGGGTGGATGCGCCGCTGCCCACGGACGTGCTCCGTGCCGTCACCGCCTCCAAGAACATCATTTCGATCAAACTCGTGCGCCTGTAGCCGGCCCCGCCGGCTGGTTCCGTGATGATGAAGCCTGCCCGCTCTCCTATACCGCAAGGCGTCGCGACGTTTCTGCCCGTTGCGGCGGAAGAGAAGCGCGCTGTGGAAGAGACTGCCTTCGCGGTCTTCGCGGAACGCGGCTATCGCGAAATCATCCCGCCCACGTTCGAATACCTGGACGTCCTGGCCCCGGGTCTTGACGCCGAACTCATCGAGAAGTCCTACAAGGTGGTGGACCGGGCGACGGGACGCATCCTCGTTATGCGACCGGACGTCACGGCCCAGATCGCCCGGATGGTGGCGATGGGCATGATGGACCAGCCGCTGCCTCTGAGGCTCTGCTACAGCACGAACGTCTTTCGCTACGAGCCGGAGCATGCCGGCCGCGACCGCGAGATCTTCCAGATCGGCGTCGAGCTGATCGGCCCCAAGGGCACGGCGGCCGACGTCGAGCCGATCATGGTCGCGGCGGAATGCCTCCGGCGTCTGGGCATCACCGCGTTTACCATTGCAATCGGGCAAGGCGCGTTCTTCAATGCCCTGCTGCGCCGGACCGGCGTCTCTGAATCCGTGCAACGAAGTCTCCGTGAAGCGGCGGCGCGGAAGGATGTCTCGCGGATGGAGGCCTTGCTCAGGAGCGCCGGCGTACGGGGACGCGCCGCCAAGGCGCTCCTGGCGGTCCCTGAGCTGTTCGGGGGCTACGAGATGCTGGAGGCGGCGGCGCGGCTGGCGCCTCGGAGCGAGGATTGCCGTCGGTCGCTGGCTCGGTTGCGGGAGGTGTGGGAGCGGATGACGGCGGCGGGCGTAGGGGACCATCTCCTGCTGGACATGGGAGAGATCCGACGGATGGAGTATTACACCGGACTGGTCTTCGACATCTATGCCGACGGGTTGGGCGCGGAAGTTGGGGGCGGGGGACGGTACGACCATCTGATCGGCCGGTTCGGGCGCGAAGTCCCGTCAACCGGATTCGCGTTCGACCTGGATCGTCTCCTGCAGCTTCGCGCCGTACAGAGCGGTCGGACGGCGGCGGCCGGCAAGAAGGGGAAGCGCCGATGACGCCCGGTGGTCGATCCGAGCGTGCCCTTCGCGCCGATCCTGCAACGCTCAAGCTGCCCCCGCAGAACATCGAGGCGGAGCAGGCCGTGCTCGGGGCCATCCTCCTGGACAACCAGGCGCTCTACAAGGCGCTCGAAGTCATCGGACCGGATGAGTTCTACCGGCCCGCGCACCGTCGAATTTTCGAGGCTATGATCGAGCTGTCGGAGCAGAATCAGGTCGTCGATCTGGTGACCTTGACGGATCATTTGCAGCACGCCGGGACTCTGGAAGGGATCGGAGGCAGCGCCTACCTGACCGATCTCGCGCAATCCGTCGCGACCGCGTCCAGCGTGACCCATCATGCGAAGCTCATTCACGAAACCGGGATCAATCGCACGCTCATCGGGGTGGCGACGGAAATCGTGACTCGGGGGTATGAGGGCACGAAGCGCGTCGACGAGTTGCTGGATTACGCCGAGCGGAGCATCTTCGGGATCGCGGAGAGCCGGCTGAAGAAGTCATTCAGTCCCATCAAGGATGTCGTCAACAGCACGGTCGAGCACATCAACAAGCTGTACGAGCAGCAGGAGAAGATCACCGGCATCCCGACAGGCTTTGCAGATCTTGATGATAAGACCGCCGGTCTCCAGCCGTCCGATCTCATCATCATCGCCGGGCGGCCGAGCACCGGCAAGACCAGTCTGGCGCTGGGAATGGCCTTGAATGCCGCGCTGCACAAACCGAAGTCGTTCAAGGTGGCCATCTTCAGTCTGGAAATGTCCAAGGAACAATTATGCATGCGGCTGTTGAGCGCGGCCGGTTCTCTCGATATGCACCGGATCAGAACCGGCCAGCTGCATCGGGAAGACTGGTCGAGCTTGACCCGCGCCGCCAGCGCGTTGACCGAAAGCAAGATTTACATCGACGACACGCCGAGCATCTCGGCGCTGGAAATGAGGGCGAAGATCCGCCGGCAACGGGCGGAGACCGGCCTCGATCTGGTGGTGGTGGATTATCTCCAATTAATGTCCGGAACCAGCGACAGCGAAAATCGGCAGCAGGAGATTTCCGACATCTCCCGATCGCTCAAATCCGTCGCCAAGGAATTGAACATCCCGGTCGTGGCGCTCTCGCAGCTCAGCCGGGCGGTGGAGAGCCGCCAGGACAAGAGGCCGCTGCTGGCCGACCTCCGGGAGTCGGGTGCCATCGAGCAGGACGCGGATCTGGTCATGATGATCTACCGCAAAGACATGTACGCCGGCCAACAGAGTGAAGTCGAAGAGGACGTGGCGCCCGACCATGTTGCGGATATCATCATCTCCAAACACCGCAACGGACCGACGGGCGTCGTGCACCTGACATTCCTGCCGGAGTACGCCAAGTTCGGAAACTACATCCGGGAGCAGAATTGACTCTCCTCGGGGGCGCCCCTATAATCCGCTGAGAGCAATGTCCATCGAACTTCGCGTTATGCTTCCGGAGGCGGCCATGCCCACTACCTTTCTACGACTAAGCCGATGGGCTTGCTGCTTTCTGGCCGCCATGACGGTCGGCGTCCCGTCTGTTGTTCACGCCACGGAACGGGGTGCCGCCGCCGCTCCATCGCAGCGAGTCCCTGACCCGCAGGCCTACTACCATTTCATGCGCGGGTACCAGGCCGAGCTGGCCAATGATGCCGGGACGGCTCAGGAGGAGTACCACAAGGCTCTTGCGCTTGATCCCGCCTCTGTGGCGCTCCACCTCCGCCTGGCGACCCTCTACCATACCCGGGGTGAGCATGGAAAAGCCCAGGCCCATGCCGAAGAAGTGCTTGCCCAAGACACCGCCAGCCTCCCGGCCTTGAACATCCTGGCCGCTGTCGCTGTGGCCACGGGCCGTTCCGATCGCGCGATCGGGTACTACGAGCTGATCGTGGCGTTACGGCCGCAGGAAGCGCAGGCCTATTATTCGATGGGCATGCTCCTGGCCGGTCAAAAACGGTATGAGGAGTCGGAGCGGATTCTCCGTCAAGGCATCGCGCTGTCGCCGGTATCGTCGCCGACCGGCTATCTGTACCTCGGCCACGTACTGGTCGAGCAGAAGGCGTGGGATCGGGCCGCGCAGGCCTATCGGGATGCCCTGGCCGTCAATCCCGGCTTTGACCCGGCCTATCTGGGGTTGGCGGCGACGCTCGAAGCCCAGGACGATGCCGCGCAGGCCATTGCGACGCTCCGAAAATATCTGCAGGAGATCAATCGGGGCAATCGTGAAGTGCGCCACCGACTGGTCCGGATTCTGTTGACGCAGAAGGCCTATGAGCCGGCGCTTGCTTTGTTGCGCGAGACCGTCGCGGAGTCTCCCGGGGATGTGGAGGCCCAGCTTCGCATCGGCCTGATTTACGGTGAAATGAAGGAGTTCCCGAAAGCGGTCGAGCAGATGAAACTCGTGCTGGCGCTGCGGCCGGACGAACTGCGGGTGCGCGACCACTTGGCCTACCTCTATGAGGAAATGAAGGACTACGAGAAAGCCATTGCGGAATACGGGGCGATCATCCAGACCGATGAGCGGTTCGCCGATGCCCACCTCCATCTCGGGTATCTGCTGTATCGCCTGAAGCGAACCGAGGAGGCGCTGCCGCATTTTCGCCAGGTGATCGCCCTGAATCCCAAGCTGCCGGATGCCTATCTCATGCTGGGCCTGGCCCTGCTGCAGGCGTTGCGGCATGAAGAAGCGGTCACCACCTTTCGCGAAGGGCTACAGCGGCATCCCGACAGCGCCGACTTCCACTTCAACCTGGGCACTGCCTATGACAAGCTGGGGCGGTTCGACGAACTGGTCAGCGAGATGCAGGAAGCCATCCGGTTGGAACCCAAGCATGCCGATGCCCTGAACTATCTCGGCTATACGTTTGCGGAGCGTGACATGCGACTGGACGAGGCGGTTGTGCTGATTCAGCGGGCGCTCGCGGTCAAGCCGCAGAACGGCTACTACCTCGACAGCCTGGCGTGGGCCTATTTCAAGATGGGGCGGTCGCAGGAAGCGCTTCAGGAGATGAAGCAAGCCGTCGCCGTGGTGCACGACGACCCCGTGTTCTTCGAGCACCTCGGCGAAATCTGTCTCACCAATAACCTCCTGTCCGATGCCCGCGAAGCATGGCTTCGCTCGCTGGAGCTCGATCCGACGAACAGAAAGCTGACGGATCGGTTCAAGGCAAAGGGGTTCTGGGACCCGGCCGCCGATGAACGGATCCGCAAAGCGCAGCACAGGCAGTCCAAGAAATCCTTGTAGCCGCAGCGCCATTCGTGTGACGCTTGATCGCGCGCCCTCCATGCCCCGCCCCGGCGGCCTGACCACTCGTGCCTAATCCACCTCCGGCAGGGGCTGACTTGCGTGCTGCCTGGCCGGCCCCCTGCCTCTCGCTGCTGATCTCATCTGCCGTGGTGCTCTTCGGGACCGCGTTGGTGGACGCGGCACGTCTCTGGCTATTGGCGATTCCAGCCTCTTTTCTGATCATGGCCTATGCGGCCGGCGCGTTGGTTGACCGGGCCTGCGGTGGACTCTTCGGGGAAGCCGAACATTCCCACGTGATCGGCTTGGCCGTTCAAGTCGGCGTGGGGCTCGCCTGTCTGTCTCTGCTGGCCGTGTCGAGCGCGATGTGTGGTGTCTTCTGGGTCAGCGGGATCGCCGCGCTCCCGCTCCTTGTTTACGGACTGCTCCTGGCCCTTCGCGCCGCCTTCCGCTTCCGTCCCTCATGCGGAATCCTTCAGGAAACAGTCGGCGGCCTGATGATGGGCGGCGCGCTACTGGTGGCCTGGTTGTGGGCCACGATTCCCCCCACGTTCTTTGATGAGCTGGAATATCACCTGGTCATACCGCAGCGCGTACTCGTGACCGGTGGGCTCAGGGCCGAGCCGTGGGTTGTTTTCACACTGATGCCGCATGCCTCGGATCTGTTGTTGGCCTGGGGCATGGCGTTAGGAGGGGATCTCGGCGCCAGAGCGACCGCTTTCGCTGTCTGGGTGATGTGCGTGCTTGGCGTCTGGGGCGTGGCCGACGCGATCGCGTGGCCCAGATCTGCGCCGTGGGCCGCGGCACTCGTCGTTGTGGCTCTGGCGACGTCGCCGATGTTCTGGTTTCTCGCGACGGTGCCGTTTGCCGAAACCGGTTTGACGTTTGCGGTCGTGATCGCTGCCGTGCTCCTGGTTGCTCCTCAAGCCGAGCGAAGACCCTGGTTGTCCTTTGGGCTGGTATTAGGACTGGCGGCCTCAGTCAAGTTGTCCGGGTTGTATTGGGCGGCAGCGGCGCTTGTCGCCGCTCTCGCAGCCGGGTGGCCGTTGCGGGACGTCAGGCGATCGCTGGTGATTGTTGTGGCGACCATCGCGCCGTGGTGGGCGTGGGCCTATGTCCACACGGGCAACCCCATCTATCCGTTGGCGTACGGTCTGCTCGGTGGTGTTCCCTGGAGCGAGGAGAGTCAAGCCAAAGTGCAAGGGGCCCTGCCGTATGGAACGGGCGGGTTGGGGTGGGAGGGGTTGTTGCGCCTGCCGGTGGATCTCGTGCAACATCCCGAACGCTTCGGTTCCGCTTCGGATGCGGGGGTGCTGGCGGTCGCGGCCACGTGTCTGCTGGTGATCTTGCCGGCGATCACGCGGGTGTTCGGCGGCGGCGCAAAGGAGTGCCGCTTGAGCGGCGCTGCGACACTCTTTGCGCTGGTGGCGGGAGCAGGCTGGATAGCCGTTTCTCCGACCGCCAGGTTCTTCGCGCCCGCGATGGCAATAGGGTTGGCTGTGCTGGTCGGGGTGGTGTTGCGCCTCGGACAAACCGCCCCAGTGGTGGCGCTGTTGCTGTTCCTGCCTGTCGGGATCGGAGGTTCGGCGCGGTTCATTAACCAGCATGCGGCGGTCTTTTCTTCATACGACGTCGCGCTTGGGCGGGAGACCGCCGATCGGTATTTGGCCAAGCAACTGGATCATTTCAGCGCTGCCCGTTTCGTGCGGGAGACCATTCCTCCTGATGCGCGCATTCTTTTTATCGGGGAATCCAGACCGTATTATTTCGCGCGCGAGGCGATGGCGCCTACGGCGTATGACCGCCATCCGCTGCATCGTTGGGTGCAGGAGTCTTCGTCCCCGAAGGCACTGGCAGACAGGCTGGTTGCAGAGGGATTCACGCACGTGGTGCTCAACGTCCGCGAATTCAGGCGTCTGCATGAGGGGTATGGGGTGCTGGCGTTTTCAGGCGTTGACGCCGAGATGAACGCGCGCCGGTTGAAGGCTTTGCCAGGGGCGCTGAAGCTGTTGTTCACGAGTAACGGTGTCTATGTCTTCGAAATTCCACATCGCTGAGTGGAAGGCTGTGTTCGGAATCCGGACAATTTTTTGTTCGTGGTGCGACAAGAAACGCCTCTCAGTTTTCGGCAAGAGGGACGTAGAGTTCATGAGACCTTGATTTTCCTGACGTTTCATGCGCATTGTGTAATGGCAGACGGTGTGCTTAACGGAGTATGTACTGCCGAGGGGGTTAAGCTGCCGAGTGCTGGATGAACGTGAATTAGAGTCCATGGGGAGAGCGTCGCGCGTGCCGGGCCTTTCGTTGAAAGGGTCGGCAGGCTTCACCTTAATCGAACTGATGATCGTCGTCGCGATCATCGGGATCCTGGCGGCGATCGCGATTCCGAACTTCATGCGGTATCAGGCCAAGGCCCGGCAGGCAGAGGCCAGGCTTGTTCTTGGGGACATGTTTTCAAAATTAATGGTTGCCTCGCAAGCGCAAAGTCCGGTAAGCCTCCAATTTTCAAGCACCGCCCCTATTGAGTTTGTGATAAGCGGGTCGCCGAAGTATTCGTATTGGTACGATATTGGTGGCACCCCTACCGCCTTGCCCGGTGGGAGCACTGCGACGGCTCCTTGCAATGTAACTGTCGCTCCACCGGGACCACCTCCTGTGGCTGCGACGCCAAGTACATTCACGGCTGCCGCCAGAGGAAATGTCGACTCCGATTCCACCTGCGATGACTGGATCATCAACGATATTAGAACTCTGTCAAACACGATGGACGACGTTGCCAAATAGATGCGTGGTGACAATTTGGCGGTTAATGCGAGACAAAAATTGACCGGGAGATCCGGTTGTAGGTTGAAAGGTTGTGCTAACTGCTTTGATTTATGCCTGTTCGAGGCGAATGGGGATGGCATTGGTATTGCTTTACTTTAAATCTAAGCGGTGCCTGCCGATGCGGGGACAGTTAAGGATGATATTGGGGTGCGATCGCCGCCGGTTGCGGGGACGGTCGCGAGGGGCAAACCTTTTAGGGACAAGGAGGACTGAGTGATGTTTAAACGGATGAAAGGGGATCAGGGCTTCACCTTGATCGAGTTGATGATCGTGGTGGCGATCATCGGGATTCTGGCGGCCATCGCCATCCCGAACTTTCTAACCTATCAAGCAAAAGCGCGGCAATCGGAAGCCAAGGTGAACCTCGGCGGTATCTTCACGACCGCCACCTCGTATTTTGCCGAGAACAACACCTTCAGCGTGCCGACCGCCGACACGCTCGGCTACAAGCCCGCCGGAACTTCCAGGTATGACCTCTACTACGGCGGACAGAACGCCGTGGGTTTCTTGATTACCCCGTCCGCCGGTGGAAGCGCATGCCTCACTAATAGAGGCACCTTTGCAGGCGGGGTTGTACCGGCTGGTTCCGTGGCGAATGGAGTCGGATTTACGGCCGGCGCGCAGGCGAATATTGACGGCGATGCCACGTGCGATGAGTTTGTCATCAACGATGTCAGAAACCTGACCAACACCAATAACGACGTCGCAAAATAATCCTAGCTGGTTGGGTCAGGGCGGGCGAGGGGTCGTGACGACCCCTCGCCCCTGCTTTGTGCAAACCACAAGGGGCTGATGGCAGTCGTGACGTGCCCCCATGCCAGCCCGAAAAACCTTTCTTGCCCATAGCCCACTCGTCGTCTTGGGTGGCCTCACTCTCTTCGCGCCACTGATTGACGGCGGAACCACCTACTTCCCGGTCCTTGTTATCCGCCTCATCCTTCTCGCCGCCGTGACGGCATGGGTATTCTTCTCGATGAAGTCAGGAGGGCTGTCCCTGCGGCGCAGCCCCCTCTTCTTAGCGATCGGAGCGTTTGTGGGGTGGGCCGTTCTTTCCGTGCTTCGTTCTCCCTACGCCGCCGTGAGCCTGCAAGGGTTGCTGAGCATCCTGACGTATGCGGTCATGCTGTTCGTGGTCCTGCACCTTGTAGAGTCGGCCGAGCAGATACGGAGGCTGGTGGCGGTTGTCCTGATCGTGGGATTGCTCGAAGCCGCGGTCGGCGTGTATCAATACGTCTTGACCGTGCCGGAAAGACCCACCGGGACCTTCTTCAACGCCAATTTCTTTGCGGCCTATGAAGTGGCTGTGTTCGCGGTTGTGTTTGGCCTGTTGTGTTACCGTCGGCAGAACGATCACTCCAAGCGGGAATCCTTTTTTCTCTGGTTCACGGCGGGAGCCGTCGGGTTGGCCTTTCTCCTCGGCCAATCGAGGGGAGCGTTGCTGGCGTTCGTGGCGGCTGTGACCTTTATCGGCCTGTCTCGGTTCAGAAGGATTTTTCTGGGTGTCCTGGCGTTGTGCCTGCTGGCAGGGGCCCTGGTTCCGACGCCTTTGCAACAGCGTGTCCTGACGATAGAAGCGAAGGACCCCTATGCGTTTACCAGACTGGACATCTGGAAGAATTCCTTGCAGCGGATCGCCGATCATCCGTGGGGAGTAGGGCTGGGTCTCTACAAGTACACGTCATTCCAGTACCGCTTTCCCGTCGAAGGCGCCATCAGTCGCTACGGGAAACGGGCGGAATCCGCCCATAACGAATACCTTCAAATGGCGACGGAACTGGGAATCGTGGGGCTGGGGCTTTTTCTGGCTGCGGCGACGCTGTTCGCCAGGGAAGTCCGAGGGGTCTTGAAAGGCAACCTGGAGCCGTGGGAAAGAGGGCTCGTTGTCGGTTTGTCGGGCGGGATTCTCGGTTTTTTTGTCCATGCGGCTGTGGACTCCGTATTTCATGAACCGGCACTGGTTTTGCTTATGCTTCTATTTGCCGGCTTGATCCTGGTGTTGAAACGGCTCAGGGAACCGGAATATGCCCCTGTTTGGGTGTTGCCGTTTCCCTATGCTCCGGCGCGCGTGGCGCTGGTCGGCGTTTTGACCCTTGCGCTGACGCTGCTCATCATACAGCCGCCGGCGGCCTGGTATGCCTTTGAGAGGGGCGGAAACGAAGCGACGCTCGGCCGGGAGGGCGCTGCCTTGGAGTGGTTTCACCGCGCCACGGTCATCGAGCCGGGCCTTGCCGCTTACCGTGACGCGGTGGCGCTGGCGGAGGTTCGGTTGTATCATCAATCCGGCGAGGTGCAATGGGTGCTCAAGGCGGTGGACGAGCTGATGATCGGGTTGGACCTGAATCCCCTGGATGGGCGGTTTGCCCATCGCTTGGGCACGCTCCATGTTGTGCTTGCCGAGCGCGCCGGTTCCGGCGAGCACCGCAAGGCGCTCCTGCAAAAGGCCGCGGCCTTCTATGAGCAAGCGATCCGGTTGGATCCCTATTCGCCGTTCAACTACCTTGAACTGGGAAAGCTTCGCCGCGCCGAGGGTCGCTTGGGTGAGGCGCAAGCCTTGTTCAGCCGCGCGACGAGCTACGAGCCGAATTTCCTGCCGGCCCGTGCCCAGCTGGCCGAGCTCTCGTTGGAACTCGGTCGGAAGGAAGTCGCGGCGCGGGAGTATGCGGAGATTCTCAGGATTCAAGAACGCTACCGAGGGTGGAACTTGACAAACGTGGACCGCCAGTATCTGGAAGTGAATCCGGATCACCTCCGGAAGTCGCTGGCCATGGTGCCCGTCCCATGAGCGAGACCGCGCGGCTGAAGGTCCTGGTGATGACCGGGTTGGTCCTCATCCTGGGACTGTACTTCATTCAGACCCGGCTTGATCAGCAGCGGGCCGCCACGCCCAAGCTGCAGCGGTTCATGTACCTACCGCAAGGCGAGTACCTCCGGGTGGCGGTGTTGGGGTACGAGCAGGTCGTGGCGGACTTCCTGTGGATCCAGGCCATCCAGGCGATGGGCGAGCGCAAGGTGATGGAAGAGGCCGGTCAGTGGATCTACCGAGCGTTGGATGTCATCACTACATTGGATCCCAAGTTTACGCGCGTCTATGAGGTCGGAGGCGTTGCCCTGGTGACACTGGTGGTTCTGGTTGAGGAGAGCAACCGGGTATTGGAGAAAGGGATCCAGCACAATCCCGACTACTGGGCGCTTCCCTTCTTGCTGGGGTTCAACTACTACTTCGAGTTGCGCGATGACGCCAAGGCGGCTGACTATATCGCCAGGGCATCCCGCCTTCCGGGGGCGCCCCAGTACCTCGCGCCATTTGCCACCAGGCTCTATGTCTCGGCCAGAGAACCGCAAGTCGCCATAGATTTTCTCGCCCAGATGTATGCCCAGACCGCGGATGAGAACGTGAAACGCGTCTTGGAGCAGCGTCTGAAGGAAGTGGTGGTCGAACGGGATCTCCAGTTGCTCGAGGAGGCCGTCAGCCGGTACCGAGAGCGTTACAAGCGAGCGCCCGATCGGTTGGAGGATCTGATGGAGGCCGGTCTCCTGCGGGAATTGCCACGCGAGCCGTTCGGTGGGCAGTACCTGTATGATCCGCAGACCCAGTCCGTGCGGAGTAGCGAGATGAAGGATCGTTTGAAAGTGTACGGCAAGCGGAGGCCGCAATGACGCCCATTCGGATCAGCGGGCTCACCAAGGAATTTCGTCTGGGACTCCGGCGGCAGCGCAGCAAGGCCGTGGATGGGCTGGACCTGGATGTGGAGCAAGGCGAGATCTTCGGGTTTCTCGGTCCGAACGGGGCGGGTAAGACGACGACCATCAAGATCCTGCTGGGGCTGATTTATCCGACGAGCGGCACAGCGTGGCTGCTGGACCGGGAGATCGGCGATGTGGAGGTCAAAAACCGGATCGGTTTTCTTCCCGAGGCGCCGTACTTCTACGAGTACCTGACCGGCGAGGAGTTTCTCCGGTTCTACGGCCAGCTCTTCGGCCTTGGGGGACGCCAACTGGCTGAGAAAATCGCACAGATGCTGGAGATGGTCAAGCTTACCGAAGCCCGCGGCCTGCCTTTGCGGAAATACTCCAAGGGGATGCTGCAGCGGATCGGCCTGGCCCAGGCCCTGATCAACGATCCGCAACTGGTCATCCTGGACGAGCCGATGTCGGGACTGGACCCCATCGGGCGACGCGATGTTCGGGACATCATTCTTCATCTCCGAGACACAGGGAAAACGATTTTCTTCAGCACGCACATCCTGCCCGACGTGGAGATGATCTGCGATCGCGTGGGTATTCTGGTCAAAGGGCGTCTCCAGGCCGTGGGGAAAGTCCAGGAGTTGGTGGACGCGTCCGCCGTGACGTCGGTCGAGGTCATCGCGGAGGGACTTGCGGAGGCCGGCGTCCAGGAGGCGGAGCGACTGGGCGGAGCGGTGGTGAGACGGGGCGCGCAGGTGCTGATCAAGCTGGACGGCGAGGCCAAAGTGAATTCTCTCCTGGAGGTGGTCCGCCGGCACGGGGGGCGGCTGGTCTCGCTCGTCCCGCACAAGCGTTCCCTGGAAGATCTCTTCCTGAAAGAAGTCGGGGGCGGACGGGCATGAACCGGATCGGCGTGATCGCGCTGAACACGTTCCGCGAAACGTTGAGGGACAAGATTCTCTACAACCTGGTGTTCTTCGGACTGCTCTTGATCGTGAGTTCGATTTTGCTGGGCACGCTCACCATGGGCGAACGGGCCAAGATCATTCAGGACCTCGGCCTGGCGAGCATCAATTTGTTCGGCGTCCTCATTGCGATTTTTGTCGGGATCGGCCTGGTCAGCAAGGAAATCGAAAAACGCACCATCTATTCGATCATCGCGAAGCCGATTCCCCGCTACCAATTTCTTCTGGGCAAGTACGCCGGCCTCACGCTGACCCTTCTCGTGAACGTCTCCATCATGGTGGCGGGATTCTTCCTCACGCTGTTCATCGGCCAGGTAGGGCTGGAACCGGCCTTGCTGAAGGCCATCGGTCTGATCTTCGTGGAACTCCTGGTGATCACCGCCGTGGCGGTGATGTTTTCCACGTTCACCACGCCGACCTTGAGCGCGACGTTCACGTTGGCGATCTACGCCATCGGACATCTGGCCGATGACCTTCACGTGCTGGCCGCCAAGTTGCAGAGCGAGTTGATCAAGCTCCTCCTGGACGGGCTTTACTATACGTTGCCCAACCTCGAGTTTTTCAACGTCAAGGGCCCGGCGGTGTATGGGCTGCCGATCGAACCCCTGTATCTCGTGTCCGCGGTGGCCTATGGAGTAACCTATAGCGCGGTGATTCTGACCCTGGCCTGCGTGATCTTCCAACGACGGGACTTCAAATGAGGGGGCGGACATGACGACGCAAGAACCGGAAGCCGTCCGGGTGGCGGTGGTGGGCGCGGGGGAATGGGGCAGGAACCACGTGCGGACCTTCGCCCAGATGAAGGGCGCGCGGCTGGTTGCGGTCTGCGATCTCGATGACGCGCGGTTGGAGGCCGTCCGGGCACAATACCCTGGCGTGACGACGACGACGCGCTATGAGGAAATCCTGAGGGACGCCTCCGTGGAGGCCGTGTCCATCGCGTCGTTCGCGTCGGAACGTTTCGAGCAGGCGCGTCAGGCGCTGGAAGCGGGCAAGCACGTGCTGGTGGAGAAGCCCATGACGCTGCGGGCGGCCGAGTCCGAGGAGTTGGTCCGAGTGGCGCAGCGGACCGGGCGACGCCTCATGGTGGGTCACCTGCTGCTGTACCACCCGGCGGTCATCAAGATGAAGCACTTGATCTCGTCGGGGGACATCGGCGAGCTCTTCTACCTCTATAGCCAGCGGCTGAATCTCGGGCGCGTTCGCAAGGACGAGAATGCCTTGTGGAGCTTCGGGCCGCACGACGTCGCCGTGGCGATCCATCTGTTCGCCGCGGAGCCGGCGGTGGTCACGGCCAAGGGCGCGGCGTATCTTCAGAAGGGTGTCGTGGACGTGGTTTTCGTGACCCTCCATTTTCCGGGAAAGAAAATGGCCCACATCCACTTGAGTTGGCTCGATCCCCATAAGGTCCGGCGGACGACCGTGGTGGGGAGCCGGAAGATGGTTGTGTTCGACGACATGGAACCAACGGACAAGATCAGAATTTACGACAAGGGCGTGGACGTCCGTCCGGAGGCCGTCTCCTCCGACGACTACCTGCGCGTGCGATTCGGGGATATCCTGATCCCGCACACCGGCACGGGCGAGCCGCTCCGGGCTGAGTGCCGGCATTTTCTGGACTGCATCCGCGGGAAGTCCGTCCCGCTCAGCGACGGAGCCCACGGCCTCCAGGTGATCCGGGTCCTGACGGCCGCCCAGCAGTCGTTGGACTTGGACGGCGTGCCGGTGACGGTGAAAGGCTGACCATGGACGGCGACCGAGGCTTTTGGGCGCACGAGACGGTCTGTGTTGATGACCCCGGCGCGATCGGTGAGGGGACGAAGCTCTGGCATTTCTCGCATATTGCGAAGGGCGCGACGGTGGGGCCGCGCTGCTCCATCGGCCAGAACGTCTATATCGCTCCTGGCGCCGTGGTGGGCGCCGGCGTCAAGATCCAGAACAACGTCTCGGTGTACGACGGCGTGACGCTGGAGGACTCCGTGTTTTGCGGGCCGTCGGTCGTCTTCACGAATGTGATCAATCCCCGCAGCCGCATCTCGCGCAAGCACGAATATCGTCCGACGCTGGTCCGGCAGGGTGCCACCCTTGGAGCCAACGCCACGATTCTCTGCGGGCTCACCATCGGGCGCTTCGCTTTTGTCGGGGCGGGCGCCGTCGTGACCCGGGATGTTCCGGATTTTGCGCTGGTCACCGGTAACCCCGGCCGGCAGCAGGGGTGGATGTGCCGGTGCGGCATCAAATTGAAACTCCCGGTCAAGAGCGGGCGAACGCGCGTGTCCTGCCAGGTCTGTGGGGCCGGATACCGGCGCTCTCGCGCCGGGCTGGTCGAGGAGGAACGCGCATGAAGCTCCTCACGGTCGTGGGCGCTCGCCCGCAGTTCATCAAGGCCGCCGTCGTCTCGCGCGCGATCGCGGCGTACAATGAACGGGTCTCCGGTGGCCGTCGGATCGAAGACGTCCTGGTTCACACGGGCCAGCATTATGACGACAACATGTCCGCCGTCTTTTTCCGGGAATTGGCTATTCCGGAGCCGTCACATCATCTGGGCGTCGGGTCCGGTCTGCACGGGCAGCAGACCGGTCGGATGCTGGAGGGACTGGAACGTGTGATGCAGGACGAGCGGCCGGCCCTTGTGATGGTGTACGGCGACACGAACTCGACGCTGGCGGGGGCGTTGGCGGCGAGCAAGCTCGGTTTGCCGGTCGCGCATGTCGAAGCCGGGCTCCGGAGCTTCAACCGGGCCATGCCTGAAGAGATCAACCGCGTGGTCGCCGATCATCTCTCGATGCTGTTGCTGTGTCCGACCACGCGCGCTGTGAAGAACCTGAGTTGCGAAGGGATTACTGCCGGGGTCCATCTCGTCGGCGATGTCATGTATGACTCGCTGGTGTTCAATCTCCGTAAGGCCGAGGAGAGGACCGGCATCCTGGCCAAGTTGGGGCTGCAATCAGGCGAGTATGCCTTGGCCACGATTCATCGCGCCGAGTCGACCGATCGCCCCGAGACCGTCACGGGCATCCTGTCGGCCCTCGGGCGACTCGGCCTGCCCATCGTGGTGCCGCTGCATCCGCGCACGCGGGCGGTGCTGGACGCGACAGGGGCTGGTCACGTCTCCGGGCCGGTCCGCCTGATTGCGCCTGTCTCCTACCATGAGATGCTGATGCTCGAGCGGCACGCCCGGCTGATCTTGACCGACTCTGGAGGAGTCCAGAAGGAAGCGTTCCTGCTGGGGGTTCCCTGCGTCACCCTGCGGAACGAGACCGAGTGGGTGGAAACGGTGGAGGCGGGGTGGAACCGAGTGGCCGGGACGGCCCACGACGCCGTTGAGGCGGCGGCTCGCTTGGCGCTCGAAGAGGTTCCCCACGAACGGGGACAGCCTTACGGCGACGGCCATGCCGCGGAAGCGATCCTCGGAATCGTCGCCGACTATTGCCGGGAGAAGCGGTCATGAACTGCTTGCGCATGCTCTTCCGGCACCGGCACTTGGTCTGGAGACTCACAGTGCTGGATTTCCAGGTCCGATACGCGGGCTCGCGGCTCGGTTTACTGTGGACGCTGTTGTCGCCGCTGTTGGTCCTGGGCGCGTATTTGCTTTTATTCGGGAAGATTCTGGGCGTGCGACCGGACCTCGCCCTGTCGAGCTTGGACTACGCCCTGCTGATGGCCTGCGGTCTCCTGCCGTGGCTTGGATTCTCAGAAGGCGTGATGCGAGGCACCGGATCGGTGCTTGCTCAGCGCAATCTCATGAAGAGCACGGTATTCCCGATGGAGCTGATCCCGGTCACGGCAGTCTGTGCGGGGCTGTTGGTACAAGTGTGCGGGATCGTGGTGTTGCTGCTCGTGCTCGGTTTCCGAGGAGCCTTGGGCCTCACTCTGTTACTCCTTCCGTTGCTCGTGATTCTCCAAGCGCTCTTCACGATCGGGGTCGTCTGGTTCCTGTCGTGCGTCAATATCGTCTACCGCGATACCTCCCAGGTGATCGGGCTTCTGATCGTCCTGCTGATGTTTCTCTCCCCCATCGCGTACACGCAGGAGATGGTTCCTGGGGGGCTTGAGCTGGTGGTCAAGCTGAATCCCCTGTCCTATCTGATTGAAGGGTATCGCGGAGCGTTGATGTTCAACCGGTTGCCGAGTGTTGCGGGACTGGTCACGTTTGCCGGGCTGGCATTCGTGACGTTGTTGACCGGTTACCGGCACTTCATGCGCCTCCGTCGCGAGCTGCCGGATTTTGTGTGAAGGACAGCATGGGTAATACGGCGATTTCAGTCCGGGACATCTCCAAGATGTACAAGCTGTACCGGAGTCGACCCTTCCGGCTGCTGGACTTTCTAGGGCTTCGGCTCGGCAAGGCCGATCGGTACTTCGAAGAGTTTTGGGCGCTGCAGGATGTGTCATTCGACATCGCCCGAGGGAGCACCGTGGGCATCATTGGCCGCAATGGCGCGGGGAAGAGCACGCTGCTCAAAGTGCTCTCGGGGGTCAGCGCGCCTACACGCGGCGAGGTGACGTTGAACGGCCGGACTTCTGCGCTGCTGGAACTGGGCACGGGATTCCATCCGGATCTGACGGGGCACGAGAACATCTACGCCAGCGGGCTGTACCTGGGACTCGATCGCACGGCGGTCGAGGCGCTGTACGACCAGATTGTGGACTTCGCGGAACTGGGATCGTTCCTGCACCAGCCGGTCCGGACCTACTCGGTCGGGATGCACATGCGTCTGGCGTTCTCCGTGGCCACCAGCGTGCCGGCCGACATCCAAGTGATCGACGAGGTACTGGGTGTGGGCGACGCCTATTTCTTCGGCAAGTGCCTCCAGCGTTTTCGCCGGTTTCAGGAGGAAGGACGGACCACCGTGCTGGTCTCGCATGACCATGCCACGGTCCTGAGGCTCTGCTCACGCTGTTTGTGGATCGACCAGGGAGTCATTGTTGCGGATGGGTCGCCACTGGAAGTGATCACGGTGTATAACCAGTCAATCTATGAAGAGCGGGATCGGGCTGCCGAGGTCGGCGTGTCGGTGTCGGGAGCGGACTTGGCGCCGGCCCGAGCGCTCAGGCGAAGCGAGGCCGTTGGCGTGGACGGCGTCGAGTTTGTGAAGGCGACGGGCGAACTCTCCCGCGTATTTTCGGTCGGCGAGCTCATGATCGTTCGCGTCCGCTATCACTCGCGGGTGGCGTTGCCGCAGGCCGTCGTCTCGGTGACGGTGTACCGGACCGATGGCGTGGCGGTGTGCAATGCGATTTCATCCATGGACGGGGCGCGCCTGGAGCTGGCCGAAGGCCAGGGGACCATCGAAGTCGCGTTCGACCAGCTGATGTTCGGTCCCGGGGAGTATACGGTGTCGGTGGGGGTTTATCCCTTGCTGGACTTAGCCGACACCCACAGCGTCCAGCACGCGGCGATCTGGCACAAGCCGCAGACCTTCCTGGTCCGCAGACTGGCCGGCGTGGCGCTGGAGTTGGGAGTCATCCGGCATCCTGTGCGCTGGCGGGCCTTCGCTGGTTTAGAGGAAAAGACGCCCGGGGCCGCTGCGGAGCAGAAGCGATGACGCAAGCCGGTAGCTGTCCCACGCGCGTCGTGATGTTCGTGATGAACGACCTTCTCAACGATCCGCGTGTCCAGCGGGAGGCCCGGCTGGCGGTGAAGGCAGGGCTTCGGGTGACGGTGGTCGCCATGCAGAGCGACCGGTGTCGGATCAAGCGGGAGGCGGTGGACGGCTATGAGGTCGTGCGGGTCCGGTATCACCGGTCCATCCTCCGGTTTCTGGTGCTCAGGCTGCTGTGGCTCGGATCGCTGGCGGCACTGGTGCTGACGGAGGGGTTCAAGCTGGCCGTGGGCTTTCCCCCCGGGCCGAAAGCGCCGGGCCAGGATCCCACGAAGCCGAGCATCTTCCGCCGGATCAAGTGGGCGCTCATGCGAGGGGTGGGGGTCCTGCTCCTGCCGCTCCGGGTGTTGCGACCCGTCCTGAGTCGGTGTGCGAGCGCGCCGCAGGCCGGCGCTTCGCCGGAAGGGTCCACAGATGGTGCAGACCGTTGGGCGCGGCTGCGCCGCTATATCGGCGAGGTCGGGTTCATCCGCGACACGTTCTGGATCACGGTGGCCATGCTGTGGGCGTCGCGGTCCGAGCGGGCCGCGGTGTTTCACGGGAACGACCTCCCCACACTCCCCTTGACGACCTGGGCGGCGCGCCTCCACGGCGGGAAGGCGCTCTACGATTCGCACGAGTTCTGGGTCGGCATGAATCCCGAAAACACGGCGTTTTTCGACGGCGTGTCGCGCTGGGTGGAGGCCCGCTACATCCGCCGCATGGACGCCGTCGTGACGGTCAACGATCTCATTGCAGACGAGTTGCGCCGGCACTATCAGGTTCCCCAACCGACGGTGGTGATGAACTGCCCGGAACCGGTCGTGCCGCGGCCGGTGGACCCGGCCCATTCGATCCGCGCCACACTGGGCCTGTCCCCGGAGACGCCGATCATCCTGTATCAAGGACGCTACGAGCCGGGCCGGGGACTGGAGGAATTGATCGAGAGCGGCCGGTATCTCTCGCGGGGTGTCATCGTCCTGCGTGGGTACGGGTCCAACGAGAACGACCTGCGCGACCGCGTGGCCGGCCTCGGGGTGCCGGGGCGCGTGTTCATGGTGGGACCGGTTCCGATGGCCGACCTCGTGAGCGCTGCCTCGGAGGCGGACGTGGGAGTCGTGCCCTACACGGCCTATTCTCCCGGCTATTACTACGCCTCTCCCAACAAGTTGTTCGAATACATACTCGCCGGCCTGGCGATCGCCGTGAGCAACCTGCCGTTTTTGGAGAAGCTAGTGCGGGATCACGACTTGGGGGTCGTCTTCGATCCCTCCGATCCCAGACAGATCGCTGAGCAATTGAACGCGCTGGTCGGCAACCCGGATCGGCTCCGTGCCTGCCGCGCGAGTGCGACCCGCGCGGGACGCGAGCGGTACCACTGGGACCATGAAGGGGGCAAGCTGATTGAGCTCTACAAGACCTTGGCGGCGGCGAACACCAGCCGCGGGAGCGGGTAACCCCATGCCGACCGTCACCCTGAACAGAAAGAACGCCGCGTTCTGGAATGAATTGTGCGGCACGGGGTTGGCCCGCTCGCTCGGCATCACGGAGCCGTCGCCGGAGAATCTGCGCCGCTTCGACGAGGCGTACCTGCGCTTCTATCCCTATCTCGGGAAATACGTCTTCGCCCAAGACTTGCAAGGCAAACGGGCACTGGAGATCGGCTTGGGCTACGGTACGCTCGGTCAGGTGCTCGCGTTGCAAGGGTGTTGCTACCACGGGCTGGACATCGCCGTGAATCCCGTCGCTATGATGCGCTTTCGCTTGTCGCTTCTGGGGCTGGAGGGCGGCGACCGGGTTCAGGTCGGGTCGGCTTTGGAGATCCCGTACAAGGACCGTTCCTTTGATTTCGTGTATTCGATCGGGTGCCTCCATCACACCGGCGACCTCGGGCGTGGGATCACGGAAGTCCACCGGGTCCTCAAGGAAGGCGGGAAGGCCATCATCATGCTGTACCATCACCATTCCTTCCGCCGGCTGGTGCACTTGCCGCTGCTGCGCCTGCGCAACCTGATCCGGGAGCGCTTCCGGTCACACGATGGCGCGTCGGACCGTTCGCGGTGGGTGCGGGCCTTTTACGACAAGAACGCGAAAGGCGACGCGGCGCCGCACACGGATTACGTCTCGCGAGCCCAGGTGCGCCGGCTGTTCCGGGACTTCCGGGCGGTCCGCATCGAAAGCCAGAACTGCGATCCGCTGGTGCTGCCCGGAGGCCGGGTGGTGGTGCCGCGGGAGAAACTCCTCAATAATCTCGCGCGGGTCGCGGGCGTGGATCTGTACATTACCGCAACCAAGTAGCGGGATGACTGGAAGGAAAGAGCCATGATGGCATTGCTGACAAGGAAGATGCGGGGGCTGACGGGGCGCGTTCAGCAAAAATTGAGCGGGGCGGTCCAGCGGTACAAGGAGACCCAAGTCTTCCGGCGGACCGTTGCGCCCTTTCCGGCCACGATTTATCTGGCCGTGAACACGCGCTGCGGGTTCGCCTGCAAGATGTGCGATGTGGGCATGGAACAGTACGACACCCAGTTCTACAAGATCATGAGCCTGTCGAAGGAGCAGCCGCGCGACCGGCTCTCGCTGGAGCGGTTGAAAGCGCTGGTGGATGAAGTCAAGGACTTCAAGCCGATGATCGCGGCAACCTCCACCGAGCCGTTGCTCTACAAGGACATCATTTCCTTGTGCGACTACGTTGTCAGCAACGGGCTGCCCATGCTGGTGACGACGGCGGGGCTTCAGCTGGAGAAGCATGCGGAGAGTCTCGTGCGGGTCGGAGTCCAGCATCTCTGGGTCTCGATCGACGGCCCGCCGGAGATCCACAACGACATCCGCGGGGTCAAGGACTCCTTCCAGAAGTCCGTCGCCGGCATTCTTGCCGTGGACGAGTGGAAGCGCCGGCTCGGGCGCGAGTTTCCCAAGATGGGCATCAATTACGCGTTCTCCAACTATAACTTCCATTGCCTGGAGCGCTTCATGGACGCCGTGCACGCGTTGCCGGTCGACCAGATCACCTTTTCCCACATGAACTACGTGACGGCAGGGATGGCGGAAGTCCACAACGCCCGCTTCGGCCACCTCTATCCCACGACGGTGAGCAGCGTTTCAAACGCGGACCCGACGAAGGTGGACGTGAACGTGTTCTGGGACCAGATCAATCGCGTGAAGACGCGCTATTCCGGGCGCGCCATGTTCGGTCCGGACCTCGACCGGAAGGGATTGGAAGACTTCTACTTCCATCCGGAAGTCTTCGTCCATGGAGACCGCTGCTACGTGCCCTGGCGAGCGGCGGAGATCATCGCCAACGGGGACTGCGTGGTGATGACGCGCTGTTTCCATACCAGCTTCGGCAACATCAACCAGCAGAGCTTCAAGGACATCTGGAACGGTCCGAGCTACCAGGAGTTCCGCAAGAATCTCATCACCCACGGGACGTATCCGGCCTGCTCCCGCTGCTGCGGAATCCTGTGACATGCGTTTGCTGACCCGCATGAAGCGTGCGCTCATGGTTCGGTGGGGGCCGTCGGTGCGCGTCCAGGAGAGAACCCGCGAAAAACTCCGTTCGCTCACGGCGATGGCTGATACGGACGTGCTGGCCCTGCTGGATGCGGGTGCCACCGGGCGGGACGCGGCCGCACTGCTGAGCCATTTCCGGTCCCGCGCCCTGCCGGCGCACCTTTTCCGGCCGGCCGACCGCAAGGAACTGGCGCGGCTGGTCGCCGAGCGCTTCCCCGAGTCCTACAAGGAGACCTTGCGCCGGGCCGACCTGGCCTGCCGGGGCGTAGTGGAGGTGCTCGGCAGCGGCGAGCGCTTCCTCGGCGATCCGATCAACTGGTGGTCGGACTTCCAAGGCGGCACATGGGTCGGCGGAGACTACCAGGACCTCAATGCGAGGCTCTACGCGAACGACTTTGAGAACGACCTGTATATCGGTGATGTCAAACTTCCCTGGGAGCTGAACAAGCACGCGCACTTCGTGGATCTGGCCAAGGCCTACTGGCTCACCGGCGAGGAACGCTACGCCGAGGCGTTGCTCGCACAGATGGAGGATTGGATCGATCGGAACCCGTTCCTCTGGGGCCTGGCCTGGACGCAGAACCTCATCGTGGCCCAGCGCGCCATTGCGTGGGCGTTGGCTCTGCAAGCCGTACGGGAGAGTCCCGCGCTCACGCCGGCCCGCCTGCTGAAAATTCTCCGGTCGGTCTACCAGCATGCACGGTACATCCCGATCCACTTCGAGTTTGCGGAACGCGCATCGAATCACCTCTTTGGCAATGCGGCGGGGCTGGCGGCCCTGGCGCTGGCGTTTCCGGAGTTCCGCGAGGCGGCGGCGTGGCGGGCGCAGGCGATCCAGATCATCGAAGGCGAGCTGGCGAAACAGGTCTATCCGGACGGGGTCCAGTACGAGCAGTCCATCAACTACCACCGCTACGTCGTCGAGTTCTGTCTCCTGCCGTGGCTCCTTGCCGGCGCGCAGGAATCTCCCTACGGCGCCTCAACCCGTGGGACGCTGCGGCGCATGCTGACGTTTCTCCTGCACATGACCCAGCCCAACGGGCGCGTCCAGCCGATCAGCGACGCTGACGGGGCGCGGGTGTGGCAGTTCGCCCATCGTTCGATCAACGATCATCGCGGCCTCCTGAATCTCGGCTCGGCGCTGTTCGGTGACGGGACCCTCAAGTTCGGCATGGACGGGAACAGCGAAGACGCGCTCTGGTGGTTGGGGCCGGCAGGATATGAACGCTGGAAGGAGTTGCCCGCCGGCGAGCCGGCCCGGTCGGTTGCGTTTCCTCAGGGCGGGTACTTCGTCCTGCGCGAGGCGTGGCGGCCCGACGCGCTGTGGGCCTTCTTCGATTGCGGACATGTCGGGATGGGCGATTGGCCTGACGAGGTGTCGGTCGGCACCCACGGCCACAGCGATCTGTTGACGGTCGGTCTCGCCGCGGGCGGCGAGACGCTTTTGACGGACATAGGCTCCTATACCTACACCGGCTCGAAGCCCTGGCACGATTACTTCCGGAGCGCCCGCGGGCACAACGTCATCCTGATAGACGGCCAGGATCAGAGCGTCCTGACGACCTCCTGGGCCCTTCGCCAGCGGGCCCGTCCCAGAGACGTCCGGTGGCGGTTTTCGGAAGCCGCGGACTTCGTCACGGGGGCGCATGACGGCTACCGCCGCCTGCCCAATCCTGTGCTTCACCGGAGAAGCCTTCTGCTCCTTCGACACGAACGGCGGCTGATCATCCGGGACGATCTGGAGGGGACGGGGCTGCACACGTTCGAGGCGCTCTTTCACGGGATGCCGGCCGTCGTCTTTCGGCCGACCGATCATCCGCAGGTCTGGGACATCCAGGGGCGTTGGGTCCGTGCGAGGGCCAGGTTCCTTTGCGCCGAGGCGGAGACCGGGCGTGCCGTTCCGGTCGCCGGCCATGTGGCGGTGGGGGCCACGGATCCGATCGACGGATGGTACGCGGAGGACTACGGGATCAAGGTGCCGGCGCCGGTGCTGCATGTCGCGTTCCAGGGCACCGGCCCTGTCCGGTTCTATGCCGTGTTCGAAATCGGCGATGGCCATGGTGGGTGGGCGACCTACAGCGAAGCCGAGGCCGCCTGGGGTGCGATGATGGATCGCCTGGAGGCTTTTTCCGGAGGAGGCCGATGAGCGCTCCCATCTGTGCGCAGTCGGTCTGTCGCGTCGGCGGCGAAGCGGAACGGGTACGCGCATCCGCGGAGCGCGACCCTTCAGGCCGGACCGTCCTCATGCTGGTCACGAATGAGGGACTGAACGATCCGAGAGTGAAACGGTCCATCAAGGCGGCTGGCCGCGCGGGGCTCAGCGTCAGGCTCATCTGTCGGGCGCCGAACGAGGCGACCGCGCAGGGTCCCCCCGAGGGCCTCGAGGTCCATCGGGTGCCGCGTCCGCCGGGCCTGCGTCTCTTCAAATCGATGTTCGGGAGAACCGGCGATGCCGGCGATCCCGCGAGCCGGCCCTTCTGGATCAGGCCGTGGGAATTGTGGATCTTGGGCGGCATCATCTGGTTTACCTGGCGGGCCGTGGCGTTGGCCCGTCGCAATCCCGCCGGCCTGATCCACGCGAACGATCTCGATACGTTGCCGGCCGCCGTCATTCTCTCGCGTCTGCATGGAGCCCCGTTGCTCTACGACGCACACGAACTGTTTTCCTGCCAGTTCTCCGGGGCGTCCCGGCAGTTCCGCACGATCCTCTTCGGCATCGAGCATTGGCTCATCCGCTACGCGCACCGGGTGGTGACGGTGAATCAGTCCATTGCCGAGACGTTGGCGACCTGGCATGGAGTGCCCTTGCCGACCGTGGTGATAAATTGCCCTTTCGCGGTGGTGCGCGGCTCGGCCGGCTCCGACGGCGTCGGGGATTCCGGCGGGCGAGTGCGGCGCGTCATCTATCAGGGGGTTTACGTGCGGGACCGTGGGCTGGAGCAATTGATTCTGAGCGCCGCGTGGTACGAATCGGCCGAGCTGTACCTGCGAGGGTACGGCGAGTTGGAACCGGTGCTGCG
>CAZMPH010000004.1:35752-37147 GCA_964568195.1 uncultured Nitrospirales bacterium | reverse complement strand
CCTACGATGGGCAGTCCTGGGCCAACCGGCTGTCGACCCGGCGGATGCTGGAACGCACGTCCGACGGCGACTTTCTGGTGTCCACTCCTCAGGCGGCGGCCGCCGCCGAGTCCCGTGGCCTGCACCAGGAGATCCTCATCGAGGCGCTCGATACGACCGTGCTGTTCGGGGCGTCGTTCGTCGAAATGGTCAAAGGCGGTTTTCAGGTCGTGCAGGTGGACGGCGTCGGTGGCCTGTCTTTGCCCTACCAGACGTCGGCGCGGTTTCAGTACAGCGTCCGTTCCATTCCGGATCGCCTGCTGGAGTCGGATCGGACGGCGGAATCCTTCAGCTATCCCGACTCCATAAGAAAACACTTTCTGCAGCTGCCGGACATGAGTCCTCGCGTGGGGGCACTGGCACGTGAGGTGGCCGGGGCAGGTCGAACCGCCTATGACATGGCCCAGGCCGTCGAGCGGCATCTCCACCAGAACTACCAGTACAGCCTCGATGTCGGGACGGCCGTCTCGGCGAGTCCCGTGGAAGATTTTCTGTTTACCCGCAAGACCGGTTACTGCGAGCACTATGCGACGGCGATGGTGGTAATGCTCAGGACCTTGGGCATCCCCGCTCGTCTGGTCACCGGCTTTCTCCCCGGCTTGTGGAACGATTTCGGCAATTACTATTCGGTCCGTCAGCAGGACGCGCATGCCTGGGTGGAAGTGTATTTCCCCAGTTCCGGATGGGTGACGTTCGATCCGACTCCGGCCGTGCCCGCCGCGGTGCCGTCTGTCTTCTGGAGAGTCGGGAAGGTCGTGGACTCGATCCGGCTCAAGTGGGATCGCTATGTCGTCCAGTACAGCTTCCGCGACCAGATGGCCGCCGCCAAGAGTCTCCGGGAAGGAGGCGAGAAAGTGCGAATGGGGGTGTCCGGCCTCCTGTCCGCGCTGACCAGCAGCATGGCGTCTGTCAAGGCGTGGCTGACTGAGTCGGCGAGCGCCTACGGATGGTTTCTTGTAGGAGGCCTGGTGGCCGGCGCTCTTGTTGCAGGATTAATCCTGGCCTGGAACAGGCTGGGGCGGAGCGGCAGGGCGCGGCATGCGGACCCGCGCACAGCCCGGCAGATCGCCGCGATCCAGCTGTATGAGCGGATGCTTCGGATTTTGGAATCCCAGGGGCTGCTGAAGCCGCAGGGAGCGACTCCCTTGGAATTCGCCCGGCGGGTGGCGCGCGAGCGGGGCGAGGCGGCTCGGTTCGTCGAGCCGCTCACCGGACTCTATTGCCGGGTGCGCTTCGGCCAGGCCCCGTTCTCGTCCGATGACGCCAGACAAGCCCAAGAGCTGCTCACCGGGCTCCAGGCCGCCAAGCGCTAGGCGAATGCCGATCTTTCCTTGACAGGGGAGGGGGGTGGGGGTC
>CAZMPH010000004.1:9638-35742 GCA_964568195.1 uncultured Nitrospirales bacterium | reverse complement strand
TACAGGGCCACCGTCGCCTCCCGATCATCCGTCTTACCGTCATTTTTCTCACGGGCTTCTTCCTAATGCTGACCGCGTCGGCGGGGACCGGCGGAGCCGAGGAGAGTCCCCGAGGGGTGGTGTACGTGGGAACCTATGAGGGCGTCATCAACCCGGTGACGGCGGAATATTTCAATCACGTGCTGGCTGTGGCTCAGGAAGCGGGAGCCGTTGCCGTCATTCTCCGGCTCGATACCCCCGGCGGGCTCGACACATCCATGCGGCTCATCATCAAGGACATCACGGCCTCGCCGGTTCCGGTGATCGTCTATGTGGCGCCGAGCGGAGGCCGGGCGGCCTCCGCGGGGGTCTTTATCCTTTACGCCGCGCATATCGCGGCGATGGCGCCGGGGACGAACGTGGGCGCCGCCCACCCTGTGGCGATGGGCGGCGGCGAAATGGACGCCGTGATGAAGGCCAAGGTCGAAAACGATGCCGCGGCCTACATCAAATCTATCGCCGAGAAACGAGGACGGAACGTCCAGTGGGCGGAGGACGCGGTCCGCAAAAGCGTGTCGGTGACGGAGAAGGAGGCTCTGTCGCTGAAAGTCATTGATTTGGTCGTGGACGACGTGCCCGCCCTGCTGGCGGCGGTGGATGGGCGGGAGGTCGTCACGGGGGCCGGCAAGGTCGTTCTCCGTACCAAGGGAGCGCCGTTGAAGGAAACCCCCATGGGCTGGCGGCTCGAAGCGCTGAAAGCGTTGAGCGACCCCAACATCGCGTTCATTCTCATGACCATCGGCACGATCGGATTGATCGCAGAACTGTACAATCCCGGGGCCATCCTGCCGGGGATCGTCGGGGCCATCAGCCTCATTCTGGCCTTCTATTCGCTGCAGACCTTGCCCATCAATTATGCGGGCGTGCTGCTCATCATTCTGGGCATCGTGCTGTTCATCCTCGAGATCAAGGTGGTGAGCTATGGGTTGCTGAGCTTGGGGGGCATTGCGGCGATGACCTTGGGAGCCCTCCTGCTCGTGAAGACCGATGTTCCCTTTATGAAAGTGTCCCTGTCGGTCATCCTTCCGACAGTGGTGACCTTTGGCGCCCTCCTGCTGACCATCACGTGGCTGGCCGTGAAGTCCCAGATGCGCCGCCCCGTGACGGGAGCGGAGAGCATGGTCGGGACGATCGCCGTCGCCAAGACCGACGTGGCTCCTCGCGGCAAGGTGTTTCTCCAGGGAGAACTCTGGGACGCGGTCAGCGAGGAGCCGATCCGCGAGGGTGAAGAGGCGGAGGTCAAGGCCGTGGCGGGCCTCACGCTGACCGTGGGGCCGCGCCGCAAGTAATCCACGAGAGGAGTTGCCGATGATGCCGTATCTCATTCCGCTGGTTCTAGTAGCCGCCGTGATCTACACCAGCATCAAGATCCTCATGGAGTACGAGCGCGGCGTGATTTTTTTCCTGGGGAAGTTTCAAGAGGTCAAGGGCCCCGGCCTTATCATCGTGATACCGGTCGTGCAGAAGATGCTCCGGGTGAACCTCCAGACGGTCACGATGGACGTGCCGGCTCAGGACGTGATCACCCGCGACAACGTGACGGTCAAGGTCAACGCCGTCATCTTCTTCCGCGTGGTGGATCCCCAGCGGGCGATCCTGGCCGTGCAGGATTATCTCTATTCGACCTCCCAGATCGCGCAGACTACCCTGCGCAGCGTGCTGGGACAGAGCCAATTGGACGAACTGCTGGCCAAGCGGGACGAAATCAATGTGGAACTCCAGCGGATCATCGACCAGCAGACGGAGCCGTGGGGGGTTAAAGTCTCGGTCGTCGAGGTCAAGAATGTGGACCTGCCCCAGGAGATGCAACGCGCCATCGCCAAGCAGGCGGAAGCCGAACGGGAGCGGCGCGCCAAGGTCATCCATGCCGAAGGGGAATTCCAGGCCGCCCAAAAACTCTCGGAAGCCGCCGACATCATCGGGCGCAACCCCATCGCGCTGCAACTCAGGTATCTCCAGACGCTGGTGGAGGTGGCGGCCGAGAAGAACTCGACAACCATTTTTCCCATCCCGATCGACATCATTTCGCCCTTCCTGCAAGCGATGAAGAAGCCCTGACCCGCCACCTTTGATGGAGCAAGCGATCATCCAGCACGGAGTGACCGGGAAGGTCATGGATTGGGTCCGGGAGTCCCGGTACACGACCGGCCAGATCGTCATCGGGGCGTTCCTCCTGCTCATTCTCGCCGGCACGCTTGTGTTGATGCTCCCATTTGTAACGACGGGGCCGGGCCTGCGCTTCGTGGACGCGCTCTTCACCATGACCTCGGCCGTCTGCGTGACGGGCTTGATCGTTCAGGATACGCCGAACGCCTTCACGCTCTTCGGCCAGGTGGTGATCCTGCTCGGCGTCCAGCTCGGCGGGCTCGGGTATTCGACCATGGCCACCCTGCTGCTGCTGGCGCTGGGCCGCCGGATCGGGTTGCGGGACCGCATGATGATGATGGAGACGCTGAACACTTTGAGCATGGAAGGGCTTGTGCGGTTCGTGAAAGTCATCGTGGCGATCACCGTGACCATCGAGTCGGTCGGGGCGCTGATCCTCACGGTCCGGTTCTCTTTCGACATGGACCCCTTGCGTGCCCTGTATTTCGGCATCTTCCATGCGGTCTCGGCTTTCAACAACGCGGGGTTTGCCCTGTTTTCGGACAGCCTCTTCTCGTACCGGGGCGACGTGGTCGTCAACGTGACGATCATGGGCCTGACGATCCTTGGAGGACTCGGATTCCTCATCTACCGCGATTTCCTGGAGAATCTCGCCGGCGCCCGTTTCCGCCTGACGACTCACACGAAGCTGGCGCTCACGGTGACGGGCCTGCTGTTGGTCCTGGGCACGCTCGCGCTCTGGGGGCTGGAGGTCCGCAACGACCGGACGCTGGCGAAGCTCCCTTTCGGCGAGCAGTGGCTTGTCGCGTTCTTTCATTCAGTGGCGGCCCGCACGGCGGGCTTTGCCACGGTCGACGTCAACCTCATGAGCATCCCGACGCTCTATTTCATGATCCTGCTGATGGTCATCGGGGCGTCGCCCGGGAGCACGGGGGGCGGCATCAAGACCACGACGTTCGGGATCATCTGCGCCGCAATCTGGACGACGCTCAGGGGACGCGCCGACGTGATGATGTTTCATCGGCGGATTCCCCAGGAACTGGTGCTCAAGTCCTATGCGTTGGCGACCATGGCGATCGGCCTGGTGACCGGTCTCACGATGCTGCTGTCCTATACCGAGGACGCGGCATATTTGCGGCTGATGTTCGAAGTGGCGTCGGCGGCGGCCACCGTCGGGCTGTCGACGGGGGACGGCGGCGCGTTGAGCCTGTCCGCGCTCTTCAGCGATTTTGGCAAGTGCGTCATCATGGTGGCGATGTTTTTGGGGCGTCTCGGCCCGCTGATGGTGGGGCTGTTTACGGTGAAGACCCATGAGGACCTCCGGTATCGCTATCCCGAAGCGCGGGTGGTACTGGGGTAAAATAGAAAGGGGATGCCATGAAACGTCAAGTGGCGGTGATCGGGCTGGGGCGCTTCGGGTACGGCGTGGCGGAAACGCTCGTGAAAGAGGGGTGCGAAGTCCTGGCCATCGATACGGATCCGGAGAAAATCCAGGCCATCAGCGACCTGGCGACGTTCGCCGTCCAGTGCGATGCGTCAGACGAGAAGGCCCTGAAAGCCATCAGCGCGCAGAACGTGGATGTGGCCGTCGTGAGCGTCGGAGAGAACATCGAGTCCAGCATCCTGATCGTTCAGACCTTGAAGGAGATGGGCGTCAAGCAGATCATCGCCAAGGGGGTCACCGCCCAGCACGGCAAGATCTTACAAAACCTGGGCGTGACCGAAGTCATCTTCCCGGAGCGCGATGCCGCCGTGCGGTTGGCCCAGCGGCTCATTTCCCCGAACGTGCTCGAGTATCTCGAGCTGGCCCCGGGGTTCAGCGTGGAGGAGCTGGCTGTTCCCGAACATATGTCGGGGCTCCGCCTGCGCGAGGCCAAAATCCGGGAGACGTACAATGTCAATATCATCGGTATTCGAAAGAAAGTGTGCCGGATGGTCAAAGGACGGATGACCACCGATGAGGTGTTCAACGTGACCCCATCCCTGGATGATGTCATTGAAAAGGAGGATATCCTGGTCCTCGTCGGCAAGCAGGAGGATCTCAAACGTCTGACCAAGTCCGAATAAAACCATTCGAACCCAAAGGATTTCTTCACTCTTTGCCCTTGATATCGCCCCTTTCCCTGGTTATCTAAGAAAAACGGGATGGAAGGCGGTCGGATGAATTTCCCGCCTTCGGCCATGTTTTCTGTGTATTCAATGAGTTACGCAGGAGGGAAAGAAAAGAACGAATTTTCTGACCATCCTAATTTAGACGTCTGAGAGTATTCGCGTGTCCGTAAGAATGAAAGAGGAACGTGTGGTCGAAGTGAACAAAATGATGGACGACATGAAAGAAGAAGACACTCTGCTGGGTGAGGGTGTGGGCTACGAGTCCGTTGATTTGGAGGACGAGACGCGGCTGGAAGAGGCTGCGGTGGTCACGGACGTGGATGAGCCCAGGAAGCCTGCGCCGGCCGGCGAGCATCTTGCTGAACTGGAAGGGCTGTACTTCCGATCGTTCGGCAAGAAAGCCCTGCTGACCCGTGAAGGCGAGGTTGTCTTGGGCAAGCGCATAGAGGGAGGCGATCGCCAGGTTCGGCGCGCGCTCCGGACGGTCTTGACTGTGACCCGAGGGCTTCGCGCGACGGAAGCCGTCAAAGCCTGCCAGGCCGATCTCAAAGCGGTGATGGGCGTCAGCGGGCTGTCGGCGACGGATCTTGAGAAGGGCCGCTGCGCCACCAAGAAGGTGATTAAGGAGATCTGCGGGCCGAATCGTCGGACGACGCCGAAAGCCAGGCAGGTGAAAGCCGCCCTGAAGCAATATCATGAAGGGTGGGCCGAGCTGGAGAAGGCCAAGGACAAAATGGTCCTCTCCAACCTGCGTTTGGTCGTGGACATTGCCAAGCATTACAACGGGCGGGGTTTGAGCCTCTTGGACCTGGTCCAGGAAGGCAATATCGGCCTGATGAAGGCGGCGGAGCGGTTTGACCACCGGCGCGGGTTCAAGTTCAGCACCTACGCCACGTGGTGGATTCGGCAGGGCATCACGCGCGCCCTTGCGGACCAGTCGCGGACGATCCGTGTCCCCGTGCACATGACCGAAGCCTATCAGCGGGTCACGAAGGCGACGAGGCGGTTGGCGCAACGTTTCGGTCGGACCCCTTTGCTGGGGGAGGTGGCCAGCGTGGTCGACTCGACGAGCGACCGTGTCGCGCAGACGATCCAGGTCTTTCAGGACGTTGTGTCGCTGGAATATCCGATCGGAGACGGGGAAACCCTTCTTGGGGATTTCATCCCCGATAAGGAGGCTCCGCAAGCCGACAGCCAGGTCGGGCTGAAGGAGACGACCCGTGAGGTCGCCAGGGCGCTGGGCGCGCTCAGCCCGCGGGAAGCGGCCGTGATCCGTCTTCGTTTCGGCATTGGCCAGGGAGAGGCGATGACCCTGGAGGAGGTTGGTCAAATCTTGGGCGTCACGCGCGAACGAATCCGCCAGATCGAGGAAAAGGCCCTGATGAAATTGCGGGCTCCCGAATTTCAGCAGATCCTTCGACCTCTCCTGTAAAATTGCGCCCCGCCATCGGCGGGGCGCGTCCCCTTCCTCCTTCCATCTAAATGTGCGACAATGAGGACGCTAGGAGGAGAATACGGATGGTGCGGGTCGAGTCGTTCGGGGTGAGGGTACTGCACGGCGTCCTTCTTTTCGGTCTTGTGTGTCTCCCGGTTTCGGCCTGGGCCGCAACCGACACTCCTCCGAAAGCGCTCTCCGTCCCTGACGCGGTGGCGGAGGTCCTTCCCGCCGTCGTCAGCGTCATGGCGCACGGGCCGGGCAGGACGACTCCCGCCCAAGCGGTTCCATCCGGTTCAGGGTCCGGTTTCATCATTTCGCCAGGCTATATTCTGACCTCCTATCATCTGGTGGCGGGCGCCACGCGTCTGGTAATCGGCCTCTACGACGGCCGGCTTGTCCCGGGGCGCGTGGTCGGGCGTGACTTCCTGACCGATCTGGCCATCATCAAAGTCGAGATTGAAGGTCTGGTTCCGGCCAAGCTGGGCTCGTCTTCCCGGTTGCGGATCGGGGAAACGGTCGTGGCCATCGGCAATCCGTTGGCCATCAAAGGCGGGGCGACGGTGTCGGTGGGGGTCGTCAGCGCGCTCGATCGCGCCATTGTGCCCCCGACCGGTGAAACTCTCTACAGTCTGATTCAGTCCGATGTGGCCATCAATCCCGGAAACAGTGGAGGCCCCCTGGTGGATCTCTCGGGTCGGGTGGTGGGCATCAACATGGCGGTCGCGCCGGCCGCTCAGAATATCAGTTATGCCATTGCCATCGCCGAGGCTGTCCCCGTCGCGCAGTCCTTGATCGCGCGGGGCAACATGCTCAGGCCGCCGTTGGGCTTCGTTCCGGTCACGGTGACGTCCAGCATCGTGGCGTCATTCGGCTTGGATGCGGAGCGGGGAGTCCTGGTCCTCGCGGTCGAGCCGGGGGGGCCGGCGGCTCAGGCCGGACTTCGTGAGGGTGACGTGATCACGGCCGTGGATGTCACACAGATTTATAATATGTCCGACCTCTGGCACGCGTTGCTCAAAGACGGATCGGAGCCGGTGGCCCGCCTCTCGGTGGTACGGAAGGCGACCCAGGAGAAGATTCTTCTCCGGCGACCGGTGGTCAAGTGATCGGCCATGTCCTTGATCTGGGGCTCACCGACTACCAGGACGCCTGCCGCCTCCAGGTGAATGTCCACCAGGCGCGGGCGGAGGACCGCATCGGCGATGCCTTGTTGCTGACCGAACATCTTCCGGTGTATACGCTGGGACGTACGGCCCGCGCGGCGCATGTCGGCGAAGGAGGGGCTCGTGGGGCCATCAATGGGATTCCGGTCCATGCCTCCGACCGGGGCGGGTCCGTCACGTATCATGGGCCGGGACAAGTGGTGGGGTATCCCATTCTGAAACTGCGGGATTACTGCGCGGGCCCCAAAGCCTATGTTGCACGCCTCGAAGAGACCGTGATCCGGGCGCTGGCCGAGCTCGGGGTGCCCTCGGGTCGCCGCAGCGGGATGCCCGGAGTGTGGGTTGATGATTGCAAGATCGCCGCGGTGGGGGTCCGAATCTCGCGTGGCGTGACGCGTCATGGGTTCGCGCTGAACGTCGTGAACGACCTGAGCCCCTTTTCGGCCATCGTCCCCTGCGGGCTTGCCGGATGCGGCGTCACCTCGGTGGCGCAGGAGACGGGCTCCACCGTCGGTTTCGCTCAGGCGTTGAGAGCCGTGGTACGGGCTTTCCAAGACGTGTTCGGCCTTGCCTTGGCTGACGCGCGCGTCACAGAGGTCTGTGCGCACTGGGGTGTCGGAGCGACGGACGCGCCGTGCGCCGGAAACGGAGGAACATGAGATGGAGCCGCGTGATGTCATCAGGTACCGGCTGCTGAATTATCTGATTGAGGCTCACGAATCGCAGCTTATTTCTGCGAACGTCGCCATTCTCAACGAGATCGCGGAAGCCGATTGGGCACAGGTCCGCGACGCCTTGAACGACCTGTTCCGGGGCGGCGATATCGTGCTGTCCAAGGATGGCCAGCCCTATCGGGTCGAGGTCAACGCGGGGTGGTTCTTCCACACGGACAACTTCCAGATCAAGGCGACGGTCCGCGGGCGGCGGGAATACGCCAAGCTCCAGCTGGCGATGGAAAAAGAACGGGCCGTGCAGGAAGCCGAAGCGGTCAGCCTCCCGCCGGACGAACCGACTCACCAACAAGCCTGAGCCCGACCGTCATGACGAGCCTCTACCAGGAGCTAGAGACCCCGACGTTTCGCCTGGCCGTCGCCCAATTCGAGGAGGCGGCTGAGCGACTCGGCCTCGCCCCCAATCTCCGTGAGCGTCTCAAGCTGCCGCAACGGGCGCTGATCGTCTCCGTCCCGGTTCAAATGGATGACAAGAGCGTCAAGGTGTTCATGGGCTATCGCGTGCAGCACGATACGGCGCTGGGACCCTCCAAGGGCGGGGTTCGCTTTCATCCCGATGTGAATCTGGGAGAAGTGGCTGCGCTGGCCATGTTGATGACGTGGAAGTGCGCCCTGGCGGGGCTTCCCTACGGCGGAGCCAAGGGAGGAGTCCGCGTGGCGCCCGAGAAGTTGTCCCGTGCGGAGCTGCAGCGACTCACCCGCCGCTATACCTCGGAAATCCTTCCCCTCATCGGTCCTGAGAAAGACATCCCCGCGCCCGACGTCGGCACCAACGCGCAAGTGATGGCCTGGATGATGGACACCTACAGCCAGGCAATGGGCTACGCCGTCCCGGGCGTTGTGACGGGGAAGCCGCTGGCCATCGGCGGCAGCCTGGGGCGGGAGGATGCGACGGGCCGGGGGGTCACCGACGTCACGCTGGAGGCGTTACGCCACCTCGGGCTGGACATCGGCCGGGCCACGGTCGCCGTCCAGGGCTTCGGGAATGTCGGCATGCATACGGCCCGGATCATGCACGAGACAGGCGCGAAGGTCATCGCCGTCAGCGACGCCAAGGGCGGGGTGTACAGCTCGCACGGATTGGACATCCCCACGCTCCGTTCCCGCTATCTTCGCAACGTGCGACCGCTCCATGAATGCGGCATGGGAGAGTTCATGACCAACGAAGACCTGCTGCAACTCGAGTGTACCGTCCTGGTGCCGGCCGCGCTGTCGGAGCAGATCACGGAGAAGAATGCGGCCAAGGTCCGCTGCCGGATTCTGGCGGAGGGGGCGAACGGACCGACGACGATGGCCGCCGACCGCATTCTCGAAGAGAAAGGCGTCTTTGTGATCCCCGACATTCTGGCCAATTCCGGCGGCGTGATCGTGTCCTATTTCGAGTGGGTCCAGGACGTCCAGAAGTATTTCTGGAAAGAGCAGGACATCAGGGATCGCCTGCACGAAATCATCACGGCCGCGTTCCGCAAAACGCTTGAATTTTCACAGGCGAAGAAAGTCAGCTTGCGAATGGCTGCGCTCATGAGCGGGATCGACAGGATCGGCCAAGCGCATCTGGCTCGCGGCCTCTATCCGTGAAGGAGTTTCTCTTCAGTTTCATCAGTGTGGTCTGGTTTTCCATAGGACTCGGGTTGATCATCGCGCCGGCGTGGGCCATCGAGATCCTCGAACGGCTCGCGTCCGACGAGTTGCGGCAATTCGTCCTGGTTCAGGTCGGAATGGTGATCAGCCTTATCCTGGTGATCGGGACGGGGGGCCTGGCCTTCCGAACCTTCTGGATCGCGGTCGGGTGCTTGGGACTCGCCGAGGGACTGTTCCTGATCGGCGCCCCGCTCGGCCGGCGGGAAGCCTTCCTGGGCTGGTGGTTCAAGCGGCCGTTCTGGGAGTATCGCGTGTGGGGTATTGTGCTGGTGAGCCTGGCGACGACGCTCGCCTACGGAGTGAGCGCATTGTGAGCGCCAGTTCATGTCGGACGAGATCCTGACGCTCTGGCGGGCGCACCGGCAGGCGGAGCTCCCCGACGTGCCTCGTGAGAGCAAGGGCGAGCTCTGGGTGCTGGACGAAGTCATCGGGGGATGCGTGTTGTTTTACCTGGGCGGCGGCGGCGCGCTGGACCCGCCGCGAGTCGCCATTCTGGAGGATTGCCGGGCGGACCTGGATCGCCTGATGCCGGACCTCGAAGAAGCCGCCGCTTCCTATTTCAGCCGGCTGGGCATGCTTGCGGGACTGCTCATTGAAACGTCGAAGAAGTCGGGAGAACAAGGACCGTGAGGCCTCTGAAGCACGGCGTTCTGGATGCTTGCATCTCATGGGCCGGTTGGTTACCATGGCCCGATTTTGAAGTCCTACAACTTAGAATGGGGGTGCGGCATGGCGAAGTGGTTGAGCGGTCTGCGTGCGGCCGTCTGGGCGTGTGCATTGGTCATCCTGGTTGCGCCGGCGGTGAACGCCGAGCCATACGAATTGACCGAATCGGAGGTGATGGATCTTGCGCTGTTCAAGCCCTCCGACGTCTCCCTGTTCGGCATCAAATTGGGGGATTCCGAGGCGAAGGTCAAAGAAAATCTCATCAAGATCAAGATCCCCGGTGTACGGGTGGATGTTCAGGATGTCTTCGTCATGCTGTTCGATAAGCGCAATCCCAGCAATGCGATGGCGGGAGTCAGACTGATGGACGGCAAGGTGGACTATATTTTCATCACCCAGCGGTTCGCCCATCTGGCCGCAGGGGTCTTTCGCCTTGTGCTGCGGGGCGATGGAATCGATGAGGCCAGGAAGCTGCTCGGCAAAGAGGAGTTCACCGAGGACCAGACCACGTTCACCAAGTTGAATTACAAAGGAGGAGCGATGGTGATCCTCTTCTCCGGCCGTGACATCACGGTGGAGTTCAATGCAGGGGCCTGACAGGGGCGGGTTAGCGTGATGCCTCGACCGTCGCCGGGGCGGGAGCGCGGAGACCGTCTGCAATCAATTTGTGTGCGCGCCACCAGCGCGCGCGGGCATTGAGAAGGACGAGCAGGAGTTCCCGGTCGTCCCGGGTCACGACGGCGATCAAGCACCGTCCGGCTCCCCGCGTATAGCCGGTTTTCACGCCGATCACTCCATCCATGGTTCCCAGCAGGTGGTTGGTCGTCCGGGCGACGTACCTCTTGCGCTGATCGGCGGTGCGGATGACCGCGGCCGGTTCTTTCACGATGGCGGCGAACGTTTCGTAGTCCATCGCATATTCCGTCAGTAAAGCCAGGTCCTCGGCCGTGGAAAAATGGTCGGGCATGTCGAACCCGCAGGCGTTCTGGAAGTGGGTGCGGGTCAGCCCGATGGCCGCTGCCTTCTCGTTCATCTTTGCAACAAACGATTCCTCATCCCCGGCGATGTGCTCCACCGCGGCAAGGCAGGCGTCGTTGGCTGAGCGAATCAGCATGGCCTCCAGAAGGCCCCGCAGCGGAAGCACCTGGCCGGGCTTCAGATAGAGCTTGATCTTATGGGCGGCCGCCGCCTGCCGGCTCACCGTCACCTGGTCGTCCAGAGCGCCTTCCTCGAGAATCACGATGGCCGACATGATCTTGGTCAGGCTGGCGGGCGCCATGGACAGGTCGGCATTTTGCTCGAACAAAACCTCCCCCGTCTTCAGGTCTTTCAGCAGAATCCCTTCAGGCGGCAGGGGCCGTCGCGGGGCCTTGCGCTTGTGAATGGCCGGGGTCTTGACTTGCGCGGGTTTTCCGCTGGATATGCGGTGGGCGCTCGCGGCGTGATCCGCCGCGGAGCCCGAGGCATTGCCGGAAGCGGGAAACAGGAGAAACGCCGTGCCGATGATCAGGCAAACAACCCGACGGCCACGGGAGACAGTCATGAGGGAATCGTGACTCTGAGGTTCAGGTCCTTCACGCCTGCCGACAGTACCTGATGGAAGAACCGAAGCAAATCCGCCAGGTCCAGCCAGAATCCGCAGTTCAGGCAGCGCGCATACAGACGACGGCTGTCCAGCGTGTAATGCCGCTCAAACATCATGCAACCCTGGCATTTCAGGCATGTCATGGCCGACACTCTGGCATGGCGTCCCGTGGGAGTCAAGCGAAAAACGGAAGTGAGGCGCGCTCATTTGATCCGGTTCATGATGATGGCGATGCACCCGGCCAGCAGTCCCCCGCCGGCGATGGTGAGCACGAAATTGGTGGCACTCTTGTCCCCGCTGACCAGGTCCTGCACGCCTCCCTGAATCATCAGCACCGCGAGCGTCATCGTCGCGCCGGCCAGGAACCACCAGAGGAATGTCTTCACGAGCGGCCTCTCTGCTCCAATCTAGCGGTGCGGCTCTGGATTGTCAAGCCTACGGAATTCGCCTCAATTAGAAGGCACCAGGTGGGATCGGGGATCTTTGGCCAGGAAGACCGACACGGTGTTGGCCAGATTGTTCGCGGTGACCAATCCGGGCCTCGGGTCCTGCGGCCCGAAGGACACCGCCGTGACGGCGAACGGGGCCGAGCCGGTCCGGTAGCTACGCGGCGGCTGCCAGAACGTGCCGTCTCCCTTGCCAAGCAGCACGGACAGGTCGCTCGACATGTTGTTGGCGACGGCGACATCCGTCTTGCCATCTCCGTCGAAGTCCTGGGTCACGGTTGAGATCGGGCCGGCGTTCGCGCCGAAGGACGTTCCTTGCGTGAACGTCCCATCCCCCTTGCCGAAGAAGACACTGATATCGTCCCGTTCCCCGTTGATGACAAGCAGATCCACGTGGCGATCGCCGTTGAGGTCCAGGACCGACACGCTGAGCGGGCTGTGGCCAGTTTTGTAGGGAACCGGCGCCTGGAACGTGCCGTCTCCCTTTCCCAGGAACACCACGACGCTGTTGCTCATTGGGCCACCGTGGGTGACCACGAGGTCGGTCAGGCCGTCCTCGTTGACGTCGGCGGCGGTGACGGAGGTCGGGGTGTCGCCGTATTCATAGACGCCCTTTTGCAGGAAGCCGCCGTCTCCGCGCCCGAGCAGGATGAGCAGTTTGTCGTTCCGAAGGGCCACGGCGAGGTCCGCTTTGCCGTCCCGGTTGAAGTCCCCCACGGCCAGACTGACCGGCGATTTGACCGCCGAATAGCTGTCTCCCTTCGTAAAGCGGCCGGTTCCATCCCCTAACAGAATGGTCACGCGATTGTTGCCGGCGGTCGCCACGGCCAGATCGAGCTTGCCGTCCCCGTTGAAGTCGTGGAGGACCACGGCGCGGGGCTGTTCCGATATCCGCAGGGTCATTGCGTCCTTGAAGTTGCCGTCCCCGTTGCCGAGCAGGATGCTCAGCGAGTCGCCGCTGATGTTCGTCGTGACCAAATCGGCGAAGCGGTCGCCGTTCAGGTCCCCGGTGACGACGCTCGTAGGGTTTTTGCCGACCTCGATCGTCTTGTAGAGATAGAAAAGATCGGGAGCCTGGTGGGATTCACTCGGCGTGCACGCGGTCCCCATCGCCAGGAGGAGCGCCGCCGAACACCACCGGAGTGCGGAAGTTTGAGCGTTCATGATGGAAGCATTGTACGGCGTCGGCGCAGAGGGTGCAACCTGGAACTCGGCGTCTTGCGCCGCCTGTGCCCCTGGTATAGACTCGACTCATGCCGATTTCCTACGTCAATGAGATCGCGAAACACGCGGAGCAGGAGGCGACGGTGCGCGGTTGGCTCCGCCACAAGCGGGTCGGCGGGAAGATCGCGTTCCTGGTGGTGCGGGATGGGACGGGCGATATTCAGGCGGTTGTGAGCAAAGCGGCGGTCGGCGACGAGGCGTTTGCTCTGGCAGGCAAGTTGACGCAGGAATCCTCCCTCCTGCTGACGGGGATGGTGCAGGCCGACGCGCGGGCGCTGGGGGGGTACGAGCTGCACGTCTCCCGCCTGGAAGTGGTTCAGCTGGTTGAAGCAGAGTTCCCGATCCAGCCCAAAGAACACGGGACCGGTTTTTTGATGGAGCACAGGCATCTCTGGCTCCGGTCTCACCGGCAGGAGGCCATTCTTCGAATACGCCACGAGATCATCCGGGCCTGCCGAAACTTCTTCGACGACCGCGGCTTCATTCTGGCGGATACGCCGATCTTCACGCCCAACGCCTGCGAGGGGACCACGACCCTGTTCGAGACCGATTACTTCGGCGAGAAAGCCTATCTGACCCAGAGCGGGCAACTCTACAACGAAGCGACGGCGGCGGCCTTCGGCAAGGTCTATTGCTTCGGGCCGACCTTTCGCGCCGAGAAATCCAAGACCCGCCGCCATCTGATGGAGTTTTGGATGGTGGAACCGGAGATCGCCTTCGCGGAGCTCGCCGACGTGATGGCGCTGGCCGAGGAGTTCCTCGCCCATCTCGTGGCGCGGGTTCTGGAGCATCGGCGGGAAGACTTGAAGACGCTGGAGCGCGATGTCAAAAAGCTGGAAGCCGTCGTGCCGCCGTTCCCCCGGCTCACGTATGCCGGAGCGGTGGCGCTCCTGCAAAAGAAGGGGAATCCGATCCAGCCCGGCGACGATTTCGGCGGTGATGAGGAAACGATCCTCTCCAACGAGTTCGACCGCCCGGTGATCGTCCACCGCTATCCGACCGCGCTGAAGGCCTTCTACATGCAGAACGACCCGGAGAACCAGGACCTCGCGTTGTGCATGGATGTGCTGGCCCCGGAAGGCTATGGCGAGATCATCGGGGGAGGCCAGCGCATCCACGAACGCGACAAGCTTCTGGCGCGTCTGAACGCCCACCATCTCCCCGAAGATGCCTTCAAATGGTACCTGGATCTGCGCACGTTCGGATCGGTTCCGCATGCCGGCTTCGGCATGGGCATCGAGCGGGCGGTCGCCTGGATTTGCGGCCTCGAGCACGTCCGCGAGACCATCCCCTTTCCCCGCATGCTCTACAAGATCTATCCCTAGCCAAGTTCGCCTCTCACAACTGGTCGCGGTAGGCTTCGCTACCAATCCCTAGGCAAGCCAACTAGGATGTCCTGATTTATCCACAGGCGATGGTCTTGGGGAATGTTTTCCTATCCACTTCAAAAGTCATAAATTTTTCTTGACAATGCCTTGGAGGCAGGTATACTTTCGCCATATAGTGGGTGAAAGTGGGAATGAGTGGCTCTATCCTAATGATAATATGTTAGGACGACGGATGATGAGTTCGCAGGTGTCACAGAGCCCGTCGGGGATGCCGCATGCGGTTGAAAGGACCGCGGCGTCGTTGTCTGAGACAGGCAATGGAAGGGGGGGAACAAGATGCTGAAATTCATGGGGATGCTCACCATCGTGTGGCTCGCGTTTATCTGCGGGATCTACATCGGCCAACAGGGGCCCGAAACCTTCCTGCATATTGTTGGCCGCTGATCATGGAACGTGTTCGGGGTCGGAGTCATGCACCGCCCCGTGATGCTGCAAGAAGTGTTGGCCTGGCTGCAACCAAGGGCCGGAGGGCTGTATCTTGACGGGACGATCGGGGCGGGCGGGCACAGTCGGGCCATCCTTGAGGCCAGTGGACCGGATGGCCGGGTCATCGGGCTGGATCGCGATGCGGCCGCCGTGGCTGCGGCTCGAGAGACACTGTCAGCCTTCGGCGACCGGGCGGTGATCATGCAGGCGGAGTACCGGGAGGCCGCGGAGATTGTGCGGGACGCGACGGCGCGTGGGCTTGATGGCGCACTGCTCGATCTCGGCGTGTCCTCCATGCAGTTGGATCAGGCCGCGCGGGGGTTCAGTTTTATGGCGGAGGGACCGCTCGACATGAGGATGGACCAACGGGAGCCGCGCACCGCGGCCAATCTCGTCAATCGCTTGCCGGAGAAGGAATTGGCGCGGATCCTGTTCGAGTACGGGGAGGAGCGGTACTCGAGACGCATCGCCCGGGCGATCATCCGCCGGCGGGAGACCGCGCCTATCCTGACGACGCTGGCGCTGGTCGACGTACTTCGCGGAACGGTGCCGCCGGCGTACCTGCACGGTCGCCTCCACTTCGCGACGCGGACATTTCAGGCGCTCAGAATCGCCGTGAATCATGAACTCGAAGACCTCGGCTCATCGCTCCGGCTCGTGGCGGGGCTCTTGCGTCCGGGAGGCCGTTTCGTAGTCCTCTCATTCCATTCGCTGGAGGATCGCATCGTGAAGCACACGTTCCGGACGCTGGCCGGCGGTGTGGATGCGGGCTTCGCTGTTCTGACCAAGCGCCCGCTCGAGCCGTCCGAGCGGGAATGCGCCGAGAACCCGCGAGCCCGGAGCGCCAAGCTGCGCGTGATCGAGCGCGGGGAGGAAGCGGCATGAGATACTTGGTCGGAACGGTGCTGCTGGCGTTGGTGCTCTTGGCGGTGTGGGTGAAAGTGGATATCTACCGGACGGGGTACGCGATCGGGGCTCTCCAGGACAAGAGGAAACAGGCGCAGCAGGAGCAGAAGGCTCTCCTGCTGGAGCTGGCCAAGCTGACGTCTCCCGAGCAGATCGAGCGTGTTGCCGTCAGCCAGCTCGGCATGGTCCGGCCTCGGTACAATCAGGTGGTGCTGGTGAAGGGCACCGCGCCGCCGGCCTCGGAAGCGCCGGCCGGCCGCGTGGTTCGCGCGTCGCAAACCAATTAGCGAGGACGGCTGCAAGAGGCTGACCTGGTGGAAGAGGAAGAAGCAAGACGAAGACGGGTGATCGTGGCTGCGGTCCTGATGGGGCTCGGGTTTTTTATCATCATGGGCCGCCTTTTTCATTTGCAGGTCCTCCGGGCGGAAGAGTTCACGCAGTTGGCCGATCGCCAGCACCAGAAGACGCTCGCGGTTGAGGCGGGGCGTGGAGCAATCTACGATCGGAGCGGGAAAATTTTAGCGATCAATATGGACGTCCCATCGGTCTTCGGCGCTCCGAAATACGTGTCGGATCCGCGGGCCACGGCCGCCCAGCTCAACCGTGTTCTGAAAACCGATGTGCGGCAGCTTGAGTCCAAGCTCAAGAGCGAGCGGGACTTCGTCTGGCTGGCGCGCCGGCTTGAACCGGAGCGGGCGGAAGGACTGCAGGGGCTGTCCCTGGACGGTATCGGAGTGATCCCGGAGGGCCGCCGCTTCTATCCCAAGGGCACTATGCTGTCCCACGTCCTCGGGTTTGCGAACATCGACAATCAGGGCCAGGAGGGCCTGGAGCGGCGATACGACGCCCAGCTTCGCGGCGAGCGCGGTCATCTCGTCGTGCAACGGGACGCCTTCGGCGGTTCCGTCTTTCCGAAAGAACTGAACTACGTCGCCCCGTCGCCAGGGAATGACCTCGTACTCACGATCGACGAAGTCATTCAGTACGTCGCCGAACAGGAGATCGAAGAGGTGGTCGCGCGCACACGGGCGGTCTCGGGGATCGCGATCGTGGTGGAGCCGAAGACCGGCGCGATCCTGGCCTTGGCGGTGCGGCCGACGTTCGACCCGAACGCTCCCAAGGGGGACGCGAACCTGTGGCGGAACCGCGCTATCGGCGACTCCTACGAGCCCGGCTCGACGTTCAAGCTCGTCGTCGCTGCGGCCGCGTTCGAAGAAAAACTGGCCACGCCTGACGAGCTCATCTTCGGCGAAGACGGCCAGTTCGTGGTCGAGAACACCGTCGTGCATGACCACGACAAGAACGGCTGGATGACGTTTGCCCAGATCATCCAGAAGTCCAGCAACGTCGGCATGATCAAGGTGGCCCAGCGTCTGGGGCCGGACAAGCTGGCCCGGTACATCAACGTCTTCGGGTTCGGGCAGAAGACGGACGTGGATTTGGGCGGGGAGCAGCGGGGGCTCACCAAGGAGCCGCAGGCCTGGGGCCGCCGCACGTTGGCCTCGATCGCCATGGGGCAGGAAATCGGCGTGACACCGTTGCAGTTGATGATGGCGGTGTCGGCCATCGCGAACGGCGGGGCGCTGATGCGTCCCTTCGTGGTCTCGGAGGTCCGGACGCCCGCCGGAAAGACCGTCGCCCGCTTCGAGCCGGTCGTCCGGCGCCGTCCCATCTCAGTGGAGACCGCCAGGGTCATGACCGACATCCTGCGCGGCGTCGTGTTGCCCGGTGGAACCGGCACGCTTGCGGCGGTGCCCGGATACGACGTGGCCGGCAAGACCGGGACCGCCCAGAAGGCGGACCCGCTGACCGGTGGCTATTCGGCCACGCGGACGGTCAGCTCGTTCGCGGGTTTTCTTCCGGCGGACGATCCGAAGCTGTGCATCCTGGTGATGGTGGATGAGCCGCGAACCGTCCATTGGGGCGGGACCGTGGCGGCGCCCGTCTTCCAGCGGATCGCGGCTCAGGCGGTTCGGCATCTCGGCATCCTGCCGAAAGCGGAGGAGAACCAGATTCTTGCGGCGCGATGAGACTACGAGACTTAGTGAGACCGCTCGGCGAGGTGGTCGCGCACGGCGATCTGGATCGGGAGATCACGGGGCTGACGGATGACTCGCGGCGGGTGTCTCCGGGAGGGCTGTTCGTGGCGGTGAAGGGCACACAGTCGGACGGCCATCGGTACCTGAACCAGGCCGTGTCCGCGGGAGCGGGGGCGCTGGTCGTCGAAGCGGGACACGTGCCGGCCAATGCCCTGGATGCGCTCGACGTGCCCGTCATTGAGGTCCGCAATTCGCGGCATGTCCTGGGTGTCCTGGCCAGCCGCTTTCACGGCGATCCGTCGCAACGGCTCAAGCTGATCGGCGTGACCGGCACCAACGGCAAGACGACGACGACCTACCTCTGCAAGTCCGTGCTGGAGGCCGCGGGTGCCAAGGTGGGACTGGTCGGGACCGTGGCGTACCTGATCGGGAACGAACGGATTGAGGCGACCCATACGACGCCGGGCGCCGTGGAATTGCAGGGACTTTTCAGGAGGATGATCGACGCCGCAAGCGATGCGGCGGTGATGGAAGTCTCCTCCCATGCGCTCGCGCTCGATCGGACGGCGGGCTGCGAGTTCGGGACCGCGGTGTTCACCAACCTCACCCAGGATCACCTGGATTTCCATGCCGACATGGAAGAGTATTTTCACGCGAAGCTACGGCTTTTCGCGGGGCTCGGGCCTGAGGGACGAGCCGTCGTGAACCTCGATGATCCCTATGGAGCCAGTGTCGCGGCGGCGACCAGGGCGCAAGTCTGGACCTATGCCGTCGATCGGCCCGCTGACCTTCGTGCCGAGGATGTCCGGATATCGCTGGAAGGAGTGCGGTTCACGGCGCGCACGCCGGTGGGAGCCGTCGCCATCCGCTCTCCCTTGGTGGGGCGCCACAATGTCTACAATATTCTTGCAGCCGTCGGAGTGGGACTGGAGCAGGGGATTGCGCTGCCGACAATCGCTGCGGGCATCGCCGGCCTCGTGAACGTACCGGGACGGTTCGAGCGGGTCGAGGCCGGTCAACCCTTTACGGTGGTCGTCGACTACGCGCACACCGAGGACGCCCTGTTCCGACTGCTCACCGCGGCGGCGGCGGTCAAGACGGGGCGGATCATCACGGTGTTCGGCTGCGGCGGCGATCGGGACCGCGGCAAGCGGCCCAAGATGGGGCGGGTCAGCGCGGTCTACAGCGATGTCGTGGTGGTGACCTCCGACAATCCCCGAACCGAGGCCCCCGAGGCCATCATCAGCGAAGTGGTTCCCGGCGTCCAGGCCGGCTTGCAGGAAACGGGTCGGGGCCGATACGTCGTCCAGGTGGACCGCCGCGCCGCGATCGGGGAGGCCGTGCGGATGGCGCAGCCGGGCGATCTGGTCCTGATCGCGGGGAAGGGCCACGAGAATTATCAGGTTATCGGGAAGAACAAATACCCGTTCGACGATCGCGTAGTGGCGCGCGAGGCGATTGAGGCTCTGCAACGATGACCGTCGCGCTGGAGTCAGCGGGACGTACGGAATCAACAACGGATGACACGGTGGCCCTTTTTGCAAGCGCTGAAATAGTCGCGATCACCGAGGGTGCGCTCTCCCAGGGTTCGCCCGAAACGGCGATCCGGCGCGTGTGGACGGATTCGCGGACGGTCCGGCGCGGAGACCTCTTTGTGGCGTTGACCGGCGCGCGTTTCGATGGGCACCAGTTTGTCGTGGAGGCGCTCAAGAAAGGTGCCGTCGGGGCCCTTGTGCAGTGTGGATTCAAGCTCCCCGGGACGGCTCTCTTGATCGAGGTCAACGAGCCCCTCCGCGCGTTTCAGGACCTGGCGCGTGCGCACCGGCGGCGGTTCGACATTCCGGTGGTGGCGGTCAGCGGGAGCAACGGCAAGACGACGACGAAAGACATGATCGCCGCCATCCTGGCTGAACGATTCGTGACGCTGAAGACCGAGGGCAATCTCAACAACCATATCGGAGTCCCGCAGACGCTGCTGCGCCTGGCGCCGCGCCATGAGGCGGCGGTCATCGAGATGGGCATCAGCGGACTGGGGGAAATGGCGCGTCTCTGCGAGATCGCGGAGCCGACCCACGGCGTGCTGACGAACATCGGCCCGACCCATTTGGAAACGCTCGGCGACGTCCGTACGGTGGCGCGGGCCAAAGGCGAACTGCTCGATGCGCTCCCTGCGGTCGGCACGGCCGTGCTTAATGCCGACGACGCCTTTTACGACGAGCTCTGCGCGCGGGTGCGGGGACGTGTCTGCTCCTTCGGGTTTTCCCGCTGGGCCGACGTGCAGGCCCTTCATATCGAGACGCGGGGGCCGTCCTCCACGATTCTGCGTGTCGGCGTGCGCGATCGCGCACGCCCGTTTTCGGTCAGCCTGGCGGTCGCGGGCGCCCACAATATCGCCAACGCTCTGGCCGCGGTGGCGGCGGGACTCGCCGTCGGAGTCGGCGAAGGCGCGATTCGTGCGGGCCTCGCCCGCTATCGCCCGACCGACATGCGCTCCAAGGTGTGCCGGTGGCGAGGCGTGACGGTGCTGAACGATTGCTACAACGCCAATCCGGCCTCCATGCGGGCCGCTCTCCGGTGGTTGACCGAGGTCAAGGGAACCGGCCGGGCGATTGCTGTGTTGGGCGACATGCTGGAACTCGGTGGAGAGACCAAGCAGGCCCATCGGGAGATCGGGGTGGAGGCGGCGCGCCTGGGGACCGACTATCTGCTGACGGTCGGAGAGTCGGCGGCTGACATCGCGGAAGGCGCGCTCGGGGAAGGGATGCCGGCGGGCTGCGTGATCACGGCGCACGACCATGGCGCCCTGGCCGAGCGGCTCCGGGGGATTCTCTGCAAGGGCGACGTGCTGCTCCTCAAGGGCTCGCGCGGGGCGCGGATGGAGCGTGTGCTGGAGGAATTACAATGAGAACGCCGCTCGTGGACCCCTTGCAATCATTGCGCAACGGGTACCCCGACTTCGCGGCTACGGAAGCCACAGGCGTGTAATGCTGTACTTATTGTTATATCCGCTCCATACGCAGTTTTCGATCTTCAACGTCTTCCGCTACCTGAGCTTCCGGATCATCTATGCCACGTTGACGGCCTTTTTGATCGTGTTTGTCCTGGCGCCGCCGGTCATCCGCAAGCTGCAGAGCTATGGCATCGGGCAGAAGATCCGCGAGGACGGCCCCAGCCGGCATCAGGTGAAAGGCGGGACTCCCACCATGGGCGGTGTGTTGATTCTGTTCGCCGTGATCGTCGCGACGTTGCTCTGGACCGACTTGACCAGTCGCTACGTCTGGCTGGCAGTGTTCGCGATGATCAGCTTCGGCGCGGTCGGCTTCTGGGACGACTATCTCAAGACCGTCCGGGGCCAGAATCAAGGACTGACGGCCGCCCAGAAGATCGTCGCGCAGGCCGTCGTCGCGCTCGGCATCGGCGCGTTGTTCTACGCGCTGCCGGCGTATTCCACCAAGCTGAGTGTCCCCTTCTTCAAGTCCTTTTCTCCCGACATCGGGCTCTTCTACATCCCGTTCGCCGTCCTGGTCATCGTAGGCGCCTCCAATGCCGTCAATCTCACGGACGGGCTGGACGGGCTGGCCATCGGGCCGGTCATGGTCGCCGCCATGGCCTACACCGTCGTGGCCTATGTGTCGGGGCACAAAGTCTTCGCCGACTACCTCCTGATTCCCTACATCGAAGGCTCGGGAGAACTCGCGATCTTCACGGGGTCCATCCTCGGCGCGAGCCTGGGATTTCTCTGGTTCAACACCTATCCGGCGTCGGTGTTCATGGGGGACGTAGGCTCGCTGCCGCTGGGCGCGGCACTCGGCACCGTCGCGGTCATCAGCAAGCACGAATTGCTGCTGCTGCTGGTCGGCGGCGTTTTCGTGATCGAGGCGCTCTCGGTGATCTTCCAGGTGGTTTCGTACAAATCGCGAGGCAAGCGGGTCTTCCTCATGGCGCCCATCCATCACCATTTCGAGCTGAAAGGCTGGGAAGAGCCCAAGGTGGTGGTGCGCCTGTGGATCATCGCCATGCTGCTGGCCCTGTTCAGTTTGAGCACGTTGAAGCTGCGATGAGTGTGATGATGAGCGAACAGACGTCGCTGGAAGTCGCCGGGAAGAGGGTCGCCGTCATCGGGCTGGGACGGAGCGGCCAGGCTGCGGTCCGTCTGCTCCAGCGCCTGGGCGCACGTGTGACCGTCGCGGATCAGAAGCCGTCCTCGGATTTGACGGCCGCGCTGGGCGGACTTCCCGCCGGAGCGGTGGAGATTCACGGCGCTGGGGACTACGAGTCAGCGCTGCGCGGAGCGGAGGTCGTGGTGGTCAGCCCGGGTGTGCCGCTGACGCTCGATCCCCTCCGCCGGGCGCATGCGTCCGGCGCGCGCATCATCGGGGAATTGGAACTCGCGTCGCGCCATCTCACGGGGAGGATCCTCGCGGTGACCGGGACGAACGGGAAAAGCACGACGGTGACGTGGATCGGCGAATTGTTGCGGGGCGCGGGCTACGATCCGTTCATCGGCGGCAACCTGGGAACGCCGCTGGCGGAAGCGGCCCTGGCTTCGCTCGAAGGCAAGGTCTGGGACCTTGTGGTTGCCGAAGTGTCCAGCTTTCAACTGGACACGATCGAGACGTTTCGTCCCTGGATCGGGGCGATCTTGAACATCACACCGGACCATCTCGACCGCTATCCCTCCATGGAGGCGTATGCCGCGGCCAAGCTGCGGCTGTTTGAGAATCAAAACGACACGGACTATGCGGTTCTCAATGCCAATGATCCCTGGCTGTCGCGCTTGTCAGTGGTGTCGCGCAGCGCACGGATCGAGTTCAGTCGGACCCGTCCGGTTGAGCGGGGGGTGTGCCTGGACGGGGATGTGATCGTTTCGAATCTGTATGGGCGGCGCGATGAGGTTTGCCGGGTCGGCGCATTACAGGTTAGGGGCACGCACAACATCGAGAACGCGATGGCCGCCGCCGCGGTGGCCGCGCTCGCCGGCTGTCCGATGGATGCCATCGACTGTGGCCTACGCGCCTTCCGCGGCCTGGAGCACGTCATGGAGGTCGTACGGGTTCTTCGCGGCGTGGCTTACATCAACGATTCCAAGGGCACCAACGTGGATGCGACGATCAAAGCGCTGGAGAGCGTGCCGGCTCCCGTCGTTCTGATTGCCGGCGGCAGGGAGAAGGGCGGCGAATATCCTGGGCTGGCCGAGGCGGTCCGGCGCAAGGCCAAGCGGGTCATCCTGCTCGGCGATGCGCGCGCCCGCCTGCGCGAGATCCTGGCGGGGACCTGCCCGCTCACGGAGGCCGCCACCCTAGCCGATGCGGTTCGGGACGCGGCGGCGACGGCGACTGCGGGCGATACCGTGCTGCTGTCTCCGGCCTGCGCAAGCTTCGACATGTTCGCGGACTACAAGGACCGCGGACGGCAGTTCAAGGAGTGCGTGCATGGGCTGGGCTGATCAGCAGGCCATGGCGCTGCGCTGGCCAGACGCCGGCGTGGCCGAGCGTCCCCGGCGGGGAGATCAAACCATCCTGCTGCTGACGTTCCTCCTCGTCGCCGTCGGCCTCGGCATGGTCTACAGCGCGAGCGGCGTCATGGCCCACAAGCGATTCGGCGACGCTTCGTATTTTCTCAAGCGGCAGATGCTCTGGCTCGTGTTCGGCCTGGTGTGCCTGCTTGCCGTGGCGAGGACCGATCTGAATACGCTCCGGCGGTGGGCGGTGCCCCTGCTGTTCCTGGGCCTGCTCGGACTCGTGCTGGTGCTGATCCCCGGCGTCGGCGTCACGGTCAAGGGCGCGCGCCGCTGGCTGCAGATCGGCATGTGGACGATCCAGCCGTCCGAGCTGATGAAAGTGGGCATCCTCCTCTACATGGCGCATTACCTGGCGAAGAAAGGAGCCCGCATCACCGATTTCTGGCGCGGTTTTATGCCGCCGCTGGTCGTGACCGGCGCGATCGTCGGGCTCATCCTGATCGAGCCGGACATGGGCACCGCCGCCGTGATCGGGCTGGTGACGCTGGGATTGCTGTTCGCCGGGGGGGCGCGCCTGGGCCATCTGATGCTGATCGGTCTTACGGCCCTGCCGGTGCTCTACCTGCTCGTCATGCGGGTGGCGTACCGCCGCCAGCGCATCCTGAGTTTCCTGGATCCCTGGAGCGACCCCACCGGGACGGGATTCCAGGTGATCCAGTCGTTTCTCGCGCTGGGCAGCGGCGGTGTGTCCGGCGTGGGGGTGGGGGAGGGCCGGCAGAAGTTGTTCTACCTCCCGGAGCCGCACACCGATTTCGTGCTGTCGGCGCTCGGCGAGGAAGCGGGATTTCTCGGCACGATCGCGGTGCTGCTGCTGCTCGGTTGGTTCGTGGCGAGAGGCTTCGCGATCGCCCTGGAAGCCGACGATCCCTTCGCCCGGTACCTGGCCTTGGGCGTCAGCTTTTTTGTCGGTTTCCATACGCTGATCAATGTGGGGGTGATCACGGGGCTGCTGCCCACGAAGGGCTTGACGCTGCCGTTCGTGAGTTACGGGGGGTCGTCTCTGGTGGTCAACATGATAGGGACCGGGCTCCTCATCGCGGTCTCCCGGCACCGGCCGCCGATTTGATCGCCGGATGCGCGTGATCATCGCAGCCGGTGGCACCGGCGGCCATCTGTATCCAGGGGTGGCGCTGGCCCGCGAGTTCGAGCGGCAGATGCCCGGCAGCGAGGCGATCTTTGTGGGAACGACTCGAGGATTGGAGACGAAAGTGGTGCCTAAGGAAGGATTCGAATTGATTACGATCGCGGCGCGAGGAGTCATGGGCAAAGGTACCGGCGGAGCGGTGCAAGGCCTGGCCATGGTCCCGCTCGGCGTCGCGCAGTGCCTGGCGGTCTGCCGGAAGCGGAGGCCCGACCTCGCGATCGGCGTCGGCGGCTATACGAGCCCGCCGCTGATCTTGGCGGCGTTCCTCTTGGGGATCAAGCGCGTTATCGTGGAGCCGAACGTTCATCCCGGCGTGGCCAATCGCGCGCTCTCGCCGATCGCGAACCTCGTCTTCGTTTCGTTCGCGGACACGGCACCGTATTTCGGATCAGCCAAGACCAGGATTGTGGGCACGCCGATCCGCCGCGAGTTTCTTGAAGCGCCCATTTTACCGGGAGGGGGGAACGCCGAAGCGCGAGGGTTAACGGTATTGGTTCTCGGCGGCAGCCAGGGCGCCCGATCCATCAATCGGGCGATGGTCGTGGCCTTGCCCGCGTTGATCGCCGCGCATCCTGGCTTGCGGGTGATCCATCAGACCGGCGAACGCGACTACGAAGATGTGGCCTCCGCCTACCGAGCCATTGGAGCGGGAGGGGTGTCTGCCGAGGTCGTGCCGTTCCTCTACGACATGCCGCGCGTGTTCCGGCAGGCGGACCTGATCGTCAGCCGGTCGGGCGCGACGACGGTGGCCGAAATCACGGCCTGCGGAAAGCCGGCCATCCTGATTCCGTTTCCCCATGCCGTCCATGGGCACCAGGAACGGAACGCCCGCGTGCTGGAGCGGGCCGGCGCGGCCCAGGTGATCGTCGACGCGCGTCTCTCCGGCGACGTGCTGGCGAATGCGATCTCGGCCCTGCTCGCGCGTCCCGACCGCTTGCGCGAGATGGAACGACGCAGCAAGGCATTGGGGCAAGCCGATGCGGCGCAACAGGTGGTCGCCGCGTGCCGAGAGTTGGTGGGTGCGGGAGGGGCGCCAGCAGGCGGGGCCCCCTTCCGTTGAATGAATCGGGCGTGAGCGCATGTTTCGCAAGATTCAACATATTCATTTCGTCGGCATCGGCGGTGCGGGGATGAGCGGCATCGCGGAGGTGCTCTTGACCCTCGGCTATCATGTCACGGGGTCGGATCTGTATGAATCCGAAACCGTCCAGAGGATCCGCGCGCTCGGCGGCACCGTCTTCATCGGGCATGACGCTGCGAACATCGGCTCCGCGCAGGTGGTCGTGATCTCCTCGGCGGTCTCCCCGACAAACCCCGAAGTCCTGGCCGCCAAGGCCAAGATCGTGCCGGTCATCCCGCGCGCCGAGATGCTGGCCGAGTTAATGCGGCTCAAATACGGCGTGGCCATCGCCGGCGCGCACGGCAAGACCACCACGACCTCGCTCGTTGCGAACGTGCTGGCGGAAGGCGGACTCGATCCCACGATCGTGATCGGGGGCAAGGTCAACGCGCTGGGCAGTCACGCGCAG
>CAZMPH010000004.1:0-9628 GCA_964568195.1 uncultured Nitrospirales bacterium | reverse complement strand
GGCGATTTGCTGGTCGCCGAGGCGGACGAGAGCGACGGCTCGTTCATGAAGCTCTCGCCGGCCGTCGTGGTCGTGACCAACGTGGATCAGGAGCACCTGGACTACTACAGGACCATGGAGCGGCTCTGCGAGGCCTTCCTGGAATTTATCAATAAGGTTCCCTTCTACGGCCTGGCGGTCCTCTGCGCCGACGATCCGCATCTCTGCGCGCTCCTGCCCCGCGTGACCAAGCGGTACCAGACCTACGGATTGACGGCGGCGGCCGATCTGGTCGGCTCCGACATCGAACTCCACGTCGGCGTCTCGGAATTTTCGGCAAGTCTGCGCGGGGAGTCGCTGGGCCGGTTCCGCGTGGCGATGCCCGGCACGCATAACGTAGGCAACGCGCTGGCGGCGATCGCCGTCGGCCTGGAGCTGGGCGTGTCCATTCCGCACATCCGGCAGGCGCTGGAGGGGTTCAAGGGGGTTGAGCGGCGATTCCAGATCCTGGGCGAGAAGGGCGGGATCATGGTGGTGGACGACTACGGGCACCACCCGACGGAGATCAAGGCGACGCTCGCCGCAGCCAAGAACGGATGGGGACGGCGTCTCGTGGTGCTCTTCCAGCCGCATCGGTTCACCCGGACGCGTGACTTGCTCAACGAATTCCCCTCGGCGTTCCAGCAGGCGGACCAGTTGTTCCTCACCGATATCTACCCGGCCGGGGAAGCGCCGATTCCTGGCGTGACCGGCGAGCGGCTCGCCGAGGCCGTCCGGGCGGCCGGAGCGCCGCCGATGATCTATGTTCCCCGGAAGGATCAGCTTGTCGAGGCGGTGATCCCGCATCTGAAGCCGGGCGACGTGGTGGTGGCGCTGGGAGCCGGCGATATCGGCCAGATAGGCAGGGCGCTCTACGAACGGTTGGGATGAGGAGAACGATCGGAATGAGCGAAATTCGGGCTGCGCTGACTGGGGTGAAGGGCGCGGTGCGGTTCCACGAACCGATGAAACGGCACACCTCCTTCCGGATCGGCGGCCCGGCGGATGCCTACATCGAGCCGGAGGACGAGGGCGCGTTGTGCCGTCTGATGGCGCAGGCGCGCAAGACGAAGGTGCCGGTTTTCGTGATGGGCGGAACGAACCTCCTCGTCCGCGATGGCGGCATCAGAGGGATCGTGGTGCGCCTCACCAAGCTCGACCGGGTCGAGGAGCACCAGGGCGGGCCTCTCTATGTTGAAGGCGGAGTCGGGATGCCGCGCCTGCTCAAGCACGCCCTGCAGCGCAAGCTCGCGGGGCTCGAGTTCGCGGCCGGCATTCCCGGGACTCTGGCCGGGTCCGTCGTCATGAACGCCGGGACGCGGCTGGGAGAGATGCAGGACGTCGTGGAGCGGGTGCGTATGGTGACGCCGGCCGGAGAAATCCGGGAACTGTCCGCCGATGAGGTGGGGTTCGGGTACCGCCGGACCCGGCTTCCCAGAGGCATTGTGGTGGGGGCCTGGCTGCGGCTCCGATGGGATCCCAAATCCCGCATCGACTCGGTGGTCAAGGATTCGTTGCTGCGGAGGAAGGCCACCCAGCCGCTCGCGCTGCCGAACGCCGGCTGCGTCTTCAAGAATCCGGGCGGCGATCCGGCCGGCCTGCTGATCGAAGCGGCCGGCCTGAAGGGAGCGCAGGTGGGCGATGCGCAGGTGTCCACCCTGCATGCCAACTTCATCGTCAACCGCGGCCGCGCCACTGCGCGCGACGTCTTGTCGCTGATCCGGAAGGTCGGCCAGACCGTCGAACAGACATCAGGGGTGACGCTGCAGCTCGAAGTCAGGATTGTGGGGCAGGCATGAAACTCCTCACCATCAAGCGCATCGCGGTGCTGATGGGCGGGCAGTCCGCCGAACATGAGATCTCCATCCGGAGCGGTCGGGCGGTGTGGACCGCGCTGATCCGGAAGGGGTACGACGCCATCCCGCTGGAAGTCGATTCCTCCGTCGTCGCGCGCCTGCGGGAAGTCCGGGGCCAGATCGCCTTCATCGCGTTGCACGGCCCGGGCGGGGAGGACGGCACGATCCAGGGGATGCTGGAAGTGCTCCGCATTCCCTACACCGGCTCGGGCGTGCAGGCCTGCGCCGTGGCGATGGACAAGGCGATGACCAAGGTCCTGCTGGAACAGAGCGGGATTCCGGTCCCGCGCGGGTTCGTGCGGGAGCAGCGCGAGCGCAGGAAGCCCTTACCCAGGGGCTTCAAGGTGCCGCTCGTCGTCAAGCCGGTCAGCCAGGGTTCGACGTTCGGGATCACGATCGTCCGTAAGTCCCGCGATCTTCAGAAAGGCTTTGAAGCCGCGTTCGCCTACGGCCCGACGGCCCTCATTGAAGAGTACATCGACGGCCGGGAATTCACCGTCGGGATACTGAACGACAAGCCGTTGCCCGTGGTCGAGATCATCCCGCGGGGCGGGTTCTACGATTTCGCGGCCAAGTATACCCCCGGCGCCAGCGTCTACAAGACGCCGGCCCAGTTGCCGAACCGGACGGCGAAACTGCTCCAGGCGCTCGCATTGCAGGCCCATCACCGCCTCGGATGCAAAGGGGCGACCCGCGTGGATTTCAGGCTGAATCGGAAAGGGCATCCTTTCCTGTTGGAACTCAACACGGTACCCGGGATGACGGAAATGAGCCTGCTGCCCATGGCGGCGAAGGCCGCGCGCTTGTCTTACGAAGATATGGTCGAGGCGATTCTGGAATCGGCTATCGAGCGCGAGGCCGAGTGGGCGCCGCCGAGGAATCGCGGATGATCAAACGCGTTCGACCGAACCGCAAGCGGAATCCGAGCGCGGGGAACGGCCTGCTGTTGCACATCGTGCTCGGGCTTACGCTCCTCGCGGCGGGCGGATCCGGCGGCTGGTACGGCTGGCAGCAGTCGGGCCCGGAGGTGCTGGCCTGGGCGGATCACTTCTTCGAGATCAAGGTGGTGGAGATCACAAGGACGGAGCGGATCTCGCGGGATGATGTGCTCGCGATGCTCGATCTGGAGCCGGGCCGCGGCCTGCTCCTGATCGATCTGGTGCAGGCGCAGCGATCCCTGGAGACGCATCCGTGGATCAGGCGCGCCATGGTCCGGCGGGTGTTTCCCGATACCCTCGTGGTGGCACTGGACGAGCGCGAACCGGTCGCCGTGCTGAGGACCGGGACGGGAGGGCGTGAATTTCTGCTGGACCGCGAAGGGACGCTCATCTCCGAGGGGGTGCCGGCGGCCGACGAAGGCCTGCCGATCCTGACGGGCGTGGATTACGCGGACGCGATCCTGGGGACCGGCGATACGGTTGCGCGTGTCCGCTCGGGCATCGCGCTGGCCGGCCTACTTGACCGGTCGGGTGTGGGGCGCACGGAAGTGGATCTTCGCCGGCCCGGAGACATGGTGGCCTATTACTCGGGACTCCGGGTCCGGTTCGGCGAGGGAGACTTCGGGGACAAGGTGGACCGGTATCGTCAGGTGTCGGATCGCGTGATCGACCGCTGGGTCGCTCAAACGAAGGCTGCGCCGGTGCGCCGGGTGGAAGTGGATCTCAGATTCCAGGACAAGGTCATCGTGCGGGAAGGGAGGTAGGCTGAGCGTGGCAAAAAGAGACCACATCATCGTGGGGTTGGACATCGGGACCACCAAGACGCGCGCGATCGTGACGGAAGTGCGCGGCACGGGTGAGGCCCATGTCATCGGCGTCGGGACCAGTCCCTCCCGAGGGCTCCGCAAGGGCATGGTCGTGAACATCGAAAGCACGGTCGACTCGATCCGCCAGGCCGTGGAAGATGCCGAGGTGATGTCGGGCGCGCAGATCAATTCCGTGTATGTCGGCATCGGCGGAAGTCACATCAAAGGCGTCAATTCCGAGGCCGCGGTGGCCGTGAAGAGCGGCGAGGTTCTGCGGGGAGACATCTCACGCGCGGTGAAAGCGGCCCGGTCGGCGGCCCTCATCCAACCCGATCACCGAGTGCTGCATGCGCTCCCGCGGGGCTTCATCCTGGACGAGCAGGACGGGATCAAGGATCCGACGGGCATGTCGGGGTCTCATCTGCGCGTCAACGTGCACATCATCACGGGCGCCGTGACGGCGATCCAGAATCTCGTCAAGTGCGTCGAGAAAGCGGGGCTCGACGTGATCGGCGTCATCCTGCAGCCGCTGGCGTCGAGCGAGGCCGTGCTCACGGACGACGAGCGGGAACTGGGCGTGGCGATGGTGGACATGGGCGGCGGCACGACGGACCTCGCGATCTTCGCCGAGGGCAGCGTGATGCACACGGCCGTGATTCCGGTGGGGGGCAACCACTTCACCAACGACATCGCGATCGGCCTCAAGACGCCGGTTCCCGATGCGGAACGGATCAAGACCAAGTTCGGGTGCGCGATGGCCTCTCTCGTCAAGGACGATGAGATGATCGATGTCCCCAGCATGGGCGGGCGGCCTGCGCGCTCGCTCTCCCGGCGGGTGCTGGCCGACGTGGTCGAGCCGCGCGCGGAGGAGCTGTTCGATCTGGTGGCGCGGGAGATCAAACGGGCGGGCTATGAGGGGATCGTGGCGGGCGGCGTGGTGATCACCGGCGGCGCTTCGATGATGCAGGGCATGACGGATATGGCGGAACGCGTGCTGGACCTGCCCGCGCGGCAGGGCGTCCCCAGCGGGGTCAGCGGCCTTCACCAGCAGGTAGATAATCCCATGTACGCGACTGGCGTCGGCCTGATCCTTCACGCCCTGCACCATCAGGACGATCTGGCGATGAACGGGCGGCGACACCGGCGCGGGTTGTGGCGCGCCGTCGAAGGGATGAAGGGGTGGTTCCGCGAATTCTTTTAACACAACCTTCCACATGAAAAGGGGGGAGACGCATGTTCCAGCTTGACGAGAAAGACACGATTGCGGGCGCGAAGATCAAGGTGATCGGCGTGGGCGGCGGCGGGAACGCCGTCAATACGATGATTGCGGCCGGCCTGGACGGGGTCGAGTTCATCGCGGTCAACACGGACATGCAGGCTCTGGGCATTTCGCGGGCGCCCACGAAGATCCACATCGGAAAGAACGGGCTCGGCGCCGGCGCGAACCCCGAAGTCGGGCGCGAAGCGGCGCTCCAGGGCGCCGACAAGATCCGCGACGCGCTCCAGGGCGCCGATATGGTGTTCGTCACGGCCGGCCTGGGCGGCGGGACCGGGACCGGCGGCGCGCCGATCATCGCCAGCATCGCCCGTGAGTTCAACGCGCTCACGGTGGCGGTCGTCACCAAGCCCTTCCTGTTCGAACTGGGCAAGCGGACGGCGCGGGCAGAGGAGGGACTGCGGGAGCTGCGGAAGCACGTGGACACCATGATCGTGATTCCGAATCAGCGCCTGCTGGGGATCGTCGATAAGACGACGCCGCTGAAGGAAGCGTTCAAGGTGGCCGACGACGTGCTCCGGCAGGCGATCAAGGGGATCGCCGACGTCATCACGGTCCCGGGACTCGTCAATGTGGATTTCGCGGACGTGCGCACGGTCATGGCCCACATGGGGCGTGCGGTGATGGGCATGGGCGTGGCGACCGGCGCCAACCGCGTCACCGAGGCCACGCAGCGGGCGATCTGCAGCCCGCTCCTGGAGGACGGCTCGATCGACGGCGCACGCGGGGTATTGCTGAACATCACAGGCGGGCCGAGCCTGTCGCTCCATGAGCTGGACGAGGCCTCCTCGATCATCGCCCAGTCCGTGGACCCGGACGCCAACATCATCTTCGGCGCGGTGATCGACGAGCGGCTGGGCGAGGAAGTGGTTATCACCGTCATCGCCACGGGGTTCGAGCGCGATCAGCCGGCCGCCAAGTCGGTGCCCCGCCAGACGCCGCTCCCGACGATCGCGTCCAAGGAAGCCGAGGTACGCGCGCTGCATCCCAAGCCGAAGACGATGGACCGCCCGGCCTTCCTGCGGCGCGGCCCCGCGGCACGCGATCTGGCAGAACGGTCGGACCGATCGGACCGGCCGATGCTGGCAAGCGAAGATGAGTGGGATGTACCAACCTTCTTAAGGAGGCAAGCGGACTAGCCATGCTCAGCACGCTCGACGCGATCATCACCGTGCCTCTCTTCGCCAAAGGGACCGTGGGGGTCTGCCATTATTTCGGGACGAAGATCGCGCCCGGCCCGCCGGCGACCGCGATGGGCGGCCCGGCCGTCCGCGTGGTGACCGTCCGCCAGGTTCACGGAACCGACGTCCTGGTGCTTGACCGCAAAACGGCGGGATCGCGTGCCCTCGCCGGCGTGCCGGTCTCAGGCGGCCACGATGCGATCGTCACGAATCAGCCGGGTGTCCTCGTCGCCGTTGAGGCAGCCGACTGCGTGCCTATTCTCCTGCTGGACCCGTCCAAGGACGTGTACGCCGCCATACACGCCGGCTGGCGCGGCACGATGGGGCGTATCGTAGAGAAGACCGTCGCGGTGATGCAGAACCGGTTCGGGTGCCACGTCCGATCGATCCGGGCGGCCATCGGGCCCTCGATCGGCGTGTGTTGCTATGAAGTCAATGGGACCGTGCTGGCGCCGTTGAAGCGGGGCTTTCCCTTTTGGGCGGATGTCGTGGAGAACGTGAAAGGGACGAAGGCCCATCTCGATCTGCGCGGTTTCAACCGCCGCCAGTTGGAGGACGCCGGTATCAGCCCGGACAGGATCGAAACGGTGAACCTCTGCACGGCCTGCCACCCGGACCTCTTTTACTCGTCTCGCCGGGATGGCGCGAGAACGGGCCGCATGATGAGCGGAATCGGGCTCACCGCAGTCCTGTCCTGACAAACCTGGTCCCCGTTGCGTACAATAGAACGATACGGGGCCGGGCATGAACGACCGGGAGGAAAGCGGGAGACGAGCCGCCGGTGAACTCACAGAACGGCTGGATGCGGTGCGGGTGCAGATCGAGCGGGCGGCCCGTCGCGCCGGCCGGGATCCCGGCGCTGTCACACTCGTCGCTGCGTCGAAGACCGTTCCCGTCGAGCGCCTGGTGGAGGCGGTGGCCTGCGGGTGCCGGGTATTCGGCGAGAACCGTGTCCAAGAGGCACTGGCCAAGATCGCGGCCATGAAGGAATGGGCGGGAAGCGAGGCTCCGGCTGCGCCGGGCCGAGCGCGGGGTGCGGGGGCATCGGAGACCATTCAGATGGGCGCACGGGCCCCCGCTGGAATTGAATTTCACTTGATCGGCCCGCTCCAGCCCAACAAGGTGACGCATGCGGTCGGCCGGTTTGCGTTGCTCCATGCCGTGGATCGGCTGGATGTGGCCGAGCGCCTGGATCGCGCGGCGAGGGAGCGCGGGATCACCCAGCGCGTCCTTCTTGAGGTGAACGTGGCGGGCGAGACGACAAAGCATGGATTCCGTCCCGACGATCTGAAGAGCGCGGCCGAGCGGATGGGGACGTTCGCGGGGCTTCGAGTCCTCGGATTGATGACGATCCCGCCGCCTGCAGAAAAGCCTGAAGACACGCGGCCCCATTTCCGGCGCCTGCGTGTTCTGGCGGAAGAGGTGGAGGCCATCAGGATACCGGGCGTCTCGATGAAGGAACTGTCCATGGGCATGTCTGGAGATTTTGAAGTGGCAATCGAGGAGGGCGCCACGCTGGTTCGGATCGGCACGGCGCTCTTCGGGCCTCGTCCTGTAGGATAGGAGAAAATGTTTAAGCTTGCCATCATCGGCGGCGGTAATATGGGGGAGGCTCTGGTGGCCGGTCTCCTGGCGGACGGCGTGGCGACGCCGGCCGGGCTCTGGGTCACGGATGTCGCGGCCGACCGGCTCGCGGCTCTGCGCCAGCGCTACGCCATCCGGACCGGCAGTGACAACGGCGAGGCGGCGTCCTGGGCGGACGTGGTCGTCCTGGCGGTCAAGCCTCAGGTGATGGATCGGGTCCTTGACGAGCTCAAGGACCGCATCTCCGAACGGACGCTGATTATTTCGATCGCGGCCGGCATTCCGCTGTCGCGGATCGCGGCGCGGCTGGGAGGCATGCGCAAGTTAGTGCGGGTGATGCCTAACACGCCCTGCCTCATCCGCGCCGGGGCGTCGGCCGTGGCCGCCGCGCCGTCCGTGTCGCCGGAGGAGCGGGCCCAGGCCGTGCGATTGTTCGAAGCTCTGGGGAAGGTGGTCGTAGTTGAGGAGCGGTTGATGGACGCGGTCACCGGTCTCAGCGGCAGCGGCCCGGCCTATGTCTTTCAGGTGATCGAAGCGCTGGCGGACGGGGGCGTCAAGATGGGATTGCCGCGGGAGACCGCGCTGACGCTGGCGGCCCAGACCGTGTTCGGCGCGGCCAAGCAATTGATTGAGACGGGTGAGCACCCGGCGCGCCTGAAGGACAAGGTGGCCTCGCCCGGCGGGACGACCATCGCGGGTCTTCACGCGCTGGAGGCGGGCGGAGTCCGCTCGGCGTTGATCGCGGCCGTTGAAGCGGCGACGAAGCGGTCGGAAGAATTAGGCCGGGGGTAATGCTCGTCGTGGGCAATTTCCTGACGGCCCTGGCGTCGGTCCTGCACCTGCTGCTGCAGGCCTATATCTGGGTGGTGATCATCCGGGCGCTGATCAGTTGGGTGAACCCGGATCCGTGGAATCCGATCGTCCAGATGCTGAACCGGCTGACCGATCCGCTGCTGGAGCCGATCAGGCGTCGGATGTTCCGGATGATGGGCGCTAGAGGCATGGGCATCGATCTTTCGCCGCTGATTCTGATTGCGGGGATCTATTTTCTGGATTTCTTTCTGGTGGGGACGTTGACTGATTTCGGGATGCGGATGAGGTAGAATGGAGACACTTGAGGTACTGGATATCCGCCACGTTTGATCGAAGTGGCGGTCCAGCAAGCTCGGAGGGGACGTTATGAAAATCACGCCGCTGGACATTCAACAGAGGGAGTTCAAGGGGAGGTTCCGGGGGTATGACCGCGAAGAGGTCCAGGCCTTTTTGCGATCCGTCTCCCAGAGCGTCGAAGAGATGTTCAAGGAAAACGCCGTGCTCAAGGAGCGGGCCGACAAGCTGTACCAGGAGGTCGTCGAACTGAGAAAGAAAGAGACGAGCCTCAACGAGCTGCTCGTGACCACGCAGACGATGACGGAGCATCTCAAGGAGACGGCCCGCAAGGAGGCCGATCTGATCCTGCGCGAAGCGGAGATGAAGGCCGAGGATCTTCTGAAGAGCGCCCATGTCGATTTTCGGACGCTCCAGCGGGACATTCTCGACCTTCGTAAGGAGCGTATGCTGGCGCTGGAAAAGCTGCGGTCCCTGCTGCAGACGTTTGCCAAGGTGATCGAGATGGAGGAGATGGACGTGAACTCGCTGATGGGCGACAGCTCTCTCAAGAATATCGCCGGTGGCCGGTAAGGCGGCCGCTCAGCCGCAGGCCACCCTGTCCGTCCATGTCCAGCCCCGGGCCTCCCGCAACGAGGTGGCGGGGCTGGAAGGTGACACGCTCAAGATCAGACTCACGGCGCCCCCTGTGGACGGGGAGGCCAACGACGCGTGTCGCGTCTTCCTCGCCAAGCTCCTTGATCTTTCCCCGTCCCGTCTAGCCATCATCCAGGGCGCACGCTCGCGCAGCAAAGTGGTCCGCATCACGGGTCTGACCCAAGACGAAGTCCATGCAAGACTTGCGAAAAGGGGTCTGGCTACT
>CAZMPH010000003.1:40589-40839 GCA_964568195.1 uncultured Nitrospirales bacterium | reverse complement strand
ACAAATTGTGATCTCAAACAGTCGAGGCAGGACTTGTGAGGACAGCCTCGGACGGATAGAATGACTGACCATGCCTGAGCCTCGTTCCATCGTCATCAAGGGCGCGCGGGAGCACAACCTTAAGAATCTCGACCTGGCGATCCCGCGCGATAAGCTCGTCGTGATCACCGGGCTGTCCGGCTCCGGCAAGTCGTCGCTCGCGTTCGACACGATCTACGCCGAGGGCCAGCGGCGCTACGTCGAGTCCCTC
>CAZMPH010000003.1:39930-40579 GCA_964568195.1 uncultured Nitrospirales bacterium | reverse complement strand
TCGGCCTACGCCCGCCAGTTCCTCGAGCAGATGGACAAGCCGGACGTGGACTCCATCGAGGGCCTGTCGCCGGCCATCGCCATCGAGCAGAAGACCACCTCGCGCAATCCCCGCTCCACTGTGGGCACCGTCACCGAAATCTACGACTACCTCCGCCTGCTCTTTGCCCGGATCGGCCGCCCGCACTGCCCGCAATGCGGCGATCCGATCACTGCCCAGACGGTTCAGCAGATGGTGGACGCGCTCATGGCGCTGCCGCTGGGCTCGAAGCTCTCGATCCTGGCGCCCATTGTGCGGGACCGCAAGGGCGAGTACCGCAAAGAACTGCAGGATGCGCGGCGCAGCGGGTTCATCCGCGCGCGGATCGACGGCAAGCCGCATGACCTGGCCGAGGAGATCGCGCTCGACAAGCAGAGGAAGCACACGATCGAGATCGTCGTGGACCGCGTGGTCCTCAGGGACGACGAGCCGACGACGCAGCGGCTGGCGGATTCCCTGGAGATCGCGCTGAAACAAGCCCACGGTTTGGTGGGGATCGATCTGGATGGGAAGAAAGACCTGATCTACAGCGAGAAGCTGGCCTGCGTACGGTGCGGCTTCAGCTACTCGGAGCTGACGCCGCGCCTCTTTTCCTTCAACAGTCCCCACG
>CAZMPH010000003.1:39633-39920 GCA_964568195.1 uncultured Nitrospirales bacterium | reverse complement strand
CCACGGCGCCTGTCCGGCCTGCGACGGGCTCGGCCACGAGCCGCCGAAGGGCTGCCCCGTGTTCAGTGAGGACGATGAATACGAAGAAGAGGACTACGGGTCGCTGACGCTCTGCCCAATCTGCAAGGGCGACCGCCTGAAGCCCGAAAGCCTCTCGGTCCTGATCGACCGCAAGTCCATCGCGGTGGTCACGCGGCTGTCCATCAGGGACGCCGCCGGATTCTTTCAGAAGCTGAAGCTCACCGAGCGCGAGCAGTTCATCGCACACCGCATCCTGAAAGAGATCA
>CAZMPH010000003.1:7754-39623 GCA_964568195.1 uncultured Nitrospirales bacterium | reverse complement strand
TGCTCTACATCCTCGACGAACCGTCGATCGGCCTGCATCAGCGCGACAACCAGCGTCTGCTGAATACGCTCCTTCGGCTCCGCGATCTCGGCAATACGGTGATCGTGGTCGAGCACGACGCCGAGACCATGCGGCACGCGGATTACATCTTGGATCTCGGCCCAGGCCCCGGCGTGCATGGGGGCTTTGTTGTCGCCCAAGGCTCGCCGGCCGAGGTCATGGCCAGCAAAGACTCTCTGACCGGGCAGTACCTGCGCGGGGACATGAACATCACGCTCCCGCACCGGGCGCGGCAGGCCGGCCGCTACCTCACCGTCGTCAGCGCAAAAGAGCACAACCTCAAGAACGTGACGGTGAAGATTCCACTCGGCCTGCTGACCTGCGTCACCGGCGTCTCCGGCTCCGGCAAGAGCACGCTGCTTTTCGACGTGCTGTACCGGAGCCTGCGGGAGTTGCTCTATGGAGAGAAAGAGCGCGGCGTGCCCAAAAGGCCGTGGATTGCCGGATGCGCGGACATCAAAGGCATCGAGCACATCGACAAGATCGTGAACATCGACCAGTCGCCGATCGGACGCACGCCGCGGTCCAACCCAGCGACCTACACCGGCCTGTTCACCTACATCCGCGACCTCTTCGCGAGCCTGCCCGAGTCGCGGGTGCGCGGCTACAAAGCCGGGCGCTACTCGTTCAACGTGAAGGGCGGGCGCTGCGAAGCCTGCCAGGGCGACGGCGTGATCAAGATCGAGATGCACTTCCTGCCGGACGTCTACGTGACCTGCGAGGTCTGCAAGGGCCGGCGCTACAACCGGGAGACGCTCGACGTGCAGCATAAGGACAAAAGCATTGCTGATGTTCTGGGCATGACCGTGGAGGAGGCGCTGGCCTTCTTCCAACATCTGCCGCTCATCAAGGCCAAGCTGGCGACGCTCAACGACGTGGGGCTCGGCTACATCAAGCTCGGTCAGTCGGCCACGACGCTGTCGGGAGGCGAAGCGCAGCGGGTGAAGCTGTCACGAGAACTGTCGAAGCGGGCGACCGGCCGCACCCTCTATATCCTGGATGAGCCCACCACCGGCCTGCACTTCGCGGACATTCAGAAGCTGCTCGAGGTACTGAACCGACTGGTGGAGTCCGGCAACAGCGTCGTGGTGATTGAGCACAACCTCGACGTGATCCGCAACGCCGACTGGATCATCGACCTCGGTCCGGAAGGCGGAGACCGTGGCGGCGAGATCGTCGCCGCCGGTCCGCCCAAAGAAGTGGCGGGCGTCAAGGCCTCCCATACCGGAGGCGTGTTGCGCGGGCGTTAGATTACAGCTTGTTTTCGATGGCGTAGCGGACCATCTGCGCTACGTTCCGGATGCCTAAGCGGCGGCCGATGTTGACGCGATGGGTTTCTGCCGTACGGGGGCTGATGCCCAGTTTCTCGCCGATCTGCCTGCTGGTGTAGCCATGGGCTACCAGGCTCAACACTTGGCGTTCCCGCGGGGTCAGGCGGGGAGTCACTCTCAGTGCGTGCTTCATGTCTGCTGCGTGGGTGTTGTGTTTGGCTTTCCCGGTCCTGCGTGCGGTCATGATGTGAATCAACCTCCTTGGTCCTGGACGTATGGTACATGCATCATAGCCTGATCTTTGGGAAAACTGCAACACATGGAAACCCCGAGCATAATTTCCCATTTAACCTTTGGCGAATTGGCGTGTCTCAGGAAGTATAGGGGATAGGCAAGCGGGCGAGGACGGGATGGCGGAGTCGGATTACCAGTTGTTGGACCGCTACGGGGTCGGCGACGAGGCGGCCTTCGAAGAGCTGGTCAAGCGCCATCAGAAGACCATTTACGATCTGGCATATCGGATGCTGGAGAACCATGCCGACGCAGCGGATCTGGCGCAAAGGACTTTCGTGCAGGCGTTTTTGCATCATCAGTCCTTCAGACGCGAGTCGAGCTTCCGCACCTGGCTCTATCAGATCGGCATGAATCTCTGCCGCAACGCCATCCGCGATCGGGCGCGCCGGGCGCACGAGGACGTCGATGAACTGCCGCTGGCGGACTCTCGTGACATCCTTGCGGAGGTCGCCGGCGCCGAACTGCAGGATCTCCTGGGCCGTGCGATCCGGACTCTGCCGACGCGGCAGCGGGAAGCCCTGGTGCTGCGGGTCTATCACAATCACGCCTTCGTGGAGATCGGGATGATCATGAGCTGCTCAGAGGGGACCGCGAAGGCCAATTACCACCACGCGGTGGACAAGCTCCGCCGAGTTCTGGTGGCGGGCGAGGGATGACTATGACGTGCAACGAGATCAAGGAATTGACCGTGCCGTATCTCGAGCTGGACCTGGAGCCGTCGCGTGTGCGGGACGTCACGGCTCATCTGGACGGGTGCGCGGGGTGTCGTACCGAAATGGAAACAGTCCGACAGGTCCTGGTCAGGGTGAAGGGCGTGGCGGTACCGGACCCGGGCGGCCGATTCTGGAATGAATTTCCCGGGCAGGTTCGCCGAGAGCTGGCGCGTGAACGGCCCCCCATCCCCTCACGGTTGTGGAAAGGGATAGCGGGGTGGCCGATGACCCTCGCGGCATCGGTCCTGCTGCTCGTCGGCGCCTGGTCTCTCAAGGGAATGCTCGATCAGGGGCCGGCGCCGACTCCGTCACAGCAACGAGCGGTCGTGCAGGCTCCCAAGGCGCGGGTCGATCAGCCGTCTGCGGCTGAACCTGATCTGCCTCAGCTTGCCGAAGCGGATTGGCAGGAATTCTGGGATGAGGACCCCGATATGGTTCTGGTCGACATGGCGTCCCGCCTGGACCGTCAGGCCGTGGATCGTCTGTTCAAGGACATTTAAAAGGGGAAAAATATGTGCCGAAACTTCTGGAAGCAGAGTAGCCTGTCGCTTGTGCTGGTTGTCGCGCTGTCGTCTCCAGCAGACGCGCAGGAGATGGAGCGGCCGGGCGGCCCCAAGCCTATGCCGCCGGTCATGGAAGAGCTGGACCGCATGACCGGTCCTGAGCGTGGACCGGGCGCCGGCCCGGGCGGCGAAGAGGAGGGCAGACGCCACTTCGAGGCCAAGAAGCGGGAACGACTGATGCAGGCGTTGCATCTCGATGAGGCTACGCGGAGTCGTCTCGGCCAGCGATTGGAGCAACTGGATCAGAAAGGAGAGGACCTGCGGCGCCAGCGCAAAGAAGCCTTGAAAGCCTTGCGGGAGCAGGCACAAGGTCTGCGCAAAGATACGCGGCGGGGGCCTCGCGAGGACGGCGGACGGAAACCGGAGGAGGCGCCACCGCCGGCGGGGCCCGCCGTGGACAGCGGCGTGCTGAAGCAGGCATTGGAACGGGTCTATGCGGTGGAAGACGCCATGGCGGGGTTGCGGCGCGAGCGTACACAGGCCGTGCGCGAATTACTGACGCCCGAGCAACAAGCGAAGTTCCTCCTCTTTAGCGCAAGGTTTCGGAAGGAGATGCAGGAGCGGATGTTGCGGGAAGGCGGCGGGCAGGAAGGCGGGACATCGCAGAGAAGGCGGTAACCCTCGTTTGACCCCTCTTCTGCGGTTCTGATACGCTCCACGCATGTGGCGGATCATCATCCTTGGAGTGCTCTTGGTCATTGTGTATTTCATGGCCAGGAGCGCTCTACGGGGACTCTTCGGGAAAGATAAAGAAGTCGCGCGGTCCGTGGGGTCGTCGGGGAGTCCGTCCGAGATGGTCCAGGACCCGGTCTGCGGGATGTTCGTGCCGAAAGAGGGATCGTTCTTTCTCCAGCAGGAGGACCGGACGTATTTCTTCTGCAGCGAAACCTGCCGCGCCAGCTACCAGAAGAAACTCAGCGCGGGCTAGACGTCAGCAGCCCGACGAGTAACTGTAGTCGTCCAGCTTGCCGTCCTTGTCGAAGAACAGCTCGATCTCACACTGGTGGGGGTTGATGCCGCCGAGCACCCGCGCGGTGCCGCCGGAAATCCGGTAGTACGTCCACTTCTCGCCGCCCCAGAAGCGCGTCGAGGTGCCGGACGGCTTGCCCCATTCCTTCTCGAACCACTCCTTGGCTTCGTGGCGCTGGGCCGCCGGCTTAAGGGACTGTTCCAGGTAGGGATTGCTCGCGCACCCGACCATCAGCGCCACGAGTCCCAGCATCATCGCCAACCGTCTCATAGATGACCTCGTAATCGTGTTTGCAAAGACCGCACGGTTCTCCTAGAATACCACAACGGTTCCGCGCAAACCTGTTCGGCGTCCTGTGGAGGTGTGCACATGATGATCTTTCTAGATACCGGCAACACGAAAGAAATCAAAGAAGCGGCCAGTTGGGGCGTGCTGGACGGCGTGACGACCAACCCGTCCCTGGTTGCTAAGGAAGGACGCAGCTTCAAGGACCTGCTCGCGGAGATCTGCTCCATCGTGGACGGGCCGATCAGCGCGGAAGTCGTGAGCGTCGAAGCCGACGCGATGATCAAGGAAGGCAAAGACCTGGCGAAGATTCACAAGAACATCGTCGTGAAGGTCCCGCTGATTCCCGAAGGGCTGAAGGCCTGCAAGGCCCTGGCCTCCGAGGGGATCAAGGTCAACGTTACCCTCTGCTTCTCGCCGACCCAGGCCCTGCTGGCCGCCAAGGCCGGCGCCTGGTGCGTCAGCCCCTTCGTCGGGCGGCTGGACGACATCAGTGAGCACGGGATGGGACTCATCCAGGACATCGTGACTATCTACCGAAACTATCAATACAAGACCAAAGTGCTGGTCGCCAGCGTGCGGCACCCGCAGCATGTGGTCGAGGCCGCCAGGATCGGCGGCGACATCTGCACAATGCCGCTCGCCGTGTACAAGCAGCTCGTGCAGCACCCGCTGACCGACATCGGCCTCAAGAAGTTCCTGTCGGATTGGGAAAAACAGAACGTCCCGAAGGGCTAGCGGCAGGCCGCGCCGGTTGTGATTTCCTGGACCGGAAGAAAGACGGTCGAGGGCGCCGCCTACGCGGTGGACGTCCTGTTCCTGGGCTACCTCGCCTTCAAGGAACTTCTCACGCCGTCCAGACGCGGGCGGGGGGAAGCCTTCAGAGTCATCGCCAGCCAGATCCTGTTCACCGGAGTCGATGCTCTCCCGGTCGTCAGCACGATCGCTCTGATGCTGGGCATCATCATCATCATCCAGGCCGGGATCACGCTGCCCCAGGTCGGCGCCGGGGCGTTCCTGGCCAACGTCATCATGATAACGGTGGTCCGCGAACTGGGGCCGTTGCTCACGGCCTTCATCGTGGTCTGGCGGTCGGGCACCGCGATGTGCACGGAACTGGGCAACATGCGGGTCGGGCAGGAGATCGCCGCGCTCGATGCGATGGGCATCAGCCTGATCCGTTTCCTCGTGATGCCGCGGGTGATCGGGGCGATCGTGTCCGTCATCTGCTTGACGGTGTACTTCGATCTGGTGGCGGTCATTGGGGGATTCCTGGTGGCCAAAGTCAAGCTCACCATTCCCTTTGCGGTCTACCTGACGGAGATAGAGAAAGTGCTCTCGATCGCCGACGTCCTGATCACCGTCATCAAGAGCAGCCTGTTCGGGCTTGCCACCGCCGTCATCTGTTGCCATCACGGACTCTCGGTTGTCGGCGCCACGACCGAGGTGCCCCAACAGACCACGCGCGCCATGCTCAACACGGTCACGGCCTGTCTGGTCCTGGACATCATTGTATCCATCGGCTTTTACCTGTGATATGGGGGAGGTCGTGATCGAACTCGACCGTGTCTCGGCGAACGAAGGGGATCAGGCGCGCGTCGCCGATCTCAGCTTGATAGTGCGGCGCGGCGAAGCCGTCGCACTGGTCGGTTCCAATGCGTCCGGGAAGGGACTCGCGCTCAAGCTCTGCGCCGGCCTGGGAGCGCCGGCCTCTGGAGCGGTCCGGCTGCTTGGCGTCGACCCGACCCAAGCCTCGGAAGAGCAGGTGCTTCACCTCCGCCAGCGGGTGGGATTCGTCTTTGTCAAACCCGCGCTTATCAGCAACCTGAGTGTCTATAACAACGTCGCGCTCCCGCTCCGCTATCACACGGTCCTCCCGGAGACTGAAATCCAAGGCAGGGTCATGGCGCGCCTGACGGAATGCGGGGTGGAGGACTTCCGCGAGCAGATGCCGGCTGGCTTGACAATGGGCGTTGCCCGCCTGGCAGCGCTCGCGCGGGCCATGGTGATGGAGCCGGAAATCCTCTTCGTGGACGAAGTGCTCTTCGGGCTGGATGCCGACGACCTGATCCGCTTCCGTGGGCTCTTGGGGAAGTACCGGCGGGAGAAAGGGCTGACGATCGTCGCGACCATCAATGCGCCCACCAGTCTGTTCCGCATGATGGACCGATTGGTGTTGCTGCGGGATGGGAGACTCGTGGCCGATTGCCCGCCGGACAAAGCCCCGCTGGTGGTTGATCCGATGGTACAAGACTTTTGGGGATCCCAGTAAAGGAGAAACAGCCATGCATTACTCACACCGCCTGTCGCAGACCCGTCTCCACCAGATCGTGGGGTGGTTTGTATTTGTTCCCATCTTGATTCTCATCGCGGTCCTGGTGCTCGTGGCCCAAAGCGAGAACTTGTTTGAGGAGAAGTACCACATCACCACGCTCTTCAGTGAAGGTTACGGCTTGAAACCCGGCAAGCAGGTGATGCTCTTGGGATTCCAGGTTGGCAAGGTCAGCAAGATCGAGTTCACCGAGCAGAACAATGCCCAGGTCACCCTGGAGATCTTGAAGAAGTATCAGGAAAAGATTCGAGCCAACTCTATTGCTAAGATCGGCAAGTCCGGCGGCTTCGTCGGCGAACCCCAGATCGAGGTCACGGTGGGCAACAAGAGCAAGCCGGTCGTCGAAGAGGGTGGTCACATCGAGGCGGAAGAGCCGTTTAACGTCGCGGAGCTGATGACGGAGATCAGGCCGCTCGTGGAGACCGTCAAGAAGACGCTCGTCCGGGTGGAAGAAATCACGCAGGACGTGCATACGACGGTGAAGACCGGCAACGAGACCCTCGGCCACGTGCGGGAGGCGTCGACCCGGCTCCCGGCCGTGCTGGAGAACGTGAAGGAGACGACGGCGACGATCCGCGAAGCTGCGCTGAGTACGTCCGAACAGCTTCAGGCCATCGTGGCCGGCGTGCGCGGGAGCGTGGATCGGGCCGGCGAGGCGGTGAAGGACGTGCAGACCACGACCGCCAAGCTGCTGGCGGTCGTCGATTCGGTTCAGGGCTCCGTGGACAACGTGAAGGCGATCACGGGCGATCTCCGGAGCACGGTCCATCAGGACGTGCTGCCGCTGGTGCGGTCGGTGCAGGGCACGGTGGACGATGTCGGCGAGGTTGTGGCCGGCGCGAAGAAAACCTTCCCGATCAGCACGTTCGCGGCGAAAGGGCGCGCTGCACGGGCGGAGGAGAAGGCCGCCGTCGCGCCCAGGAGTCTGCGCGCCGATGAGGTGGTCAAGGAATGAGCCGAGCCGGGCCGGTCGTCCTGCTCCTTGCGCTCATGGCGGGCGGCTGCGTCGGCGGCGCCGCGGGCCCTGAGCTGTCCCCGCTGGCCTCGAAGGTCAGGGATCTCCGTGATAAGGGAAACCACGCGCTGGCCCGCGGCGATGCGGCGCGCGCCGGCCTGATTTTCGACGACGCGCGCCGCCTGGCGGAGAGCCTGGACGACCGGCCCAGTCTTGCCGGCGTGCTGAATGACTTGGGCATGGTGGCGGCTCTCCAGGGCGATTATCCCACGGCGGCTGAATTCCATCGCCGGGCGCATGGGATTGCGGTGGAGATCGGCGATCAGGCGCTCGCCGTCGAGGGCCTCAGCTATCGCGGGCAGGCGGCTCATCTCATGGGGGATCACGCGACGGCACTCGGCCATTACTCTCAGGCTCTCGCCCTTGCCCGCGAGATCAAGGATCGCCGGAGCGAGGCCGTTGTTCTGAACAACCTGGGCCTGCTCCAGCAGGCGCGCGGCGAGCTGGACCAGGCGGAGCAGAACTTCCAGCAGGCCCTGGCGATCAACACCGAACTCGCCGAGCGGCGATCCATGGCCAGCAACCACAGCAACCTCGGCGCGCTGTCGGAGAAGCGGGGACGCCGAGCCGAGGCCCGCAGCCGCTATGAGCAGGCGCTTACTCTCGACAAGGAAACGGAGAGCCGTCCGGCGATCGAGGCCGACCTTGTCAACCTCGGCCGGCTCTCGGAAGAGGAAAATCGTCCGGAGGAGGCAATGGGCTTTTACGAGCGCGCCTACCGGGGCTACCTCGCGCTGAATCACGTTCAGAAGGCGACGGATGCCGGGAAGCGTCTGATCCGGGCCGCGAAGGCCGCCGGGCGAGACGCCGTTGCCGCGGCCTATCAGGCCGAACTGAACGCCCTAACCACGAGACCCTAAGCCCGGACAATTCTGTCCGGCCACGTTCTTCCGCGCTGTCTCTCCCCGTTCATTTTTGAACGGATTCCCATTCCCATCACGTGGAAAGGCCTGCCAGGTTTTCCTTTCTTGGTCAACGCATAGAACAGGTTCGGGTCTGGCACCGCCCTTGCTAAGTCTTTACCTATAAGGCGCCCACAGCGGCGATGACAAGGGAATGAACAGCGAGGTGTCAACATGGAAACGGTGAGCTTTATGGTGGTGATCTTCCTGCTAGTCGGTTTCCTTCGCCGTTTGAGCGGCGACCGCGATCGTGCGCGCCGGTTGGGGCTCGGGATGCCGGCCAGATCTGGGCGGCGAGCCGACTTTCTGTACTTCACGGGAAGGCGGCGGGTGATCTCCAAGCGCACCCATGCGTATTCGCCGGAGGAATTAGGGAGGAACGGCCATGGAGAAAATGGAACCGACAAACAAGGCTGTAGGGATGCTGTAGGGATGCTGTAGGGATGCTGGTTCGCGAGCGTCGGAAGGTGTGGCGCTACCACTTCCTGACGCGCGTGGATGTCCTCGTGGCCGGTGATTCCAACGTCTATTGGGGGAGCATGAGCCACCTGAGCTGGACCGGCGTGGCTCTCTGCGCCAGGCAGTTCCTGAAACCGGGCCAGACGGTCACTGTCCGTTTCCGATTCCGCGGCGAGGAGGGACGCGAGGTGACGGAATCGCTGGCTGCGAAGGTCATCTGGCGGAACGGCGACAACACGGGGCTGGAATTCGCCCCGCCGCTGACCTCCAGTTCCCCCGCTCTGCAGGCGGCTCCGCATCTGGCAGCGCATCTGATAGCGAGGGAAGCGGGACGGTAACTGTGGCATAATGCGGCGTATGCAGAAGCGACGCTTGCGTCGGTGCCTGTTGATCCCTCTTTCCGTCTGCCGTCTTCTTACATTAGGAGTTGTCCTGCTTGAGTTGACCGCCTGCGCTCCGAGCCTGCCTGCTCTCACCAAACAAGCTGTGACCTTCGGTGCCGCCTGTGACCAAGCCGCCGCTCGCTTTGCCGCCGCTCCCGGCGGGGAGACGCGTCAGGATGTCCTGGGTCAGCTCAAAGAGTTGAACGCGGCGCTGATCGAAACGGCCAGGTACGAGAAAGAAGCCCGGCGCACGAACTCCGTGGACCTCATTGACGCCAACCGCGCGTTCCTTGAAACCGGTCGCGCGTGGGGAACCTGTTCCCTCAAATACAACAGGGCGCTTGTGGCCATCGGAGAGCGTGAGGCCGCCCGGCACAACTACCAGGGATTGCTCGCTCGGCTCACCGGGCCCCAATTCGTCGCCGAGCGCCGCCTGGTTCAGGCGGCCCTGAACGAGCTCGAGTCAGCGTCTTCCTCGCCGTAGCGAAGATCGACTCAAACATCCGTTTCGTTAATTTCCCGGTGAAGGTGTTTTGCTGGGACGGGTGGTAGGACCCGATCAGTGTGACGCCCCACGGCAGGCGGTGAACCCGCCCGTGCCCGAACGCCGGTCGCGGGCGCGGCAGTGTGTGACCGAGTTCCCGGCACGCCTTCAGATATCCCTCGAACGCGATCCTGCCAAGCGCGACTACCACGCGTACCCGGCGCAGGAGCCGTAATTCTTCCACGAGAAAGGGCCGGCAGCGGTCGAACTCCTCCGGGAGCGGTTTGTTTTCCGGGGGGGCGCAGCGGACCGTAGCTGTGATGTAGCAATCGATCAACCGCATCCCGTCGTCCCGCGACACCGAGTGGGGCTGGCTGGCGAAGCCGACGGCATGGAGCGCGCGGTAGAGCCAGTCGCCGCTGCGGTCACCCGTGAAGATTCTCCCGGTGCGATTGCCGCCGTGCGCGGCTGGCGCGAGGCCGACGATCAACAGGCGGGCCTTCGCATCGCCGAGCCCGGGCACGGGCTTTCCCCAGTAGTCCCAGTCGAGAAAGCGGCGCACTTTGACGCGGGCCGTTTCCTCGCGGTGGGCGACGAGACGCGGGCACTTGCGGCATGCGGTGAGCGTGTCGTGAAGCGCGGTCAGGCGGGACATCCACCGATTTTACCAGAATTGCCTTGCCGCTCAGGGAAACCCCTGCTAGACTTTCACTCAGAACAGGCAGGCTGGAGGGTGTCAGGGAGCGTGAGGGAATGAAGCTACAGTTTCGGTTCCTGATGGTTGCGGCCGCGTTGCTCGTGGCGCCGCTGGCAACCGACACAATGAGCGACCAGCCGCCTCCTGCAACGCCCGCCGTGGAGGCGCCTCAGCTGCTGCCTGCTCCCGCCAGCCGCAGCTTGCAGGCCGGGACCAAACTCTTCCTCAGCACGTACCGGCTCCCCGACAACCTGACGTTCGCCGGCGCTCCCGTTCCGGTGGATGTCTGGCAGGTCCGGGAGCGGATCGAGTACGAGTTCTACCGATTTCTGGAAGACGAGGGCGACAGCATCATCCTCGCCAAGCGGACCGGCCGGTGCTTTCCACCCGCCGAGCGGCAACTGGCCGAGGCCGGGCTGCCGGACGACCTGAAGTATATCCTGCTGGTGGAGAGCAAGTGCATCTCCGCCGCCTATTCGCGGGCCAAAGCCTCGGGCCCGTGGCAGTTCATCCCCTCGACCGGCCGGCTGTTCGCATTGCAAAACAATCAGTGGAAGGATGATCGCCGCAACCTGGAGCTCTCGACCGAGGCCGCCGTCAAGTACCTCAAAAAACTGCACGACATCTTCGGCGACTGGTACCTGGCCATGGCGGCCTACAATGCCGGCAACGTCCCCATTCTCAAGTCCATGCGCGAGCAGAAAGTCAAAGACTACTGGAAGCTGCACTACGTGACGGAGACGATGCGCTATGTCCCCCGCATCATCGCCAGCAAGGAGATTTTCTCCCAGCCCGATAAATACCTGGGCATCGCCAAGGCCGACCTCTATCCTCCGCTGGACACCGAGGTGGTGACGGTCACCATTAAGGAGAGCCAGCGTCACCTCGCGTCGGTCGCGGAGCAGTACGGGACGTACTTCCTCGAGCTGAAGCTCCTCAATCCCGAAATCCGGAAGGACTTCCTGCCCCGCGGGACCCATCGCATCAAGATCCCGCGACGGAACGAGGACTGCCCCTCAGTCTGTTTCAAGGCGGACGTGCCGCGCTGACCCTCCCGCCTGTACCTGTTCGCGCTGAATTGCGTGCCATCCTTCAGGCTGCGCTGGACGCTGCCGACCCTTACGAGGCCGTCCGTTGTGCGCTCTCCCTCAAGAGTCGCGTTCTCCTGGCAGCAGGCCGCACCTATGATCTACGCCGGATCCGGCGCGTGACGGTCGTCGGGTCCGGCAAGGCCGCAGTCCCCATGGTTCGGGCCGTCGCAGAGGTGCTTCGCGGGCGGCTCGATTCGGCCTTCGTCGTGACGTCTGAAACCGCGAAGGCCGGACTGAAGTCACGCGTGCAGGTGGTTCAAGCCGGCCATCCGGTCCCCGACCGGCGCGGCCTGTGGGCGGCGCAACGGATGCTGGAGATCGCGTCGTCGCTCGGATCGGAGGAGCTCCTGATCGTACTGCTCTCCGGGGGCGCCTCCAGTCTGCTGCCTCTGCCGGATGAGGGACTGACGCTGACGGACAAGCAGCGCGTGACGCGCCTGCTGCTTCGCTCGGGCACGACGATCGCCGAACTGAATGCCGTCCGCAAGCACCTCTCCGCGATCAAGGGCGGGCGGCTCGCGGCTGCGACGCGCGCGCAGGTCCTGACGCTCATCCTCTCAGACGTCGGCGGGGACGACCTGGGCGTGATCGGGTCGGGTCCGACGGCGCCGGACCAGACCACCTTCCTTGACGCGGTCCGGATCATCCGCCGGTACGGACTCTGGAATCGCCTGCCGACGCCGGTGCGCATTCACCTGGTCGAAGGGCTGGCGGGCTGGCGGCCCGAGACGCCGAAACCGCGGAGCCGGGTTTTCCGGCGGGTGCAGCACGTGGTCGTCGGCAACAACCGACTCGCGCTGGAGGCCGCGGCGAAGGCCGCCCGTGCTGCCGGCTATGAAAGCGTCCTCATCGAGGAGTTCGTGACCGGCGAGGCTTCCCTGGTCGGGCGGTGGATGGGGGAGTTGGGGAAGAACCTTGCGAGCCGGACGGCTCTTCCTGGTTCCGTGTGTGTGCTTGCCGGCGGTGAGCTGACCGTCACGGTGCGAGGGTCAGGAAAAGGCGGCCGTGCGCAAGAGTTCGCGCTGGCGGCCGCGCTGGCGATGCAAGGCACTGCTGGCGTGTGGGCGGTGGGGGTTGGGACGGATGGTCGGGACGGGCCGACGGACGTGGCAGGGGCCGTGGTGGATGGCGACACGGTGTCATACGGCAGGAAGAAGCGGCTCGACGCCGCGGCGTACTTGAAACGAAACGACAGCTACACCTTCTTCAAGAAAGTCGGCGAGCACATCCGTACCGGCCCCACCGGCACAAACGTCAACGACTTGTACATGCTCTTGGTCCATCCTCTTTAAATCGCACGGGGAGTTGTTCATAATACGGTGTTCCGTAGCAGGGGGGGCGCGGCATGGCAGAGATAGAGAACTCGGCGGAGACAGAGAGCTCGAAGGAAAAAACCCCGGTCGATACTTCAGGAGACAATTGGTGGTGGGCGATCACGATCGGCATCCTGCTGTGGATCGGGTTCTGCAGCGTAGCCGTGCTCGTGATGCTGTCACGGGGGCAATAAGTAGTCGATCCGCAGTCCTTTAAGGGTCGCAGTCCGTTGACGTTATAGGCGACAACCGGCTGCTGGAAACCTTTGAGGGTCAGGGGTCCCACAGCCTCGGTCGAAACGAGAGACTCCACGAGCTCCAAGATCCGCCCCGATATGAGTATTTGCCCGTGCTGGGCTTCCCCACAGAGCCTTGCCGCCAGGTTGGTGACCGGGCCGATAGCCGCATAGTCCTTGCGTCCTTCGAAACCGATCACGCCCAAAGAGGCATAACCGGTGGCGATGCCGATCCCTACCCCGAGGTTGATTGCGCGCGCCGTCCATTTCGCCCGCAAATCAGCGCTGCGGTCCCGCATGACGATCGCCATGCGTACTGCCTGTTCGGCATGATCGGGAACCGGGACAGGATCATTGAAAAATACCATCATCGCGTCCCCGGCAAACCGCTCAAGAGTTCCCCCATACTCGGATATCAACGATCCCATCTCGGCCTGGTATTCCCGGAGGATCGCCATCAACACTTCAGGCTCCGCTGATTCGGCGAACGCGGTGAACCCTCGGAGATCGATGAACAGCACGGTGATTTCCACTCGGTGGCCTTTCAGGAAATCGTCGCGGTCGCCGGCGAGGATCATGTCCGCCAGATGAGGAGGCAGGAATCGCGCGATTTTCTCCTTCTGGAGCTGGACGAGTTCCCGTTCCTGCGCCCGTTGGCCAATCAGATTGCGAACACGGGCCAGCAGTTCATTTTCATCAAACGGCTTCGCGACGTAATCATCCGCGCCCGCTTCCAAGCTCTCGACACGCGCTTCCGTCCCCGCTCGGGCCGTCAGGAACACCACGGGAATCGAGCGAAGCTTCCGGTCCTCCCGGACGGCCTTCAACAGGTCATCTCCGCTCATCCGCGGCATCATGACATCGGTGAGAATCAGATCGGGATGGGAGGCTCTGGCCTGTTCCAGCGCCTCGGCGCCGTCCACGGCCAACGCAATCCGAAACTCCCGGCTCAGCACTCGTTCCAAGTAGCTGCGCATATCCGCGTTATCGTCGGCCACGAGCACCAGCGGCTGGTCACCGCCCGATGTAGGCAACGTGCTTATCGGCCGGGTTGATTCCTGCTGGGTTTCACGAAAGGAGGGGAGCACGATCACTTCTTCGTCTTCAATCCCGATCATCTCGTCGGGGCTGGCCCTGCCGCGAGGCAGCGTTATGGTGAAGGTCGAACCGCTGCCCAGTGTACTCTCCACGGAGATGCTCCCCCCATGGAGCGTCACGATTTCCTTGACCAGGGCCAATCCGATCCCGCTCCCTTCATACCGTCGCGTTGCGCTGGCTTCCACCTGAGTGAAGCGGTCAAAGATCCGTTCCAGTTGATCCCGAGGAATTCCGATGCCATTGTCTTCGATCGCAATGTTGATGCGGTCTTCATCGGCTGACAGCCGCACCCAGACCCGCCCCTTCTCAGGATCATTGAATTTGAAGGCGTTGGAGAACAAGTTATAGAGGACTTTCTTCATCTGACGAGAGTCGACCTCGGCAAGAACAGGTTCACTGACACCTTCGAGGTGGACACGATTTTTTTGGCTGGACTCGAAGTCGGCCGCAATGCCACGGACCAGCGATGCAAGGTCCATGCACCGTTTCCTGAGCTCGGCTCGTCCGCTGTCGAACTTGGCAAGATCGAGCAGCTCATTGATGAGAAAAAGAAGTCTGGAGGTATTCCGCAGGCCGGATTGAACGAGCTGCCCGCATTCCGGATTGAGTGACGAATTCTGGAGGGTCTTCAACGCACCGAGGCTCAGGGTCAGAGGTGTGCGGAGTTCATGACTGATGTTGGCGAAGAACTCGCTCTTCAATCGGTCCAGTTCGAGCAGTTTTCGATTCGAAGCCTCCAACTGCCGGCTGATCCGGCGTTCTGAGACTCGCGCCTGGAATTCGGCGCGTTGCAGGCGTTCATACAGATTGACGGAAAACAGCACCGCCACGCACGTCCACACGAGGAAGAAGGAATTTTCTATCGCCGCATCCAAGCCGGCAGGGGTCTGAGGGTGCAAGAAATTGGCGCCGAAGTAATACAGGAGCGTGCCCAGTTGCGCCGCCAGATGCGTGGGCCAGGAAATGGGGACGATGACCGCCGCCGCCAGAAACACGAGGTTCAACCCGCTGTAGTACTGCGCGGTGAATCCGCCCAGGATGACCGTCATCTGCGCGATGCAGAGATTGCCGATCAAGATCCACAGTGCTAACAAGACATTCGGCGTGAACAGCACGACGCGTTGCTTGAGCATCAAAAAGGAGAACAGGAACCCAAGCTCAAGGACCGCCCGAATCTCAAGCAGGGATGAGAGATACTCGCGGTGGAGAAGAACGTCTGCGGCGATGAAGACCGGATTGGCGACCAGCCCCAGATAGTACAGCACCACCAGACGGTCGGTGGCAAACTGTCGGCGCCAATCCTCGTAGTTTTCCGAGAGATCCGATCCCGGCAAATTTGTCCCCGTATCCGCCAAGGAAACCTCCGCGGAATCTAGTGGTGCATCGGGAATCGCAGCCGGAACGTGGTGCCGACGCCTTCCTTGCTCTCGACGGTGATGTGACCGCCGTGCGCATCGACCACGTCCTTGACGATCTTGGTTCCCAGGCCGGTGCCTCCCGGTTTTCGGCTGATGGCACGGGTAGTGAAGAGACTGTCCCGTATCTCAGGCGGCATCCCACGGCCAGTGTCGATCACGGAAACTATGACGGACTTGGTCACAGGATCGGTCTGGCCGCACACTGTAATCGAACCGCCCTCCGACACTTCCGGTATCGCGTTGTTGATCAGGTTGTAAAACGCGTTATACAGCCGCTGGTCGTCGGCCAGGATTACAGGCAGGTCCTCCAGGCTTTCATTGCGGAGAGCAATGCGTTTCTCTTGTGCCACGGGGCCGAGCGTCTCCTCGACGCTGTGAACCACGCTGGCGATCTTGCAGGGCGAAAATTGTGGCGGGGAGCTCATGCCCTTTACACAGTCTGCAATTTCCTTGACCCGTTCCTGAATTCGTCGTGAAGCGTTTCGCAGCATGCCGATCACCATGGTAAACCGCTCGCGGGTCTCCTCCTGGCTGGAGCCGGCCGACTTGTCTGTCTGTGGTTTTCGGCTGCCTTTGGCCTGCCGCGCCGCCGTTTTTTCTCGTGGGGACTGTTTTTTGTCCGGGAAGAGATCCTTCAACTCGTCTTGCAGGATGCCCGCGCCCATGACCACCGGCGTCAGCATGTTCTTGATGTCATGACCGATGTCGCCCAACAGGCGCGCCACCTGGGCCAGCTTTGCTTCTTCGAACAATCGCGCCTGCTCGATCGCGGCGGCCGTGATCGCGGAGATGACTGTCAGTGTGGCGGCATCATCGTCGTAGAGTCCTCCTTCGCGTTTGTTCAGCACATTCATGACGCCGATGGGCGCGCCTTCCCACCGTTTCAGCGGAAGGGTGATCATATTGCGGGTCTCGAAGCCGGTCGTGGCGTCGACGCCGGAATAATGGCGATTGTCTTTCTTAACCTCATTGATGACGGCAGGCTGCCCCGTCTGGAAGACCGATCCTGCAATGCCCTTGTCCCACGGAATCGCCGTGCCGTATGGGACCGGGCTCTTTCCGATCGAATGATGGAAGACCAGTTGCTTGGTGGCTGGGTCGGCCAGGAGGACCGAGCCGGCTTCGGCCTTCAGTACTTCGAGGGCTGTCTCGAGAGCCTTTGCGACCAGAGCATCGACGGTAATGTGCTGGAACAGGGTCTCGCTCAGGAGGCGCACGGCCTCCAGCTGTTTATGGACCCATCCCCGCCGTTCAACGAATGGGGGCGCTGCGGGTGCTGGAGGAGGAGCTTGCTCGGAACTCACGGGCGCCTCAGAAGATCAAGGCGCTCTCCGCCTTTCCCCTTGAATGTCAGGACAGAGAGCGCCTGGGGTGTTTCACGAAAGCAGGAACCCCGGTTAGGTTGTATGGTCGTCTTTGTACCCGCTCTCCTTCACGGCCTTATGCACGGCCGCGATGAGCTTGTCCGGTTCAATCGGTTTGCACAGGTACTCCACCACGCCTTGCTTGAACAGCGTGCTCGCCTTTTCGATCGTTCCTGTTCCGCTCAGCACGATCACGGGGACGGACGGAAACTGCGAACGGAAATACGCTATGGCTTTCATCCCGCCGACATTCGGCATGGCAAGATCACAAATGATCGTATTCAACACCAAAGGATTGTCCCCTGACCTGACGGCGGCAATGCCTTTCTCTCCGTCTGCGGCTTCGATCACGTCGTAACCGGCTTTCGTCAAGATCAAGCGCACTGATTTCCTGATGTCCGGCTCGTCTTCCACGACCAACACTCTTCCCAGCGCCATGATGATCCTCCTTTGCTTAGAACCGATATGACTACAAACGTCTGGCATTGTAGAGATTTGGGATGATTTGTCAAGAAAATGGCGCAAACCAAGCCCTGAAGGGTGGCGCCGAGCGGGCGCCCGGGCGGAGCGCAGCGACTTGCCGGGGAACCCGTTGCTCTTCAGCATGCAACGGGTCGAAGGCGGAGCGAGCACGTCCGGGCTGCTTGGCGCCAGGACCCTGAAGAGCCGGGTTAGAGCTGGCCTTCGCCCTTGAGGTACTTACGGAAGCGGTCCATCAGCTCGGCGCCGAGCGTGCCGCCTTCGGGTTTCTTGGTGTGGGGGTCCTTGAAGTGCTGGCGGATCTCCTCCAGGCGCTTCTCGGCCTGAGGGTTGCCCTGGAGGCGCTTGGTCTTCTCGAGCGCCGTGTTGAAGGCGTCGAAGGTCAACTCGTTGTAGCCGAATGAGCGGATGCGCTTGACTGCCTTCATCATCGCCTCGTTGCGGAACGTCGTCAGGTGCTCGGAGTCGATCTCCTTGAGTCCCAGCTTGCGGGCGCGGCGCTCGGCGGCCTTGCGGATGCCGCTGCGGACGAAGTCGGGCGAGGTGAGCAGGCGCTTCCAGGCTTCGTCGCTCCACGTGACGGGCGACAGCGGCGCGTCCCAGATGGCGGTCAGCGCGACCTCGTCGATGACGGTCAGCCCCAGCTCGCGGGCCCGCTCTTCCGTGTCCCGCTTCACCATGTCCGCCACAAAGTCCATGGCGATGGGAGGGGATTGCACGATCTTCTGCTGGAGCCGCGCCTGCGCACCCTCCGACCAGGGCAGCGGAGCCGCCTCCTGCAGTTTTTCGTCCCCGAGCGCTTCCACTTTCTGGAAGAGCTCGACGTTGACCTCCATGTGGCCGCGCTCGCGGGCCACGTCTTCGGCGATCTGCCGGATCATGTGCCGCATGAATTCCGGTACGGTCTCCAGCCGCGCTTTGGCCTCGGCCGTCCAAGGGATGCGGCCGGCGGCCATGGCGCCCGCGGCCTCCTGCAGGCCGGCCTCGCCACCCATCCGGCCCATCATCTGGCTTTTGAATTGGGTGAGGATGTCCTCGGTGATCTCGCGGTAGCCCAGCTCGCGCGCCTTCTTCTCGGCCAGCCGCTGCACCATGCCCCGGAGGAAGACGGGAGCCCGCTCCATGCGCTGGCGCGCGCCCTCGGTCCACACGATCTCCGCGGCGTCTTGCGCGTCCGTGGTCTTGGTTTCAGGTTCTCCCACCAGGCTCCCTATCTATTGACGATTTCCTTGAGTTCCTTGCCGGCCTTGAAGAAGGGGACGCGCTTGGCGGGAACGGAGACCGTCGTGCCCGTCTTCGGATTGCGCCCTTCCTTCATGCGGCGGTTGCGCAGGCGAAAGCTTCCGAAGCCGCGGATTTCGATCTTGTCGCCTTTGGCCAGCGCCGTTCGGATGCCGTTGAAGATGGTGTTGACGACCACCTCAGCCTGCCGCTTGGTCAGGGTAGGGACCTTCTCGGACAAATTCTCGATGAGCTGCGCTTTCGTCATGGTGTGCCTCCTAGAACGCTAACATGTATTTGAGGTTGATGCCGGACGGGATGAGCGGGGAGACCTTCCCGTCGAAGACGTTGCCGAGGAGATCGCGCAACGAGAAGCGTTTGCGGGTCTCGACCACGCGAGGCTCGCCTGCGATCCCCCCCATTTTCCCGGCCAGCTTGATCGCGTCCTGCAGGTCGCCCAGTTCGTCCACGAGCTTGACCGTTCTCGCCTGCCGCCCGGTGAAGATACGGCCATCCGCCAGATCGCGAACCTGGTCCACCTTCATGGCGCGCCCCGCGGCCACGGCTTGGATGAACTGGTCGTGCACGTCGTCCAGCACGGTCTGTAGGATGGCGCGGTCCTCCACGGACATGGTCCGGAACGGCGAGGCTAGGTCCTTGTGCTTTCCGCTCTTGATGACCACGCTCTGCACACCCACCTTCTCCATCAGGCCCCGCACATTGGCCAACTCCATGATCACGCCGATGCTGCCCGTCAGCGTGCCGGGATTGGCGACGATCCTGTCCGTCGCCGCGGCGATGTAGTACCCGCCCGAGGCGGCCAGGTTGCCCATCGACGTCACCACCTTGACCCTGCCCTCGGCGCGCGTCTTGAGCACCTCCGAATAGATCTCCTGGGAGGCGACCACCCCGCCGCCGGGACTGTCGATGCGGAGCACGATGGCCTTGACGTTGGGATTCTCCCGGAACTTCCGCAGTTCCTCGATTGCGTCGCGGGAGTCGACGATGACCCCTTCGATCCGCACGACCGCGACTCTCTCGCCGCCGAACCAGGCGCTGTCCAGTATGAGCGGGACCAGCGCGGACAACACGACGACGGCGGCCACGATCCCCGCAATCGCCAGAACGGTCCGGAATGTCCGCTTCTTCTCCAACCTGCCCGTTACTCCTCTTCCTCGCCCTCGTGCTTCTTGTTCTTGCGTGCCGCCCGGCCCAGGGATTGATCCACCTTCCCCTGGTCGGCGTGAAAATCCTGCATCGGCTGGCGCTCGCTGTCGCGGTGGTGTTCCCGCAGACTCAGCGCGATCTTCCGTTCGTCGCGGTCGACCTTGATGATCTTCGCGTCGACGTTCTCGCCCACCTTGAACCGATCCTCCATCCTGGTGGCGGAATCCAGGCCCGTCTCGCTGACGTGAATGAGGCCTTCCACGCCGCCGTCGAGTTCCACGAAGATCCCGAAGTCGGTGAGTTTCGTGACCTTGCCGCGCGCGGGGTTGCCGACCTGGTGCTTTGCGGGAATCTCATGCTCCCACGGATCGGGCGTGAGCTGCTTGTAGCCGAGCGAGAGCCGCTCCTTCTCCTTGTCGATCTTGAGGACCACCACCACCACCGGCTGGCCCTTCTTGAGGATTTCGGAGGGATGCTTCACGTGCTTGGTCCAGGACATGTCCGAAATGTGGATCAGGCCGTCCACGCCTTCGTCCAGGCCGATGAAGGCCCCGAAGTCCGTGAGGCTCTTGACCTTGCCCTCGATCTTGGTCCCGATGGGGTATTTCGTCTCCACGAGGTCCCAGGGATTCGGCGCCACCTGTTTCATGCCGAGGGAGATCTTGCGGGCGCCTTCATCCACGTTGAGTACCTGGGCATCCACCTGCGCTCCGACCGACACGATCTTGGAGGGGTGCCGGACTTCGTGCGACCAGGTCATTTCGGAAACGTGCACCAGCCCTTCGACGCCCGGCTCCAGTTCGATGAAGGCTCCGTAGTCGGTCAGGCTCACGACGCGCCCATTGATCCGGGTGCCGGCAGGGTATTTGGCGGCGACGCCCATCCAGGGGTCCGCGCTCTTCTGCTTCAGCCCCAGCGACACACGGCCCGTTTCGCGGTCGTATTTGAGGATCATCACCTCGACCCGGTCGCCGACCATGAAGATCTCCGACGGGTGGCCGATGCGCCCCCAGGACATGTCGGTGATGTGCAGGAGCCCGTCGATGCCGCCGAGGTCCACGAAGGCGCCGTAATCGGTGATGTTCTTGACGGTGCCGTGCACGAGCTGGCCTTCCGTGAGATTCGCCAGGGTCCGCTGCCGGCGCTGGTCGCGCGACTCCTCGAGCAGGAGGCGGCGGGAGACGACCACATTGCCGCGGCGCTGGTTGATCTTGATGATCTTCATGGGGAAGGACTTGCCGATCAGCTGTTCGGGGTCGCGGATCGGGTGGAGGTCGATCTGGGAGCCGGGCAGGAAGGCCTTGACGCCGATGTCCACCATCATGCCGCCTTTGATGCGGCTGATGATCTTGCCCTCAACGATGGCTTCCTCATTGAAGATCTTTTCGAGGTCTTCCCACACCTTCATCTTGTCCGCTTTCTCTTTGGACAGGATGAGGTTCCCTTCGCTGTCTTCGCGCTCCTCGATGTACACGGGCAGGCGGACTCCGGGGGAAAGCGCGGCCAGTTCCTCCGGGGAGAACTCCTCGGTGGAGATGATGCCCTCCGATTTATAGCCGATGTCCACGACGATCTTGTCTTTTTTGACCGAGATGACCGTCCCTTCGATGACCGATCCTTCCTCGAAGTTCTGGAAGGTCTGCTCGTACAGCGAGGCCATGGCGGCCTTGTCCGACGATCCCGATTTCATCTGTTCCAACGTTTCCATTCGCGTTTTGGCTCCTCCCACGTTATGACCTAACACACACAGGGTTAAAGGTGAACTGCTTGCGGGCCGTCATGCGGTTGAAGGGGATGCGACCCCCTCCAGTGCCGCGATGCGGTCCATGATCTCCTGACTGATCCGCTGGTACACATCCTTCTTCTTGCTCTCGCCGTCCAGCTCCTTCAGGATCGCCGAGAAATCCATCGGCGCTCCGTACGTCACCCGGATCGGCCGCAGCCGGATCCACTTGGCGCCCAGCGGCAGCGCGTCGTACGTGCCCGCCAGGTATGCGGGGATCACGGGACACCCCGTCGCCGCGACGATCATCCCGATGCCAGGCTTGCCGAGCTGGAGTTGACCGTCCTCCGTGCGGCCTCCTTCCGGGTAGATGACCACCGCCTGCCCGGCCTTGATGCGGGTGATGGCTTCCTCGAACCCGCCGCGGTCCACGCGCTCCCGGCGGATCGGGATCCAGCCGAGGTAGCGCATCAGCCAGCCCACCGGCCCGTCGAAGAGGTCCATTCGGCCCATGAACGACGCCTGTCGGCGCATCCCGCATCCCAGGATCGGAATGTCCAGGTAGCTGGCGTGGTTCGCGGCGATCAGCACGCCCCCGGTCTTCGGGATGTGATGCTGCCCGGACACCTTCAAGCGAAACAGCACCGTCGCCACCAGCCGGACTGCCACCCACGCCAGCCAATAGAGGACCATTCAGCGAATTGCGGCTGCTTTGCGCTCGATCACGCGCGCCATCCGTTCGACGACTTCCTCAACCGTGAGCCGGCTCGTATCAATGAGCACGGCATCCGGGGCCGCCGTCAACGGAGCGGTCTCCCTGGTCCGGTCGCGCCCGTCCCGAACCTCCATCTCCCGGCGCGTCTCCGTCAAATTCGCCGCCCCGCCTGCGGCCGCGAGTTCTTCGTGGCGCCGGCGTGCCCGTTCCTGCGACTCGGCCTCCAGGAAAAACTTCACCGGCGCATGGGGGAACACGCGCGTTCCCATGTCTCGGCCCTCGGCGACAATGCCGCGGACTCCGGGCTCTCGCCCGAAAGTCTGCTGCACCGGCAACAGCCAGGCTCGCACATCCGGCAGGGCCGCCACCTGGGAGGCCGCGCGGCTCACATCCGGCGTTCTCAACTCCGCCGTGAGGGCGCGCCCGTCCACTTCGACGCCCATCCCGCCGCCGGCCCCGGACGACACCTTTAGCCTCGTTTCCTTGCAGAGACGCCGCATGGCGTCCGGCTCTGTCGGATCGGTCCCCGTAGTCAGGGCCTTCCACGCGACGGCTCGGTAGAGGGCACCGGAGTCGAGATACGTGTAGCCGAGTCGAGAGGCGATCAGCTTGGCGACGGTGCTCTTGCCTACCCCGGACGGGCCGTCAATCGTGACGACCATCGGCGGGGTTCTGTCGGCCCCCTGAGGGGGTTTCGCGTCCCACAAAGCCGGTATTGTATTCACCCTTGACCCGAGGGTGTCAATAACCCTCTCAATTTCTTGTCAAATTCCGGGAACGACGTCGCCACGCAGGCCGTATCCTCGACCCGCGTCTCGCCGGACGCCACCAGTCCCGCGATCGTCATGGACATGGCCACCCGATGGTCGCCATGGCTCTGGCAGACGGCTCCTTTCAGGGGACGGCCGCCGGAAATACGCATTCCATCGGAGCGTTCTTCGACCTCGGCGCCCATGCGGCGCAGTTCCGTGACCATGGTCGCGATCCGATCGCTCTCCTTGACACGGAGTTCGCGCGCTCCCGAGATCACGGTTTCGCCCTGCGCGCAGGCGGCCGCGACACAGAGGATCGGAAACTCGTCGATCGTCTGCGGGATGCGGTCGGGCCCGATCGTGATCCCGCGGAGCGGCGCCGAGCGGACTCGCAGGTCCGCCACCGGCTCGCCGGCCTGCATGCGGGGCTTCACCAGATCAATCTTGGCGCCCATGTCCCGCAGAATCTCCAGGATGCCCGTCCGCGTCGGGTTGACCCCCACGCCCGTGATCGTCACATCCGAATCGGGCACCAGCGAAGCGCCGACGAGGAAAAAAGCGGCCGCCGAGAGGTCGCCAGCCACCGGGATGTCCTTGGCTACGAACGAGCACTGTCCGGTGAAGCTGACGGTGAGGCCGTGCCTGGTCAGCGGGATGCCGAGATAGTCGAACAGGCGTTCCGTGTGGTCCCGCGAGAGGGCCGGCTCGGTCACGCTCGTCGCGCCCTTCGCGAAGAGGCCGGCCAAGAGTACGGACGATTTGACCTGCGCGCTGGCGATCGGGGACCGGTAGGCGATCCCCCGCAGGCGCGTGCCGGTGATGGCCAGCGGCGCGAGCTCGCCCCCGTGGCGGCCGGCGATTAGCGCACCCATCTCGCGGAGCGGCCCGACCACGCGGCCCATGGGCCGCCGCCGGGTGGAGTCGTCGCCGGTCAGCACGGAGAAGAAGTCCTGCCCGGCCAGCACGCCGGCGAGCAGGCGGATGCCCGTGCCGGAGTTCCCGCAGTCCACGATCGATTCGGGTTCCCGTAGGCCACGCAGTCCCTTACCCACGACGCGCATGCGGTCGGGCCCGATGTCGATCGAGACGCCCATCGCCCGGAACGCGGACGCGGTGTGCAGGCAGTCCTGGCCGTGGCAGTAGTTGGAGATCATGGCCTCGCCGTCCGCGAGCGCACTGAGGATGATCGCACGGTGCGTGATGGACTTGTCGCCCGGGACGGTCAAGGTGCCGCGCAGGGCCATTAGGTGATCTTCTCCCGCAATTCTTTGGCCAGCGCGAACTCGCGGGCGAGGCCTTCGCCGTCGCCGGCCTTGACCAGCGCTTTGAGGCGCTCGAGGCGCGCCTGATAGATCTCGATCTGGCTCACGAGGTTGTCGCGGTTCCAGAGGCAGATGTCGCGCCACATCTCGGGCGACGAGGCGGCGATACGGGTGGTGTCCTTGTACCCGCCTCCGGAATAGAGCTGCAGGTCGAGGCCCGGCGTCTGCGTCTCCTGGATGGATGCCACGGCGTTCACCAGCGCGAAGGCGGCCATGTGTGGCAGGTGGCTGATCGCGCCCAGCACGCGGTCGTGCAGGTCCGGGTCCATCTCCGTGATCCGCGCGCCGGTCGCTTCCCAGAGCCGGCGGACGAGACTCAAGGCGGCGGGATCGGTTTTCGGGGTCGGCGTCAGGATGCAGAGAGCGCCGCGGTACAGGTCGAGGCTCGCCGCGTCCACGCCGGTCTTCTCCTTTCCGGCGATCGGATGCGCGCCGACCACCCGCGCGCCGGCCGGCGCGAGCGCTTCCATGCGCGACACCAGCGGGCCTTTGACGCTGCCCACGTCGGTGATCACGGCGCCGGCCGCCAGCCTGGGCGCGCAGGTCTTCAGCACTGCTTCGAAGGTGTCCACCGGCGTGGCAAGCACGAGCAGATCGGAGCCTGACGCCGCCTCTGCAAGGTCGGTCGTATAGCGGTCGATGGCCTTGAGCGCGACGGCCTTCTTGAGGTTCGCGACCCGCCGGCCGGTGCCGACGACGGTGCCGACGAGGCCCTGCTGCTTGCAGATCATCCCGAGGGAGCCTCCGATGAGGCCCACCCCGACGATGGTCATCTGCTTGAACAGCAACGGGGAGGGACGCGTCTTGGCGCGTCTGGGGCGGGTGGGTGTGATGGTTCCCATTACAGTTCGCGGTCGACCGCCTCCGCGATTTTTTTCAGGCCCCTCATCAGTTCCTTGAACTTGGCGGGCTTGAGGGACTCCTCGCCGTCGCAGAGCGCGCACTCGGGATTGGAATGCACTTCGATCAGCAGCCCGTCCGCGCCGGCCGCGATGGCGGCCTTGGCCATCGGCGCCACCAGCGCCCATTTACCCGTGGCGTGGCTGGGGTCCACGATAACCGGGAGATGCGACAGTTCCTTGAGGGTCGGCACGCACGAGAGGTCCAGCGTGTTGCGGTACTGGGACTCGAAGGTCCGGATGCCGCGCTCGCAGAGCATCACGTTCTTGTTGCCCCGCGACATGATGTATTCGGCGGACAGCAGCCACTCCTTGATCGTCGCCGAGAGGCCGCGCTTAAGCAGCACCGGCTTGTCGTACGCGCCGACTTCCTTCAGCAGCTCGAAGTTCTGCATGTTGCGCGCGCCGATCTGGATGATGTCGGTCTTCTCGAGGAAGAACTCGATGTCGCGCGGGTCGAGGATCTCGCTGACGACCGGCAGACCGGTCTGCCGCTTGGCCTCCGCCAAGAAGTCCAGGCCCTCGTTGCCGAGGCCCTGGAAGGCGTACGGCGAGGTGCGGGGCTTGTACGCGCCGCCGCGGAGGATGCTGGCTCCGGCGGCCTTCACTTCCTGCGCGATCCCCACCGTCAGCTCTTTCTTCTCCACGGCGCAGGGGCCGGCCATGATCGCCAGCTTCTTGCCGCCGACCTTGACGCCGCTCACGTCGATGATCGTGTCGTCCTTCTTGAACTCACGCCCGGCGAGCTTCCAGGGCGCCAGGATCGGGACCACGTCTTCGACCCCAGGGATCGCCCGGAACGGCTGGTTGGCAATCAGGCGGTCGTCGCCGATGACGCCGATGATGCTCCGTTCCTGCCCTTTGGACAGATGAGGCGTCAGGCCCAACTCCTTGATGCGGTCCATCACGTGATCGATTTCTTTTTCAGTGGCATCGGGTCTCAGCACGATAATCATGAAACGGCGCTCCTTTTTCGAATCTTACGAACTCAGCACTGCCTGGAGTGCTGTGATGAATCGTTCATTTTCCTGGGGCAAGCCGATCGTCACCCGGAGGAACGTTCCTCCCAGGTGCCGGACGATGACGCCTTGTCTGAGCAAGGCTTCGAACACGGCCTTGCCGTCCTGCTTGACGTCGAAGTACAGGAAATTGGCCTGGCTGGGCACGACGCGCAGTCCCAGGGCCGCCAGGCGCTCCGCGAGGATGCCCATGCCCTCGGTGTTCACGCGGCGGCTTTCGCGGACGTGCTCCTCGTCCGAGAGGGCGGCCAGCGCGGCCTTCTGGGCGAGGCTGTTCGTGTTGAAGGGCGGGCGGATGCGGTTCAGGTGCTGGACGATCTCCGGCGTCGTCAGGCCGTAGCCGATGCGCAGGCCGGCCAAGCCGTAAATTTTGGAGAAGGTTCTCAAGAGTACGACGTTGCGGCCTCCCTTCAGCATGGACAAGGTGTCGGGATAATCGGTCGCCGTGACGTACTCGTAGTAGGCCTCGTCGAAGACGACGATCACGTCGGGCGGGATCGCCTGCAGGAAGGCCGCGACTTCGGCGGCCGAGACGTAGGTGCCGGTCGGGTTGTTCGGATTGCACAGGAACACCAGGCGGGTCTTCCCGGTGACGGCCTTCGCCATGGCGGGCAGGTCGTGGCGGTAATCCTTCAACGGCACCTGCACCGGCTTGGCGTGGGCGGCCGTGACGTCGATCTTGTACACGACGAAACTGGGATCGGCCATCACCGCTTCATCGCCCGCTTCCAGGAAGGCTTTGGTCAGCAGGGTGATGACCTCGTCCGAGCCGTTGCCGAGAATGATCTGGTCAGGCGAGACCTTCCAGCGGTCCGCCAGGGCCAGGCGGAGATAGTGCCCCCCGCCATCCGGGTAGCGGTTGAGCGTCTTCGCGGCTTCGTTCAGGACGGCCAGCGCCTTGGGCGACGGCCCGCGCGGGTTCTCGTTCGACGCCAGCTTGACCGAACCGGTGATGCCGAGCTCGCGCTCCACTTCCTCGATCGGCTTGCCGGGCGAGTAGGGTGTGATGCCGGCGATGTCTGGGCTGATTCGGATAGCCATACGTGTCTCTTAGCCGTGCGCGGGATAGGAACCCAGGATCTTGAAGAACAGGCACCGTGATTTGATGTCCTCCAGCGCCTTCTTGACGCGCTCTTCGTCCACGTGCCCTTCAACGTCGATGAAAAAAATGTATTCCCAGGCCTTACGTCGCGACGGTCGTGATTCGATCTTCGTCAGATTTACGCCGGTTGAGGCGAAGGGCCGGAGCAGGTCGTAGAGAGCGCCGACTTTGTCCTTGACCGACAGCATGATGGACGTCTTGTCCTTGCCGGTGCGCTCCGCCGGTTTGAGGGAGAGCACCAGGAAGCGGGTGAAGTTGTTGATGTTGTCCTCGATCCGCGCCTTCAGGACCTTCAGCCCGTACAGCTGTCCGGCCAATTCGGAGGCGATGGCTGCGGCCGTGGGATCGTCGACGCAGATCTCGGCGGCGCGGGCCGTGCTGTGGACTTCCGACGTCGGCACGCCCGGCAGGTTCGTCTCCAGCCAGTTCCGGCACTGGGCGATCGCGTGCGGGTGCGAGTAGAGTTTCTTGACCTGGCTCAGCGAGTCCGCCTTCGAGAGCAGGTTGTGGGAGACCTCCTGGAGCACCTCCCCGTAAATCTGGAGATTGGAATCGATGAACATGTCCAGGGTATGGTTGACCACGCCTTCGGTGCTGTTCTCGATCGGCACCACGCCGAAATCAGCCCGGCACCGCTCGACCTCGTTGAAGACCTCCTTGATGGACGTCATCGGCACGTACTGGGCCGACGAGCCGAATTTCCGGATGCAGGCCAAATGCGTGAACGTGGCGGAGGGGCCCAGGTAGGCCACCTTCAACGGCCCTTCCAGCGCCAGCGATCCCGACATGATCTCGCGGTACACGGCGCGCAGGGCCTCGCCGGGGAAAGGGCCGGGATTGTTCTTGACGATTCGGTCGAGGATCTCGGCCTCGCGGGCGGGAGTGTGCAGGTTGGCCTGCGAGTCCTGGGCCTTCTTGAGTTTGCCGATCTCGATGACGTGGCGGGCGCGTTCGTTCAGCAGACGAATGACCTCGTCATCGATCTTGTCGATTTCCTTGCGATAACTTTGCATAGACTTAGGGTCTTTCATGAAATCAGCCGTCCAAAATGGAAGAGTCACTATACCCGACGACGGCTAATTTTGCAAGGATTTCAACAGGTACTACGCCAAGAGGTCTTTTTGCTTGCCGAAGTGCTGAAAGGCGAGGCGAGTAGCGACTCGGCCCCTGGAGGTCCGCTCCAGATAGCCGGCCTGGATCAGGTAAGGTTCATACACATCCTCCACAGTATCACGCTCCTCACCGAGGGCCATGGACAGGGATTCGATCCCCACCGGCCCTCCACTGAATTTCTCGATGAGCGCCAGCAGCAGCTTGCGGTCCATGTCGTCGAAGCCGGCGCTGTCCACCCCGATCCAGGCCAAGGCCGCATCGGCGATCTCGCGAGTGACGCGCCCGTCGGATTTGACCTGCGCGAAGTCCCGCACGCGCCGGAGCAGGCGGTTGGCGATGCGGGGGGTGCCGCGGGAGCGGCGGGCCACTTCGGCCGCACCGGACTCGTCGATCACCATCTTCATGATGCGCGCCGAGCGGGCAACGATAATCTCTAATTCTTCAGGGGTATAGAAGTCCAAGCGTTGGACGAGCCCAAACCGATCTCTCAGCGGGGAGGTGAGCGAGCCGGCCCGCGTCGTCGCCCCGACGAGCGTGAACCGGGGCAAATCGAGCTTGATCGTCCGCGAGGACGGTCCCTGGCCGATGATGAGGTCGAGCTGGTAATCCTCCATGGCCGGATAGAGGGCTTCCTCGACGGGGGCCGGCAGGCGGTGGATCTCGTCGATGAACAGCACGTCGCCCCGCTGGAGGTTCGTCAGGATGGCGGCCAGGTCGCCGGCGTGGTTCAGCACGATGCCGGAAGTGGATTGGATGGCCACGCCCATTTCCTTGGCGATGATGTTGGCGATGGTGGTCTTGCCGACGCCGGGCGGACCGTAGAAGATGCAGTGGTCGAGGGCGTCGCCGCGCTGCTTCGCCGCGTCCATGCAGATGCGCAGCGACTCCTTCATCCGCGCCTGGCCGACGTACTCGTCGATCGTCTGCGGCCGCAGCGAGGCCTCGAAGCTCTTCTCGTCGTCCGCGGGCTGCGTCGTGATGATCCGATCGGGGGGGGCAGGCATGGTCCTCTACTTCGCCAGCTCTTTCAGGGCCGAGCGGATGAGGTCCTGGAGCGGGGTCTCACCGTTGCGGCCGGCCAGCACCTGCTTGATGACGTCCTTCACGTCGCCGGCCTTGTAGCCGAGGTTCACAAGGGCCGAGAGGGCGTCGTCCATGAGTTTGCCGGAGGGCTCGTCGGCCTTCGTCGCGCGGGGACCGGCGGCCGCGCCCAGCTTTTCGACCTTGTCCGTGAGCTCCAGCGCCAGGCGCGCAGCCGATTTTTTGCCGATGCCGGGAACGGACGCCAGCGTCTTCTGATCGTCGGTGCGGATGGCCGCCGCGAGGTCGTCGACGCTCAGGGAGGAGATCACGCTCAGGGCCAGCTTGGGCCCGATGCCGGAGACGCCGAGCAGCATCAGGAACGCGTCCTTCTCGCGCGACGTGGAAAAGCCGAACAGCTGGATGGCGTCCTCGCGGACGTGGGTATGGATGACGAGGGTGACGGTCTGATTGGAATCGGGGAGCTGGTAGTAGGTGCTGAGCGGAATCAGGACGTCGTAGCCGACGCCCTGCACGTCGATGATAACTCCTCCCGGGTGCTTCGCTGCGAGGCGGCCGGTGAGCGAGGCGATCATCCCGCTGCCGCGACCTTCTCCATGATCTCTTCCGGAATGTCGAAGTTGGCGTGGACCTTCTGGACGTCGTCGTGGTCCTCCAGCGCGTCGATGAGCTTCAGCGTGTGCTCCGCGTTCTTTTCGTCCAGCTTGATGTAGTTCTCCGGGATGAAGGTGATCTCGGCCAGCGAAGCCTCGATCTTGGCGTCGGCCAGGGCCTTCTTCACCGCTTCGAACTCGTGCGTGCCGGTGATGACCTCGTAGGTCTTCTCGTCCGTTTTCATGTCCTCGGCGCCGGCGTCCAGCGCCAGGCTCATGAGCTTGTCCTCGTCCACCTTGCCCTTTTCCACAACCAGCAGGCCCTTCTTATGGAATTGCCATGAGACGGCGCCGGCCTCGGCCATGCTGCAGTTCTGCTTGGTGAAGATGTTGCGGATCTCGGCCACCGTCCGGTTCCGGTTGTCGCTGGTAATGTCAATCAGCAAGGCGCAGCCGCCCGGGCCGTAGCCTTCCAACTGGAACTCTTCGAAGTGGACGCCCGGGAGCTCACCGGTCCCGCGTTGGATCGCCTTCTTGAGGTTATCCGACGGCATGTTGGCGTCTTTGGCTTTGAGGATCGCGAGTCTGAGGCGGGGGTTGCCGTCCGGATCGCCGCCGCCGAGGCGCGCGGCGATGGTGATTTCACGGATGATCTTGGTGAAGATTTTGCCGCGCTTGGCGTCTACGGACGCCTTGTGCCGCTTCGTGGTCGCCCAGTGACTATGGCCCCCCATGACCTCGCTCCTTCATGCTTAGGATGATAGTTCATCATGATGTGCGGAGGGATTGTGCCATAGGGTTGAAAGGGTGTCAATTCGTCGCGGTCAGCGCCTTGCGGATCTCGCGGGCGGTGCGCGGGCCGACGCCCCCGACGCGCTGGAGATCGGCCTCGCTGGCGGCCGCCAGGGCCTCGACGGACCCGAAGTACCGCAGCAGGTCGCGCCGCTTGGCCGGGCCGACGCCGGCGATCTCGTCCAGCTTGGACGAGAGGAGCGCCCGGCTCCGCAACTTCCGGTGGTACGTAATGGCGAACCGGTGCGATTCGTCGCGGATCCGTTGCAGGAGATGCGTGGCCGGCGAAGACGGTCTCAGGATCACCGGGTTCTTCCGTCCCGGAAGGAAGACGCGCTCTTCCTTCTCGCCTTTCGCCTTGGCGAGCGCGACGATGTCGATGCGCGAAAGGCCCAGCTCCCGCAGGGCGTCCATCGCGGCGCCCAACTGCCCGATGCCGCCGTCGATGAGGATCAGATCGGGCAGCGGCCGCTGGTCTTCTTTGACGCCGGAGTAGTGGCGCAGGACGACCTCGCGCATGCTGGCGAAGTCGTCGGCGCCTTCGACGGTCTTGATGCGGAACTTGCGGTACTCCGATTTCTTCGCCCCTCCGGCTTCCCAGACCACCATGGAGGCGACGCCCTGGTTGCCCTGGATGTTGGAAATGTCGAACCCTTCGATGCGGGCCGGCGCCTGTTTCAGGTGCAGCAGCTTCTGTAATTCTTCCACGGCGGCGCGCTCCGTGGCTTCGTCGCGCAGGTGATCTTTCAATGCGGCGGCGGCGTTCTCCTCCGCCAGTTGCACGAGGTGGTGCTTCGTCCCGCGCTCCGGCGCCAGGACCTGCACCTTTTCCCCTTTCCTCTCCGACAGCCACCGGCTGATCAGGTCGGCTTCCGGCAGCGCGATCGGCAGCAGCACCTGTTTGGGCGGGAGGACCTCCTTATTGTAGAACTGCTCGATCACCGAGCGGGCCAACTCCTCATCGGGAGTGTCCTGCACTTGC
>CAZMPH010000003.1:1828-7744 GCA_964568195.1 uncultured Nitrospirales bacterium | reverse complement strand
GTGAAAGTCCTTGCGGCCCACCAGCAGCCCGCCGCGCACGAACAGCATCTGAATGTCCGCGGCCGCGCCGTCCCGGGCCAGGCCGACGACGTCCTGATCCACTAGCTCCGCCTGGGCGACACGTTGGCGCTCGAGGGTCCGTTCGATCTTGAAGATGCGGTCGCGAATGCGGGCGGCCTCCTCGAAGTCTTCCCGTTCGGCGGCCGATTCCATCTGCGCGCGGTAGCTTTCCAGGAGCTCCGTGTCGCGGCCCTCGAGGAACATTCGCGCCTGCTTGACGATCTCGTGATACTCCTTGGAGGTCTGGTAGCCGACGCAGGGGGCCATGCAACGCTTGATCTCGTATTCGATGCAGGGGCGTTCGGCCTTGCCGTCAATCTCGATCTCGCAGGTGGCCAAGGGAAACACCTTGCGGATGACGCGCAGGGTTTCGCGCAGCGCGCCTGCGGGAACGTACGGCCCGTAGTACAGGGCCCCGTCGTTCTGGACCTTGCGGACGATGGTGAATCGGGGAAACGCCTCCTTGATCGGCAGGCGCAGGTAGGGGTAGTTCTTGTCGTCGCGCAGGATGACGTTGAAGCGCGGGCGATGCCGCTTGATGAGGTTGTTCTCAAGGATCAGCGCTTCCAGCTCCGACCGCGTGACCATGGTCTCGACGTCCGTCACATGCGAGACCAGGAGTCGGTTCTTGGGAGTCAGGTCCGCGCCTTTCTGAAAATAGGACCGGACCCGATCGGCCAGGACGTTGGCCTTCCCGATATAGAGGATCTCCCCGCCCTTGCCCTTCATTAAATAAACGCCGGGCTTCTCGGGAAGATGTTCGAGCTTCGCCACCACACCCCCTCCCGCTCTAGTGGTATCGGATGGCATGAAAGCTAGTGTAGACTAGAGGTCTCGGCTCGACAAGGGAGGCTCATCGAGTGGGCGGACGATCCTGGCAGATTGGGCGTATGTACGGCATCCCGTTGAAGGTGCACGTTTCGTGGTTCCTGGTCTTTGCGCTGGTGACGTGGTCGCTGGCCCGTCATTACTTTCCCGCCGTCTTAATCAACCGGTTCGCCTGGCAATACTGGAGTTTGGGCATTGTGGCGGCGCTCCTGCTGTTCGCCTCGGTGCTGGTGCACGAGCTGGGCCATTGCCTCGTTGCCATGCGGTACAGGATTCCGATCGCTCAGATCACCCTTTTCATTTTCGGCGGCATGGCGCAGATCAAGCGCGAGGCGCCGACGCCGAAGGCGGAATTTCTGATTGCCATCGCGGGCCCGATCGTGTCGGTCATGCTCGGCCTCGGCTTCTGGGTCCTCGCCGCCCTGCCCGGATCGCCCCCCGCGATGGTCGCTCTGTCGGAGCATCTCCGGAACATCAATCTGATGCTGGCGATTTTCAACCTCGTGCCGGGGTATCCGCTGGACGGGGGGCGCGTGCTCCGCGCCGGGCTCTGGGCCTGGTCCAAAAACTTTCACCAGGCCACGCGTTACTCGGCGCGCGCCGGCCAGGGATTCGCGGTGCTGCTGATACTCTTCGGGATCTATGACGTGGTCGCCGGCCTGGAGATCGGCGGCGTGTGGTTTCTCCTGATCGGCGCCTTTCTCTATACGGCCGCGCACAGCACTCATCGCCAGGTATCGTTTCAGGAGTCCCTGACGGGGCTCCGGGTGGGCGACGTCATGACCACGGACGTCGTCGCGCTGGAGGCGGGACTGACCCTGGACCAGGCCGTGGACAACTATTTCCTGCGCTTCGGCTACGGGGGGTTTCCCGTACTGGACGATGGGCGGCTGGTGGGGATGCTCTCGCTCAAGGAGTTGAAGGCGATCCCACGCGAGCGGTGGAGTGTCTTGACGGTCGGTGAGGTGATGGTGCCGCACGGGTACCATGCGGAGGTCCACCCGGACGAGCCGATCGCCGCCGCCATGGAGCGCATGTTCCACGACGACCGCAGCCGGCTGGTGGTGATGGACGGCGACAAGGTGCTCGGTCTCGTCACGCGCTCCGGCATCGCGCGCTTCCTCGACCTCCGCCAACGCTAATTCTGACGGGTCCTGTCGCCGACGGCTGCGGGGTCCTGTCAGCGAGCTACCCTGACGTGCTCATGTCCTTTCGCCGTCGCAGCCCCGCGGACTCGGCTGTAGTCCATTCCGCTCCGCCAGGGGCCCACTCGCTGCCACCCCTTCGCCTCCGGCGACATCGGCGTCACCCGTCACTAAACTCTACAAACTCTACGCTCCCTCATCCAAGCTGAGCACGCGGCGGTTGCCGTCCGCGTCCATCTGGACAGTGAGGTGGAGCGAGGTGCCGAGCTTCAGCGCCCGGAAGAGTTTCATCATGCCTTCGTCGCGCGGGAGCACTTTGAACATCATCTCGCGTTGATTGCGCAGGTCCCGCCACTGGCTTCCATCGTGGACGTGCGTCCAGTCGATCCAGATCGCGTCCTCGTAGCCGTCGAGGGACCGCAGCCGGCCCACGATGCGCGTCGGCTTCTCGAATTTCATTTGCTGGATGACGCTTTCGAGCTCGGCGGGTTGCTGCCCCGGCGGGACCGGCGGGGCCCCTTCCTGCGCGAGCACGACCGAGGCAGTTACGAGGATGGCAAAGACACAGGCTGTTGGAGTTTTCACGGTTATGCTCAGTTCAAACGGGAAAGGCGCTGAGCAACTTCTTTATAGATCTCGGCTCGCTCGCGCTTCCCGATCCCGATGATCAGAACGACAAGTTTGTGCCCTTGGATCTCGTAGACGATCCGATAACTTTTCTTTCCAAAATACATCTTCCGATACCCGGTAAGATCAACTCCCATTTTCTTGCCTAGCGGCTCGCCAATCTCTGGCTTTTCCGCTAGTTTATCGATCTGCTTCGCGGCGATCTTCTTCAGCGAACCGTCCAGGGCGTCGAATTCCCGCGCAGCCTCCGGCAGGAACTCGATTTTATAGGCCATGCTTGGCCTTCAAGGTCTCCCACGGAACTCGCTTGCCGCGATCCTTCCCCTTGCGTTCCTGGATTTCAAGAGCCGTCAGGAGGTGATCCAGGTCGTCCACGATCCCCTCGTATTCTTCGATCGGGAGAATCACGGCTTCCAGCCGGTTGTTGCGGGACAGCACTACGCGCCCAGTGCGCTTGGCTTCATTCAGGACTTCTCCGAGCTGCTTCGACGCTTTTGACGACGAAACAATCTCCTGCCGGCGATACGCGGTCTCCATGTATTTCCTCCTCTTTTATTAAGGAATATATTCCGTCAAATAATCCGTAAAGTCAAGAACAGCGATCTGGATTGCGAGCGGGTGGCGACGAGCGGGCGCCCTGGCGGAACGGAAGGACGTACAGGCGAGTCTGCGTGGCTGCAACGCCGAAACGGCCTGAGTACGTCAGGGTGGCTCGGCGACAGGACCCGCGATAATTACTTCAGCGGCAGGATGGCGCTTTGGGCGGCCTGGATGAGCGGGTCGGGGAACACGCCGAGCACGATGACACCGGCGGCCGCGATGAGCAGCACCGCGATGGTGGCGGGCGAGGCCACGACCCGCACGTCGTGCCCGGGCGTTCCGGCCGTTTCGCCCGGCTCCCGCATGTACATCACCATGACCACGCGCAGGTAGAAGTACGCCGAGACGGCCGCGAAGACGACTGCCAGCACCGCGAGCCAGGTCATGCCGGCGCCCACCGCCGCCATGAAGACGTAGAACTTGGCGATGAACCCCCCCGTCGGCGGGATGCCTGCGAGCGAGAACATGAAGAGCAGCATGACCAGGGCCGCCCATTTGTTCCGCCTGGCCAATCCCGTGAAATCGTCGATCTCGTCCCCCTCCACTCCGCCGCGCCGCAGCATCGTCACCACGGTGAAGGCGCCGAGGTTCATAAAGGCGTAGATGGCCAGGTAGAGCATCACGCTGGCCGTGCCGAAGGCGTCGGCGACGACCAGGCCGATCAGCGCGTAGCCCGCGTGCGCGATGCTGGAGTAGGCCAGCATACGCTTGATGTTGGTCTGGACGATCGCGACGACGTTGCCCAGGATCATGGTCGCCACGCAGACCGCGACGAGCAGCATCTGCCAGCTCTCCTTCATCCCGCCCAGAGCCTCCAGAAAGACCCGGAGGAACGCCGCGAAGCTGGCCGCCTTGGACGCCACGGCCATGTAGGCCGTCACCGACGTCGGCGACCCCTCGTACACATCCGGCGTCCACATGTGGAACGGCACGGCCGCGACCTTGAAGCCGAACCCCACCACCAGCAGGCTCATCGCCAACATGAGAATCGGATCGCCGGCCGGGAGCCCTGCGATCCCGTCCCGGATGCCCGCCAGCGTGGTGCTGCCGGTGCGGCCGAAGAGCAGCGAGATGCCGTAGAGGAGAATGCCGGAGGAGAACGAGCCGAGGATGAAGTACTTCGCCGCGGCCTCCAGCGGGCGCAGTTCGTAGCGCTTGAAGCCGGCCATCACGTACAGGCAGAGCGACATCAGCTCCAGGCCCAGATAGATGACGAGCAGGTCCGCGCCCGAGACCATCACCATCATGCCGGAGAGCGAGAGCAGGATGAAGGCATAGAACTCCGGGAGATCGATCTCTTCCAGCTTCAGGTGCGCTTTTGCCAGCAGGATGACAAGGCCGGAGACGACGATCAGCAGCAGTTTCCAGAAGGTCCCGTAGGCATCCAGGACGTACAGGCCGCTGAAGGCCGGGCGCGGCAGGCCGGTGAACGCGCCCATGAACCAGTAGCTCACCACGAAGGCCGCACCCAGAGTGCCCAAACTGAAGTAGGCAAGCCAGTCCTTGCGGTCTTGGGGAGTCAAGGGGTCCAGGACCAGCACCAGGCAGCCGCCCGCCATGACCAGCAGCTCGGGGAGGATGGCGAGGAGATCGGCCGTCGAGACAAAGGTCATGGCAAGACCCCTCCCCGATCCATCACGTCGAAGATATGCGCGACGCTGGCATGCATCGGCGTCAGAAAGGGATTCGGGAAGACGCCGATCCAGAAGATCAGGATGATCAACGGAACCAGCGTGGCCATCTCACACCAGTTCAGATCGGTCAACTTCGCAGTTTTCTCATTCGGCACACCGTACACGATCCGCTGGACCATCCAGAGCAGATACACTGCCGCGAGAATGATGCCGAGTGTGGCCAGCACTGCGACGGTCTTGTTGTAGATGAAGCTCCCCACCAGCACCAGAAACTCCCCGATGAAGCTGTTCGTGCCTGGCAGGCCGAGCGAGGAGAGGGCGAAGATCACCAGGCAGGTCGCGTAGCGGGGCATCGGCTTCGACAGCCCGCCGTTGTCCGCGATCTGCCGGCTGTGCGTGCGCTCGTAGATGAGGCCCACGCAGAGGAACAGGCCCCCGGTCGTGATGCCGTGGTTGAGCATCTGGAGCAGCGCGCCCTCCACGCCCTGGGTGTTGAGGACGAAGATCCCCAGGGTCACGAAGCCCATGTGGCTGACGCTGGAGTAGGCGATGAGCTTCTTCAGATCGGCTTGGGCCAGGGCCATGTAGGCCCCGTAGAGGATGGCGATCACGGAGAGCGTGAGGACCGCCGGCGTGAAGCGTTCCACCGCGTCGGGCACCATCGGCAGGCTGAAGCGGAGGAAGCCGTAGGCTCCCATCTTGAGGAGGACGCTGGCCAGGATCACACTGCCGGCGGTGGGCGCCTCGACGTGCGCGTCCGGCAGCCACGTATGGAACGGGAACATGGGGACCTTCACCGCAAAGGCGACGAAGAAGGCCCAGAAGAGCCAGTTCTGAATCTGGTCGCTGTACTGGGCGCGGCTCAGCGCCAGGATGTCGAAGGTCTGGCCGCCCTGGAAGTACAGGACGATGATGGCGATCAGCAGCAGCAGGCTGCCGGCCAGGGTGTAGAGGAAGAACTTGATCGCCGCGTAGATCCGGTTGGGCCCGCCCCAGACGCCGATGAGGAAATACATGGGAAT
>CAZMPH010000003.1:0-1818 GCA_964568195.1 uncultured Nitrospirales bacterium | reverse complement strand
AGAAGACGTAGAAGAGCACAAAGTTCAGGGCGCAGAAGACTCCCACGAGCGCGGTCTCCATGACCAGCAGCGTGATCATGAACTCGCGCACGCGGGACTTGATCGCGGTCCAGGAGCAGACCACGCAGATCGGCGTGAGCAGCGTCGTCAGCAGCACCAGCCACAGGCTGATCCCGTCGATGCCGACGGCATAGCTGATCGGGGGAGCGGTGATCCAGGGGACCACCTCGCCGAACTGCATCTGGTGGGTGGCCGGGTCGAACCAGAGATAGAGCGGCAGGGACAGGGCGAACTCGACGCCGGCCGTCCAGAAGGCGACGTGCTTGACGGCCGCTTCGTCCTTGAAAAAGGCCATCATCGCCACGCCTATGAGGGGTAGCACGATCAGGAGCGTGATCAGGTGCGGCAGGGCCGTCGTATTGAGGATGACGTCTGTCATGTTTCGTTCATCGTTAATCGTTAAACGTTAATCGTTGCTTCGGCAGCTTCATCAGATGTCGTTCCGTTTAACGTATAACGAATAACGTTTAACGGTCTCATTGCAGCAGCATCAGATAGAACCCCAGGATCACCACTGCCCCGAGGGCCATGGCCAGCGCGTAGTGCTGGACCTGGCCGCTCTGGACCCGCCGCATGGTTCGTCCCCACAGCATGGTGGCGGAGGCCACGCCGTTCACCATGGCGTCGATCACCGCGACATCCACCCGACGCCACAGACCGTTCGCGAGGTCTACCGTCGGTGTGACGAACGTCCGGTCATAGAGTTCGTCCACGTACCACTTGTTGAAGGAGAGGGCATAGACCTGCTTCCACTTCTCGGCGAGTTGCTGAGGCAGCCCCGGCGATTTCACGTAGACGACATAGGCGGCGGCGATGCCTCCGAGCCCCATTAGGGTCGCGGCGATCATGATGCCGGCGGCAGCCAGGCCTGTGTGGGGCGCCGCCATCTCGTCGGGTCCTGGCAGGACCGGCGCGATGAACTGCGGGATGCCCAGGTAGCCGGTGACGATCGAGAGCACGGCCAGGATGAGCAAAGGGACCGTCATCGTGGGAGACGGCTCATGGACGTGCGAAACGTGGTGCGAGTCCATTCCAGCGGGAGGGGGCCCCGCGGACGCCCCTCCCGCACCTACTCTGGACTCGCCCCAGAAGGCGACGAAGAGGAGGCGGAAGCTGTAGAACGCCGTCATGAACGCCGTGATCAGCCCGACGACCGCCAGCGTCTTGCCCAGCGCGCCGGCCGACCAGGCGCTCACGAGAATCTCATCCTTGCTGAAGAAGCCCGCGGTCAGCGGGAACCCGGCGAGGGCAAGCGAGCCGATCACCATGGTCCAGTACGTGACCGGCAGTTTGTCCTTCAGCCCTCCCATCCGTCGCATGTCCTGCTCGTGGTGCAGCGCGATGATGACCGAGCCGCAGCAGAGGAAGAGCAGGGCCTTGAAGGCCCCGTGGGTCAGGAGGTGATACATCCCGGCCACGTAGGCCCCGAGGCCGCAGGCCATCATCATGTAGCCGAGCTGGCTGACGGTCGAGTAAGCCACGACGCGCTTGATGTCGTTCTGGGTCAGGGCGATCGTCGCCGCGAAGATCGCGGTCACGCCGCCCGTCACGGCCACGACGTCCATCGCGGCGGGAGAGAGGTTGTAGAGCGGGGCCAGGCGCGCCACCATGAAGACGCCGGCGGTGACCATCGTCGCGGCATGGATCAAGGCCGAGATGGGGGTCGGGCCTTCCATCGCGTCCGGCAGCCAGACGTGCAAGGGCACCTGGGCCGACTTGCCCACGGCGCCGGCGAACAGCAGGAGGCAGATCACCGTC
>CAZMPH010000002.1:26716-42211 GCA_964568195.1 uncultured Nitrospirales bacterium | reverse complement strand
CCGTGGATGTCGGCTACGGCCAGCTTGCCTGGCGGCTTCGGCAGGATCCACGCGTTGTGGTGATCGAGCGATGCAATGCTCGGTACCTGGATCGGTCCCATGTTCCTGAGCCGGTTGAGCTGGCCGTCATCGACGTCTCGTTCATTTCCATGACGATGATTCTTCCGGCCGTCCGGGCGTGCCTGACTCCGGGAGGACAGGTGGTGGCGTTGCTCAAGCCGCAGTTCGAAGTCGGCAAGGGGAAGGTGGGGCGAGGCGGCATCGTGCGGGACGAGGGCCTTCGGCGGGAAACCGTCGAGAAGGTCCGCGGCGCCGTGGAGGTCCAGCGTTGGGAGTGGTGCGGGGTGATCCAGTCGCCGATCGCCGGCCAGAAGGGGAACGTCGAGTACTTGATCAAGCTGCGCCCATCATGAAGATTCTGGTGACGGGAGGAGCGGGCTTCATCGGTTCGCACATCGTGGACCGGCTCGTCCAGGAAGGCTACGGGGTCGTGGTCGCCGACAACCTGTCGATGGGCAAGCGGCGAAACCTCAACCGCGCGGCCAGGTTTTATCGCACCGACATCGGGAGCTGGTGGCTGGAGCGGATCTTTCGCCGTGAGCGGCCCGCCGTCGTGTGCCACCACGCGGCCCAGATGGACGTGCGGCGCTCCGTGCAGGATCCGAAGTTCGACGCCGAGACGAATATCCTGGGCACGCTCAATGTCCTGCGGAACGCCATCAAGTACGGGGTGCGCAAGTTCATCTTCGCGTCTTCAGGAGGGGCCGTGTACGGGGAGCCGGAAAAGCTGCCGGTTTCGGAATCTCACCCCACCCGGCCGGGGTCGCCCTATGGGATCAGCAAGGCAGTGGGGGACGAGTACCTGCGCTATTTCTACGACGCCGACGGACTGGAGTACGTAAGCCTCAGGTACGCCAATGTGTACGGCCCGCGCCAGGACCCTTACGGGGAGGCCGGCGTGGTGGCTATCTTCACGCAGAAGATGCTGCTGGGCGAACAGCCGATCATCAACGGGAACGGCCGGCAGACCCGCGACTTTGTCTATGTGGACGACGTGGTCGAGGCAAACATCGCCGCTATGAGCAAGGAGGCCCACGGAATTTACAACGTGGGAACGGGCAAGGAGACGACCATCAACGAACTGTTCGGCATTCTGGCCGGACTCATCAACCCGTCCGTCCGCGAGGTCCACGGGCCGGCGAAGAAGGGGGAGCAGTTGAGGATCGCGCTCGACGCATCCCGGCTCCAGCGGGAACTGGACTGGGAGCCGAAGGTCTCACTGAAAGACGGTTTGGCGCGGACTGTGGACTACTACCGTCAGTTGAAGCGCACGACCTAGTATCTGGGTACCGACGGGTCGATTTGTTGGGACCAGGCGTTGATGCCTCCCGTGAGGTTCTTGACGTTCTTGAACCCTTGCTGCAGGAGGAACTGAGTCGCGTCCATGCTCCGCATCCCCATGTGGCAGTGCATGATGATTTCGGCGCCGGGGTCGAGTTTCTTATACTCGGCTGCCAACGTTCCCAAAGGAATAAGCCGAGCGTCCTCTATTTTGGCGATGTTATATTCCCAGGGCTCCCGGACGTCGATGAGGACGACCTTTTCGCCCCGATCAAGTTTTTGCTTCAATTCCTGGACCGTGATGGTGACCCCCATGGTGCAAACCCTCCTAATAAAAACGATAGTAAGGCGTCCGTCTTCCTGGTGTCAATGGTGACGGGGAGGTAGAGCGATGGGCGAAGAGCATGCGGTCGTCACGGAAGGCGGTGACGCAATTGTGGTCCTGATCACGGCGTCTTCGCGCGAGGAAGCCGACCGGATCGCCCGGCGGCTGGTCGAGGATCGGCTGGCCGCCTGCGTCAACATCGTGCCTCAGGTGCGGTCGCTCTTTGTGTGGGAGCAGAAACTGTCCCAGGAGGACGAGGTGCTCCTGGTGATCAAGTCGCGCCGCGCCCGGTTCCAGCAACTGGCGGCGGCCGTCAAGCAGATCCATAGCTACAGTGTGCCGGAGATCATCGCCCTGCCAGTCGTCATGGGGTCCGCCGACTACCTCCGATGGGTGTCCGAGTCGACGCCCTAAAGGCGTTCCGCCACGTCAAAACATGCAAATCATTGACGAAAACAACCTTTTTGTTCGAAAAATACTTAGCGCGTATTGACATCGTCAGAGGGGGTATGCTAGTCATTCACCCTGCCTAAGAGGCGTTTTTTATTTAGATATAATGAGTAAAGCGGACCAAGAATTCCATATCGTCGTCTTTCCGGGCGCCACGTCGCGTCCCCGCCGGTTCAGCATCAGGCGGCGGACCGTCAAGATTCTGCTTGTGGCCAGCTTACTGGCGGCCGTTGTCGAGGCGCTGTTCCTTGTCCAGTACGTGACCCGAAGCGGGGAGATCTGGGAACTGGAGGCCCTCCGGTCCGAGGCGGTCCATCACCGCCAGCAGGCCAGCGCGCTGTCTTCGTTGCTGGAAGACCTCCGCAAACAATTGTCCACCATGCGGGAAGTGAACATCCGGATCCGGATGATGCTGGGGCTGAACCCTCCGAAGGTGCCGCCGTCTCCGCTAGGCCTGGGCGGGAAGGAAGAGTCTAGCGCGGTCATGCAGCCGGGCGGTCTGGGGGGCGAGCGCGAAACTCTCTCGACCATTGCCGCTCAATTGCAGCAGAAGCTGGTGTGGCTGAAGGATGAGGCCGCCGTCCAGGAACAATATCTGCAGGAACTGAAGGGCATCGTCGGCGAGCGGAAGACGCAATGGGCGGCGACGCCGTCGATCTGGCCGGTGCGGGGCTGGGTGTCTTCGGGGTTCGGGCGGAGGGTTTCGCCGTTCACGGGCCAAGACACCTTGCATGGCGGCGTGGATATCACGGCGCCGATGCGCACGCCGGTGATCGCTCCCGCCGCAGGGACCGTCACCTTCGCGGGTAACGAGGCAGGCCTGGGCAACACCGCCAGCATCGCGCACGGATACGGCATGCGGTCGACCTACGGGCATATGGACAAGCTCAAGGTGAAGACGGGCCAGAACGTCAAGCGGGGAGACCTGCTCGGCTGGGTGGGCAATACGGGCCTCGCGACCGGCCCGCACCTTCATTATGAAATCGAAGTCAGCGGGACCGCCGTCGACCCGCTGAAGTATATTATTGACTAGGCTTACCTGCTCCCGCCGGTGCCGCCGCCGTTCCGGCTTCGAACATCTCCTCGACTGATCGGCTCTTCCACTCCACGTAGTAATCGGTAATCCCGAAGGCGCGCATGACAGTCGCCGGCGTGTCCATGAGAGACACCGGCCGCTTGATCTCGTACCCCGCCTTGATGCCCGGTCCCGCCGCGATCCATGGAATCGTCATGTCCTCGGGGGCGGTGGTCCCATGAGTGGTGCCGTGCCCCCCGTGGTCGGTCGAGACGATGAAGGTGGTCTTCTCATAAAGCCCCAGCTCTTTGAACCCTTTGATGAGCATGCCGATCGCCCGGTCGATGTCCTCGACCGCCTTGAGATAGGGCTTGCTCATCCATCCGTCGGCATGGCCCGTGCTATCGGCCTCGGCGAAATGGATGAGGAACAGGGAGGGCTTGGTGGAGTCGGTCGCGGTTTTATAGGTGTGGATGACGTTGGCGGCGATCTTTTTGGCGGTGCAGCCCGGCTCGCTCACGCTGCAGACGTGGAGGGCCAGGCGGCGGTCCTGCTTCATCGCATGCAGGAGCTTCTCCTTCTGGAGGAACGCGGCGCCCCACTTGCTGCCGTTGAAGGTGGCGATCTCAAAGAGAGTCGGCGCTTTCAGGTAGCCGCGCTGGGGCTCGTAGTCGTTCCAGTCCACTCCGTGGGCTTCGACCGGCAGGCCCGTCAGCATGGATGTGAAGGCGGGCAGGGTCAGGCTGGGAGTGACCGTCTGCGCCTTCATCGTGAAGGCCCCCCGCTTGATGAGGCCTTCCAAGGCCGGCGCCTTGACCTGCTTCAGCGCGTCGGGACGCAGCCCGTCCACCATGATGATGACGACGTTATCGGCATAGGACGGCGTCCCCGCGGCCGGAGACTCCGTCACGAACAAGATGCTGATGCAGAGCAGGACGACGACCCTGCAGAGAGCGATGCGAACGTGGAATGTCATGCAACCCCCTATGTGAGTGAAACGGCAAAAGCCTCGGCATTCTACACAATGCGTCGAACGGAATGCCACATTGAAATCCGGACTTTCCATCGGGGAACCCGCTACAGTTCTTGACTCTAAGCCGACCCTTTTGTAGAGTGAACGGGCAAGCGCGCTCTCCCGGTGATGTGGAGGTGGCGGTGTCGGAGTCCCAATCCGCGGCGGTGCCCTTCGCGGCTCAAGCCGTGCCGTTTCATGAGATGCTGGCGACGGGCAAAATCCCCGACGGGCTGCTCTCGAGCCCGTACGTGGCCGAGCAGTTCGTCGAGCGTCTCGTCCATTACGTGCTCAGTATTCCGGCCGGCAGCTATTCGATGGCCAACCTGTCGAAGCTGCTCGAGCAGGTGGACCCCCGCCAGCAGGTTTCCTTTTTCAAGAAGCTGAAGGAGACGAGCCCCGAGAGCCTCAAGCACTTCGCGCCCCTCTATTACGGCTTCATGTCCGAGTTCAGCGACCTGCTCTTTACCTAAGCCTGGCCTGTTTGAAATCTCATTCAGTTCGGCATACACTGCTTAACCCATGGACTTGTCTGTAGAGAGCTTCGAGGCGCGGGCCGCGCGCATTCTGGTTCAGGGGATCGGTCTGTCCGTGGACGTCTTCAGCCCCGATCTGGAGGGCCGCGCGTGACCATCGTTCGCATCAACAAGTACTTCACCGAGCAGGGATTTTGTTCGCGCCGTGCCGCGGACAAGATGATCGAGGACGGCCGCGTTCGGATCAATGGGCGCGTGGCCGTGCTGGGCGACCAGGTGGAGGACGATGATGTGGTGACCGTCGACGGTCGCGTCGTGAAGAGCCGGCCCCGTGCCGTGTACCTGGCCTATCACAAGCCGGTCGGGGTGACCTGCACGACTGAGCTGCATGTGGCGGGCAACATCCTCCATGCAGTGGGATATCCCGAGCGTATTTTCCCCATCGGCCGTTTGGACAAGGACTCGTCCGGACTGATACTGCTGAACAATGACGGGGACATCGTCAACCACATTCTCCGGGCGGAGTTCGGGCACGAACGGGAATACGTGGTCACGGTGAACCGCCCGTACCAGCCCGCCTTTCTGCGCCGTCTGGAACAAGGCGTGCTTGTGCTTGGAGAGAAGACCAGGCCCTGTCGGACCGCCCACGTGGATGCCGCCACGTTCAGGATCAAACTGACGGAGGGACGTAACCGGCAGATCCGCCGCATGTGCTCGGCGCTCGGATACCGCGTGGTGCGTCTCGTGCGGGTCCGCATCATGCACATCCGACTGGGCGAGCTTTCGGTCGGGAAGTGGCGGGCACTCTCGCCCCAGGAGCTTGAGGAACTGCTGGCCGCCGTCGGGTTGGATGAAGCAAGGGCCGCGTCATGACTGCCTCGCGTCTGCTGCTCATCATCCCTCCGCTCACCCAGCTCAACACGCCGTATCCTTCGACTGCGTACCTGACGGGCTTCTTGAAGCCTCGAGGTTATGAAGTTTTTCAGGCTGACGTCGGGATCGAGATGATCCTTGCGCTCTTCTGCCGGAAGGGGCTTGAGCGCGTGTTCGACCGGCTCAGCCGGATGCCCGGGGAGCTTCCGGGAGAAGCGCGGCAGATGATGGCGTTGCAGAGGGCCTACCTCAACTCCATCGATGCCGTGATCGGATTTCTCCAAGGGCGTGACCCGGCCCTGGCGCTGCGGATCTGCCAGGGTAGTTTCCTTCCGCAGGGCCCGCGCTTTGCGGCTGCCCGGACTAAGGCTTGGGGATCTCTCAGCACGATGGACCGGGCCCGGCATCTGGCCACGCTCTATCTGGAAGATTTGACCGATCTTGTCCACGAGACCGTCGCTCCGCACTTCGCCGTCAGCCGCTATGCCGAGCACGTGGGCATGTCGGCATCGTCCTTCGATACCGTTGCGCGCGCCCTCGCCGAGCCGCCCGCCTTGACGGATGAATTGATGCTGGACGCCGTGTGGCGGCATGTGGACGAAGCCCATCCGACCCTCGTTGGGCTGACCGTGCCGTTTCCCGGCAACCTCTATGGCGCGTTCCGGATCGCCCAGGCGCTGAAGGCACGGCGTCCGTCTGTGCGGATCGTACTCGGCGGCGGCTACGCCAATACGGAACTCAGGCGGCTGCGCGACCCCCGCGTGTTCGACTACGTGGACTTCGTGACGCTGGACGACGGCGAACGTCCGCTCCTCTGTCTCTTGGAATACCTTTCTGGCAAGCGCGACGAAGCCGAGCTGCGGCGGACCTTCCTGCAGTCCGAGGGGAAAGTCGTCTGGCGGGACGGCGCCCGCGATCCCGAGTTCGGGATGGTGGACCTCGGCACGCCGACGTATGCGGGTCTTCCGCTCGATCGGTATCTTTCCGTCCTGGACACACTGAACCCCATGCATCGGCTCTGGTCCGACGGCCATTGGAACAAGCTGACCGTCGCGCACGGCTGCTACTGGAAGCAATGCACCTTCTGCGATGTCGGATTGGACTACATCGGCCGCTATGAGGCCGCGCCGAGCGAAATCCTGACCGATCGCATCGAGTCCCTGATCGCCGAGACGGGACGGCGCGGGTTCCATTTCGTGGACGAGGCGGCGCCGCCGGCCGGACTCAAGGATCTCGCGGTGACGCTCCTGGAGCGCGGGGTGACGATCGCGTGGTGGGGGAACATTCGCTTCGAAGCGGCCTTCACACCCGATCTCTGCCGCCTCCTGGCCGCGTCCGGGTGCATCGCCGTCAGCGCCGGGCTGGAAGCGGCTTCCGACCGGCTCCTGGAAGCCATGAAGAAGGGCATCACCGTGGGCCAGGCCGCGCGCGTCGCGGCGGCCTTCCGCGAGGCCGAGATCATGGTGCACGCCTATCTCATGTACGGGTTGCCGGGAGAAACCGTCGCCGAGACAGTGGAGAGCCTGGAACGCGTACGGCAATTGTTCGCGCAGGACCTGATCCAGTCCGCGTTCTGGCACCGGTTCGTGGCAACGGCCCACAGCCCGATCGGGTTGGACCCGGCGGCGCACGGCATCCGGATCACCGGCCTCGCGTTCGGCGGGTTTGCGGAGAACGATCTCATCCATGAAGACCCAGTAGGACAGGCGCCGGAGTGGCTCGGCGAGGGGCTGCGGAAGGCCTTGTACCACTATATGGAAGGGGAGGGACTGACGACCGACGTGCGGAGCTGGTTCGAGCATCCCGTGCCGAAGCCGAAGGTGCCGCGTGATTGGGCCGCTCGCGTCCTTGCGGAAACATCAACCGGGGATGATCCAACGGCCGAGCGTCGCTTTGTCTGGATCGGGGGCACTCCCGTGATCGAGCCATCGGGGAGGAATCATCGCCGGGTGATTCTTCCCACTCGCGTGGAGGATGTCGAAGTGCGGATGCCCCCCGACAAGGCGGACTGGCTGGTGGGGTTGATCCGTACGGCCACACCCGCGCGCGACAAGCGGGGCGAAAGCTATCCTGCGCTCAAAGAAGTTCGGGCCCTGTACCCGTTCGGCGGGCCTTGGGGGTTCGATGCGCTGTTGCGGTCGCAGCCCTGGCGACAAGCGCGGACGGCCGGGCTCCTGCTCGTCTGAAGGCTCAGATGAAAGTGGCGGACTACGCAGTGCAGGTCTTGAAGGACGAGGATGCGGTGGCCCGCGCGGCGGCGGACATCTTCGTCAACCTGGCGCCGCAGTCTCACGGGAGCCGGAGGCCGTTCCGCGTGGCGCTGGCCGGCGGCACGACGCCTCGGGTCTTCTATGCGCTGCTGGCGTCAGCGGGGTACCGGAATCGGGTGGCGTGGGATCAGGTTGCGTTCTTTTTCGGGGACGAACGCGCGGTGCCGCCCGACCATCCCGATAGCAACTACCGGGCGGCCAATGACGCGCTGTTCCGCGCGCTGGACATTTCTCAAAAAAACATATATCGGATGAAGGCGGAGATGCCCGATCTGGAAGCCGCCGCCGCGGCCTATGAGCGCGAGCTGCAAACTGCGTTCGAGGGAGAGCGCGTGCCGCACTTCGACCTGATTTTTCTCGGCATGGGGCCGGACGGGCACACGGCGTCGCTGTTTCCCGGCAGCTCCGCGCTGGCGGAGTGCAAGCGGCTGGTCGTGCCGGTGACGGATGCGCCGAAGCCGCCGCCGCGCCGCCTCACACTCACGATTCCGGTGCTCAATGCCGCCAAACTCGTGCTGTTCATGGCGGCGGGCGCGGACAAGGCGCAGGCGTTTCACGAAGTGCTCAAGGGGACCGCGTCGCCCGATCAATACCCGGCAAAATATGTTCGCCCCGGGCCGGAACGCTTGGCCTGGCTCGTGGATGAGGCGGCCGGAGGAACTCTCTGAAGGAAGACTGTATGCTTGAAACCGTTGACCTGACCTTAGCGTTGACCAAGGAGGCCTACAAGAAAAAGGCCCCGCCGCTGCGTGAGAAGCTCCGCCTTTTGCAGTATCAGTGCAAGGACGCGGAGATTCCCCTGGCGCCGTGCGTTCGAAAAGATCAGCCAGTTCGAGCGGCAATCGGCCGATGACGGCGCGGTGATCGTCAAATTCTTTTTTCGGAACGGTGGTGGTGAAGTTCTGGCTTCACATTGATCAGGACGAGCAGTTGCGGCGGTTCAAGGGGCGCGAGCTCGATCCCTTCCGGGCTTACAAACTAGCGGTTTGGGGGCGCGGAATTTCTTCGGGATCGGGTCGGAGGGGAAGTCAACGCGGCCGAGCCAGGTGGGGCGGCTGTCGTAGTAGTTGACGGGGGCCTTCGGGGCGGCGGCGCGGAAGGCCATGTAGCGCCGCAGCACCTGGGCCTGGCGCCGCTTCGACATCCGGTACTTCTTGTGCGGCATCTTGAGGAGATACTTCTCGACCTTCCAGACGTTCTTCGGTGAAAACCGCCAGTCGTAGTCGCCAAGATCATAGAGATTGCCCACGCCGTAGCCGTGGAGGCGGCCCGTATAGTCCACGTACGGCTCCACGTAGGTCAGTACCAGCTCGCGGACCGAGCGGAAGACCGGCTTTCGCCCGTGCAGTCCCGCCTCCCGCGACCGGCCCAGGGCCCCCCAGCGACCGTTCTCCTTGAAAAGGTACAGGACGTGATCGAGCTTGTCTACGGACTCGAGGCTCAGCATCAGCGGGGGATGGCCGTACTGCTCCAGGATGGTCGCGGCCGTGATGGCCGCTTCCAGGCAGTGCGCCGTCCTCTTGGCGATGACGTCCCGGAAGGAGCGGAGCGTCTCCTTGGGCTTTTCCTTGTTGTAGGGGAGCTTGTCGAGAAAGTCCTGGACTTGGCGAGGCGTCCGGTGGGCCTGGATGATCGCCCATTCCTTGCGGGTGAAGGCAGACTGAGGGGGAATGCACTCAGCGCGGCCGAGGCGGCGCGTCGCTAGAAGATGCCGGCCTGTTTTTGCAGCCACCGGATGTAGGGGATGATCTGGGCGAGGTCGTCTTTGGTGACGCCGGGAATCTTGGGCATGTCGCCGAACTTCCAGTGATGCGCGCGCACGCCCATCTCAGGGGCGCGGTAAAACGCGATGTCGGCGTGGTGGTTCGGCTCGTAGATCTTGTCGAGGAACGGGGGGCCCTTTGCGCTGCCTTTGGCGCCGGCGCCGTGACAGGCTGAGCAATTGGTGTTGTACAGCGCTTCGCCTTTGGCCAGCGTTTCCGGGACTTTGGGAACGGGAGGATCGGCGGCCAGCGCGGGCGGGGCGAGCAGCAGCCCGACGGCGAGCAGGCCGGGCAACCGCACTATTTTTTCTCCTTGCCCGCGCCGGCTGCGTCTTTCGCGTTGCACTCGACCCAGAACCGGTAGCGGATGGACGGGTTCTGGTTGCTCTCCGCATTGGGGTTGTCGTAGAGGCAGCGGTCCACGGTGTGAATCTCCTCGTCCGTGAACTCGATGGTGATCGGCTCCTTCCAGTAATTGTGCAGGGTGAGGTAATCGGCGGCCTTGGGGATGGCGTCCATCTCGGCTTGCATGCGCTGGAACGCCGGCGCGTCGGTTCCCGGAATGTTCTTGTGGTTGCGCTTGACGCACCATTTCATCACTTCGGCGATGCCGTAGCGGGTCAGGATGATCTTATGCTTATGCGATTCAGCCATCAGGTCCTCCTTCAAAGCGGGCTCAGTCTACCCGAAGTGCCCGTTTATTGACAAGCCCATTCGTGCCCGTTTTGCCTTCCGGTCGGCGATAGGGTATTCTCGGGAGATCGCGGCGTTCCATAGAGTGTGAGGGGGCCCCACCAAAGGTGCCCCTCCCACACCCACGAAGGGATTCCATGAAGCACAATCCCGGCTTTGTGAAGATCGTTGAGGAAGCGAGGCGGCGCATCAGGGAGTGTACGGTCGGGGACGTGAAGATGAAGCTGGACCGCGGTGAGCGGTTCCACTTTATCGACGTCCGCGAGGACAACGAGTTTGCGGTGGACCATGCCAAAGGCGCCCTGCATCTCGGGCGCGGTATCCTGGAGCGGGACATCGAAACGGTGATTCCCGACAAGCACGCCGAGATCGTGCTGTACTGCGGCGGAGGCTACCGGTCCGCGCTGGCGGCCGCAAACCTGAAAAAGATGGGCTATGCCAACGTCGCCTCGATGGACGGCGGCATCCGCGCCTGGCGGGAAGCCGGGTATCCCATCGAGAAGGGGGCAAAGGGCTGAACCTTGCCTGCCGATCCGAGCGAGCCGGGGCCCGTCGTTCCAGCCGAAGTCGTTCTTCCCGAGATCACGTTCAAAGCGGTCGTCCTCTCGATCATCCTGTCCGCCGTGTTGGCCGGCGCCAACGCCTATCTGGGACTCTTTGCGGGCATGACGGTGTCGGCCTCGATTCCCGCGGCCGTGGTCTCGATGGCCGTGCTCCGCTTTTTCCGGGACTCCAACATTCTTGAAAACAACATCGTGCAGACCGCCGCCTCCTCCGGCGAGGCCCTTGCGGCGGGGGTGATCTTCACCATTCCGGCCCTGCTGCTGATCGGCCATTGGACGGCCTTCGACTACTGGCAGACGGCGGCCATTTCGGCAGTGGGCGGGTTGCTCGGCGTGCTGTTCACCATTCCGCTTCGGCGCGTGCTGATCATCAACGCGCGGCTCCGGTATCCCGAAGGGGTCGCCACGGCCGAAGTGCTCAAGGTGGGATCGGGAACGGGCGCGACTGGTGCCGGCGCTGCTGCGGGCTTCAGGACGCTGCTGGCGGCAGCCGTCATCGGAGGGTCGGTCAAGCTGGGCGAAAGCGGGATGCGGCTCTGGGCGGAAGCCTTGGAAGGGGCGGTGCGCGCCGGCCGGACGGTTCTCTACGGCGGAATCAACCTGTCGCCGGCCCTTCTTGCCGTGGGGTTCATCATCGGGCCCGGCACGGCGCTGGTGGTGTTCCTCGGGGGCGCGCTGGGCTGGCTGATCCTGCTGCCTCTGTCCGGCCTGCTCCAGGGCACGCCGGATGAACTTGACGCGATGGCGGCCGCCAGAACCATCGGGAGCACCCGCATCCGCTACGTCGGGATCGGCGCCATGCTGGTGGGCGGCCTCTGGACGCTGGCTCAACTGCGCGGGCCCTTGATGGAAGGCTTAAGCCGCTCCTTCGCCGCCTACCGCGAGGCGCTCGCTCCAGCCGATCGCTGCACGGCGAGTCCGGTCCCGCGGACCGAGTTCGACGCGCCCCCGCTCTGGGTTGCAGCGCCGTTCCTTCTGGTATTGGCCCCGATGGCGTGGATTTATTACGCTGCCGTTCATGACGGCGTCGCGGCAATTGTGATGACGGTGCTCATGGCCGGAGCGGCGTTCCTGTTCTCCGCCGTGGCCGCCTACATGGCGGGGCTTGTGGGGAGTTCCAGCAATCCCGTGTCCGGCGTGACGATCGCGACGATCGCCCTGGCTGCGCTGGTCCTGGTGCCGGTGATGGGGGGCGGCAATCCCGCCGGGCCTGCGGCCGCGCTCCTGATCGGTGCGGTCGTGTGCTGCGCGGCGGCGATGGGCGGAGACAACCTGCAGGACCTCAAGACAGGCCACCTGGTCGGGGCGACTCCATGGAAGCAGCAGGTCATGCAGGTGGTCGGCGTCGCGACCGCCGCGGTCGTCATTGCGCCGGTGCTGGTTCTCCTGCAGGCCAAGTACGGCATCGGGGAGGCCACGGCCGATCACCCGCATCCCTTGAGCGCGCCGCAGGCCATGCTCATGGCCAGCCTGGCCCGAGGGGTGTTCGGCGGCACCCTGCCGTGGGGGCTGGTCGGGCTCGGAGCGGCCATCGGCGTCGCGGTCATCTGGACGGACCGGTGGCTTGCGGCTCGCAATGTGGATTTCAGGATGCCAGTGCTGGCTGTCGCCCTGGGGATTTACCTGCCGCTGAAATTGTCGGCGGCGATTCTCGCCGGAGGACTGGTGAGCGCGGCGGCGCGACGGGGCATGGCCGGGAGCGAAGACGGCGCCCGCCGCGGACTCCTGTTCGCCGCCGGCCTTGTGACCGGCGAGGCGCTCATGGGCATTCTGCTCGCAGTGCCGATCGCGGTGAGCGGCATCTGGCCGGCGATCGGGGCGGATCCGCTGCAGCTCTTCGCGGTCCCTCCGCTGGGCGGGTGGCCGGGGCTGGCCGTGCTGGCGGCGGTGGCCGTCCTCATGCATCGCACGGCGACGGCTCGTTGACCCTGTCGAAGAGTCTCCTGTACCATCCGCCACGATGAAGGTGCGGCGTCTTCGAAACGTGCTGATTCTCGGGGTTGCGGTCGCGGCCGTGATAGTGGGATTCTGGGGTGTTCGAGCTTACCAGCAAGGACAGGCCAATCTGAACGCGTGCGGAGGCATCGAGCCGGGCGGCCAGCGGTCCGATCTCATTAAAACCCTGGGTGCGCCGCAGGTCACCAAGGCGAATCCGGCCCGGACGCGTCTTGTGCTCTCCTTCACGAGCCCTCTCTTCGCCGAGAAGCCCATTCGAGCGGTCGTGAACGTCCGGGATGATGTCGTCATGGAAGTCGATTGCGGTGATGGACGGATCAAGACCTACGACAAGTACTGAACGACGGGCCGCCGGACGGCGACCCGCGATCCTGAAAGTCGCGGCCGTGCTGGCGGCTGTGCTCGCGGCCGGAGCCGTTCCCGTCGCCGCGCACCATACCAAACCCCATGAGGAAGCGGTCCTGGCGGCGCGGATCGCGCTCTTTGACAAGAAAGATCCCCAGCAAGTCAAGCGGCTGCTTGAAGGCATGTGGGTGGAACAGCCCTCCGACAGCGAAACGCCCTATCTTCTGGGCGTGGCGCACGTTCTTCTATACGATCCCGATAAAGCCCTTCCGCTGCTGGAGGGGTGCCTCGCGAACGAGTCGCGGAACGGGGATACAACGCAGCGTCTGGACTGTCTGTACTGGAGCGGGCGGGCCAGCGCCCTGAAAGCCGCCCTCGTCTGGTACTATCGGGAATCCATCGTTGACGGCCTGCTCAAGAGCTGGCGCGCGATCCGGGCCGCGCTCGATCGGTACGAACAAGTCCTGGCGAAGGCTCCGGATCATGTGGGGACGCTGCTCTCCCAGGCCGAGTACCGTATGGCCGCTCCCTACCTGCCGCCGCTGGCCTACGGCGATGTCGCCAAGGCGCGCATGCTCGTTGCGAAGGCGCTTGCGCTGGAAGCCGACAATCCCCGCGCGCATTATCTCCAGGCCCGGTTGGATCTCTACTATAACGGCCGGCGCGATCAGGCCCGGACAGGGTATGCCAGAGTCCGCCAACTGTTGGGCAGAGGCGTCGGCGGGGCGGAGACCGTTCTCCTGTGGCGGTGGGTGGACTTTGCGCAGGCCGAAGTGGCGTTTCTCGATCAGGACTATAACGCGGCGATCTTGTACGCGGACGCGTACCTTCGCCAGGTTCCCGATGGTGCGGAGGGGTATGCGCTCAAGGGCGCCAGCCTGAAGTTTCTGGGGCAGGAGGCGGCCGGCGAGGCGCAGATCAAAAAGGCGCGGGAGTTCAACCCTCACGTACGTCGGTACCGGGAGCCGTAAAATTTACCGTAATGTTGACCCTGTCGGGGAACTCTGTATACTGAAGTCCGGCTGCAGTTCCAACCGTGGCAAGAGGGAGTGCCGATGAAGAAGGAGTATCTCATATTCGCGCTGTTCGCGTTGTTTGTGTGGGCGAGCCAGGATAAAATCCCGGCCGAATACCAGTTCTGGAGGATCAACGCCACCCAGATCAAAGTCGAGAACAACTCCGACCAGGATGTCTCGAATGTCTCCGTGGTGGTCTGGTCCGTCCCGCATAACCTGGGGACCATCGGGAAGGGTAGCGCTCAGGAGTTGAAGATCGGCAGGAAACGCGACATCACCGATGTCGTGATCCGGTTCCGTTATGGGAACGAGATGATCGAGCGGTACGCCGGCACGCTGGACGAAGAGGCCAAGTACCGGATGCTGATCACCATCAATTACGCCGGCGTGGTCGTCGTACGGGCAGGGTCCGCTATACCGGAGGCCGCCGCAACCAGCCGATAGCTCAGTGCCCGCGCCTTTTCTTCCTCTCATCGTCTGCTTCGGCGACAGCCTCACGTCGGGCTTTCAATCCCCCGCGCCGGACTGTCCCGACTTTCTCGAAACCCCATACGGCGGATACCTGGAGAATCGTCTCCAAGGCCGCGCGCGCGTCCATGTGAGCGGCGTCTGCGGCGAGTTGACCGCTGAAATGGGTTGCCGATTTGAGCGCGACGTGCTGAGTCGCAGGCCGGCGTGGACGGTGATTCTCGGGGGGACGAACGATCTGGGGTGGGAGCGCAAGCCGTCGGAGATCATGCGCCATCTCACGGCGATGTACGAACAGGCCGCCGTTGCAGGCGTTCGTCCGGTAGCGGTGACGGTCCCGTCGATCCGCGGCTTCGACGACCATATCGCGCGGCGGCGCGAGCTGAACGCACTGATCGCCGGCTATTGCGTCGGCCACACCCTCCCGTGCGTCGATCTCTTCACCGCCACGGCGGAGCCTGAGACCGGGCGGCTGGCCCTGCCGTACTCCAACGACGGCCTGCACCTGACCACTGCGGGCTATGAATTGCTGGCTCGGCTGCTGTACGAGCAGGTGTTTAAGGACCTGTAAGGTAGGGGCGCGGCATGCTGTGCCCGCCTAGTCTATCCGGGCCGGGGAGGGAATATCCTTGAAGAGGTAGTCGGCGATACGGCGCGCCGTTGCCAACTGGTCCACCAGGTCGGTCGCCGACAGGGCCTGCCTCAGCAGGTCCCCGAGCGCGCCGTCGCGTTGGGAAATGAACCGGAGGTGCTCGACGGGTGAGGCGGGCCAGAACCCCCGGAGTTGGTAGAAGGCGCTCATGCTCTCGTCCAGGAAAATGGAGACCAGGTGCCGGGAGACGGCCGGCTCGGCTTGCCGGTCTTCCGCTTTGCCCAGCCAGTGAAGGACTTCCGTGCGAAGCTTGATTCTCTCATGGATCGTCAGCGGA
>CAZMPH010000002.1:21127-26688 GCA_964568195.1 uncultured Nitrospirales bacterium | reverse complement strand
GGGCCCTGCCGAAAACGGGCGTAGGCCTTATGCAGGAGCTGGGATCCCGCCGCTTCGAGCTCAAACAGGACCCGTGCCTTGCGAAGGATGATGGGCAGGCGCGGCGAGGTCTGCACCTGCTCTTCGGCGACGGACACACCGAGGTAGCGGATGTCGACGTTCCGGGTGAGCACCCGAACCAGTTCGTGGCTGCTGTCTTTTCCCAGGACCAGGACCAGCAAGTCCACGTCGCTGTGGGGCATGAGCGCATCCCGGGCGGCCGATCCCGCCAGGATGATGGCGGCCAAATCTCCGCCGCGTTTGGCTCTGACGTACCGGACTGCCTTGGTGATGATCTGCTCGATTTCCGGAACGGGCGCCGTCTTCTCCGATGCGGGGGCCGTGTCGGCCTGCAAGGCCGGTTCACTCGCGGGAGTCTCAGTGGGTGCGGCTTCCGCTACGGTCTGATCGGGCCCAGGCTCGTACGCGCTGTCCTCCATGGCCTACGCTCCGGAAACCTGTTGAATCCGCTGTCGAGCAGCGGCGAGCCATTCGTCGAACGGCACGTCGGCGTCCACGACGATCTCGATCTTGCCGTTGGGCAGCTTGCGGATTTTGCCGGGGCTGGAAGCCGCCAGGGGAATCTCAATCCATTCACGGTCCAGCTCGAGCTCATCCGTGAGCTCCAGGATCCGGTTGATCTGGACGAAGGTCACGTCTTTCGGTATGGACATTGCCATGATGCGAACGCATTCTAGCATACCCGCGGCTCACGTTGACAATTGTGGGGGTATCACATAGAGTAGCCAGCCCGGGGGTGGGGGATGTCCGATCGGCGGACCGTCAAGTTCTATCAGGCCGATGTCTTCACCGATACCGTGTTCGGGGGGAACCCCGTGGCGGTGATCCCCGAAGCGGACGGCTTGGACGTCTGGGAGATGCAGAAGATCGCGCGGGAGATGAACCTCTCCGAGACCGTCTTCGTGCTGTCCCCGACCGATCCTTCCGCGGAGTACCGTCTCCGGTTCTTCACTCCCACCCGGGAGATTCCCTTCGCCGGCCATCCCGTCATCGGCGCGTTCTATGTGCTGGCCTATTTAGGTGTCCTGCGGCTGCAGGAGCCGGTCACGCGCATTCATCAGGAAACCAGCGTCGGCGTGTTTCCCCTCGACCTCATGGTCAGGGACGGGCTCGTCCGCCACATCATGATGAGCCAGCCCAAGCCGGAGTTTCTGGGGATGGTGGAGCCGCTCCGTGACCTCTTTGAAGTGGCCAAGGCGGTGTCGGTGCCCAAGACACAGATCACCGGGACCGGACTTCCGGTTGAAGTAGTCTCGACGGGCTTTCCGGTCATGATCGTACCGGTCCGTACCCTGACGGCGGTCTCCAAGGCGAGTCCCCATATCGGGCTGCTCAACAGCATCTGCGAGCAGCATAAGGCGCAGGGCCTGATGCTCTTCACGACGGTTACCGTGGAGGAGCAGTCCACGGTCCACACGCGGATGTTCGCCTCCCCGGTCGGGGTGGTCGAAGACCCCGCCACGGGGTCCGCCAGCGGCGCGCTCGGCGCGTACCTCGTCAAGCACGGCGTCGTGGACGTCGGTCCGACGACCGAGATCATCTGCGAACAGGGCTATGAGGTGGACCGGCCTTCCCGGCTGATCGTGCACGTCCATTCGGACGACGACGAGATTCAATACGTCAATGTCGGAGGACAGGCGGTCATGGTGATCGAAGGCGTGGTACGGTTCTAGCGATGAAGGCGGCCCGTTTCCACCAGCATGGCGGGCCGGAGGTGCTTCGGCACGAGGACGCTCCGGTTCCTTCGCTTGGGCCAGGCGAGGCTCTCGTCCGGGTCAAGGCCTGCGCGCTCAATCGCCTTGACATATGGATCCGCCAAGGCATTCCCGCCTTTCAGGTGCCGCTGCCACATATCGGCGGATGCGACGTGGCCGGTCTCGTCGAGCAGGTTGCTGACGAAAGCACCGGCCTGAAGCCGGGCGACCGGGTCTTCGTCGCGCCGGGCCTCTCTTGCTGGCGGTGCGAATTTTGCCTCAGCGGACGGGATAACCTCTGCCTGTCCTATCGGATTCTGGGTGCGAAGATTGATGGGGGCATGGCCGAATTCGTGAAGGTGCCCGCGATTAACGTGCTCCCGATCCCCGGCGCGCTGTCCTTCGAGCAGGCCGCCGCGTTTCCCCTGACGGCGGTGACCGTCTGGCACATGCTGTTCGGCCTCGCCAAGCTCCAGCCGGCGGAAGACGTGCTGATACTCGGAGCGGGAAGCGGGGTTGGCAGCATGGCGGTTCAAATGGCCCGCGCCGCGGGCGCCCGGGTCCTCACGACCGTGGGCTCGGAGGACAAGGTCGAGCAAGCCAAGGCGCTGGGCGCCGAGGTGGTGATCAATCATGCGCGGGACGACATCGCCGAGCGCGTGAAGCAGGCGACCGGCGGCCGCGGCGTGGACGTGGTGATCGAGCACATCGGACCCGCGACCTGGGAACAGAGTCTCAAGTCGCTGGCCAAGGGCGGGCGCCTGATCACCTGCGGCGCAACGTCCGGACCGGAGGTCCGGGTCGACCTGCGGTTCCTCTATATGCGGCAGACTACTATTGTGGGGTCGATCATGGGCACCAGGGATGAGTTGCTGGCCGCCGCCAAATGGATGGGTGAAGGACGGATTCAGGCCGTGCTGGATTCGGTGCTTCCCCTCAAAGAAGCCCGTGCGGCTCACGAGCGCATGCTGGACCGTAAACTCTTCGGGAAAATCGTCCTGACGCCGTAACCAACTACTTCGTCATCTCGCGGGCCATGTGGCCGAGTTCGTCGAGGATGAGCTTGTCCATCGCGAGCAGGACGGCTTTTTCCGAGCCGGGGATCGAGATGACGATCGTGCCTTTGTAGAGGCCGGCTGCGGCGCGGCTCATGATCGCCGCGGAGCCGATGTCCTGATAGCTGAGGGCGCGAAAGATCTCCCCGAACCCGTCCAGCCGTTTCTCCAGCAGGCCGTCGATCGCCTCGAACGTGGAATCCCGCCGGGAGATGCCCGTCCCGCCGCTCACGATGATCGCCTCCACGTGACGGTCCTTGGCGCCCTGCTTGATCAGCTTTCGGATGACCGACGGGTCGTCCTTCACGAGGTGGTAGGAGACGACCGTGTGGCCGCGTCCCTTCAAGGAGCTCATGATCAGCGCGCCGCTCGTGTCGTTTTCAGGCGTGCGTGTGTCGCTGCAGGTGATGACCATGCAGGGGACGGATCGCGGAGCGGCTGCCTTGTGCGTCTTGTGGGACGGCTGGCTCTGGTGCTCGGCAGACATGTGAGGCTCTACCCCCACACTTCATCCGGCATCCTGAGCCGGTCCACCGGCTTCCCCTTGCCGATGTGCTCGTCGAGAATGGTCGACACGTCGGCTTCGGTCACGCCTTTGTACCAGACGCCGTCCGGGTAGACGACCACGGTGGGACCCATCTGGCAGGGGCCCAGGCAGTCCGTGGGGGTCACGATGACCTGGCCGATCAGGTTGCGCTCCATGACGCCGAAATTGAACTGGTTGAGAACCCCCATGGCGCCGCGCTCGCCACACGAACCTTTGGGGTGGCCCGGGGGGCGGGTGTTTTTGCACACGAGGATATGATATTTGGGCTTGGGCACGGTGGCTCCTTTTGTGGTGGGTAGTCTGTCAGGTCGAATCAGTGACCGCCGGCGCCTCCGTGGCCGCAGCTGGTGCCGCCTGAAGGATCGGCGTCTCCCGAGCCGTAGGTCTTGGCGGCGAACCTGGAGATCAGGCGCTCGACACGGGTCGTCCCACATTGCGGGCAAGCGGTCTCGCCCGGCTTGGTATGGACGGATTGCATGAGGGAGAACTGGTTTGCGCAACCAGTGCAGTGATATTCATAGACGGGCATGGCGTCTCTCCTATCGTCGCGGACGCTGGTCTTCCCACCAGTCTATGCATTCCTGGGGGAGCTTCCAATGCTTGATGCCGGCGAGCACGAAGTCAATATAATGGTCTTGCGGCTTAAACTTGCCGGCGGGCTTGGCGATGTGGGTCGTGACCATTTCCTTGGCAGGGGTCTGGTCTTCTTCATGTTCCGGATAGACGTTGATGGTGGAATGGCGGAACGCGCCAGCCGGCACTTCGTCCCCGTATTGATCGAGGATTTTCAGGTCCTCCTGCGTGATGTCGAACACGGCTCCCCACACCCGGTCGCCGACGGACGGGATGATGCCGGCCATCCCGCAGCGCCACTGGGACGACCAGCGGGGAAAGGTCAGGGTATGGTCAGGCAGGTACGCCCGATGCAGGAATGTGGCTTCAGGAGCCCGCTCTTTCAGTTGGTTGGGGTGGAGGGTCTCGCTGTAGATAAAGTATTTCACGCGTGGTACTTGTACAGAATGGCGTTTCGGGTTGTCAAGTCGGTGGGGTGGTCATGAACCCTGAGCCGCGGCCTCGCTCATCTCTCGTTATCGCGCTCGAATGGGCTGCGGTTGCGCTTTTAGTCGGCGGCGTCGCCGGCTACATTTTCTGGAAGCCGCTGGACCCGATGAGCGATCCGCGGGCCGCGCGGGCCTTGGCGTTGGTGCAGACGCATCCGGCGCGCTCCGCGCCCTCGATCCGCCAGGCTATTGACGCCGTCATGAGAGCCAACCGGACCGCGGACCGGTCTCCCTCCATCGGCGATTGGGCCGTGCGGCCGGATGATCAGGCCGGTGAGCGGGACAGCTACCGTGTGCGGGTGGTGGTACGTTTGCCGGGCGATCAAAAGCACCGGTGGATCGAATGGGAATATCTTTGGACGGTACGGCTCAGCCCGCCGGCGGTTATTCCTCGCTCTCGCCCGGCCGTCGAGGTCATGCCGCCGTGAGGATTACTTCCCGCCGTCTTTCTTGTGGTGGTCGATGCCGATGTAGGCCTCGACGAAGCGGTCGATCCGGGCCTCGTCGAAGTCGTTGAACTTGTCGAGCCGCGTCCAGGCCGTGAGCGCGATCCGCGCGTCCATGTCGGGGTAGGGCGCCAGGATCAGGTGCATGTATTTTTTCTCCTTTGGGACGCGGGCTTTATACTTGAAGAAGACGCCCTCCAGCCTTTTCACCAAATCGGGGCATCCCTTCGGGCAGTTATACTGGATGACCACGCCGCCGTCTTCAAGGTTGTGTACCTGGTATTCCTTGGGGATGGACTTGTCATAGGCTCCCCAGGGGGCGATCCCCGGCATATGTGGACCCGACGTGGGGGGATCGCTGTTGTAAGACGCGTGGGGGTCGCCTAGTCGCTTGATGTGGATGTTTCCGAGGTCGGGGAACTCTTTGCCGGGCGGGGAGTTCGCCGGCGAGGTCGCTTTCTGCTCGGCCCTGCTGGGCGCCGGACCGGCGCCCAGCAGCCACGACAGCAACGCTAGTGCGAGAAGGCCGTGCATCATGGCGTGACGGAGACCGAGATTTTTCCGTCTTCGACCTTCACCTGGTAACAGGCCACGCGCATGTCCGGATTTTTGACGTACTGGCCTGTTTTGATGTGGTAGCGGTAGCCGTGCCAGGGACAGATGACGACGTCGCCCTTGATCTTGCCCTCCCCCAAGGG
>CAZMPH010000002.1:19527-21117 GCA_964568195.1 uncultured Nitrospirales bacterium | reverse complement strand
TTCATATCCCTGGATTGGCTGGCCACGCGCACATTCGGCATGGGGCTGTTCTTCCCGTCGGGGATGGCGCGGTTCGGCGACCGCGGCATGGCGTGGTACTGGGCGATGAACGGGGCCGCCGGCGTGCTGGCACATGTTGTCGATGGCATAGATTGACCCCTCCAGGTTGAAGAGCGCCACCTCGACGTTCTGCACTGCGACGACTTTGGCGGTGCCTGGAGGGATGTCCGAGAGATCAGCAACATGGACGAAAGATCCCATGGCCGGATTGTAATCTGCGTCCGCCGGGACTTCAAGACGGGAGGGGCTGAAGGGCGGGGCTGGATTTTCATATTGCTCTATGTTATACGAACCGTCTATATTGGGTGGCGCCCTGTGCCGAGAAGGGGCATGATGATCGGATTTCGTTTCTGGTGAAAGGGGGTTTATGGAGCTCACCCTGCTGCTGAACGCCACATACGAACCACTCCGAGTTTTGAATTGGCAGAAGGCCATTACCCTGCTGTGGCTGGGGAAGGTCGAAGTGCTCGAGGTCTATGACCGCGAAATCCACGGCGTGTCGATCTCCTTCAAGCTGCCGGCGGTCATGCGGCTGTTGAAGATGGTCAAGATCCGCGAGGCCCATCGCTCGGTCAAGTTTTCACGGATTAATATCTTTACCCGCGACGGGTTCAAGTGTCAGTACTGCCGGCGGAAGTTCCGGACGGAGGACCTCACCTTCGACCATGTGATCCCGATCGCCAAGGGGGGCACGAAGACGTGGGAAAACATCGTCACGGCCTGCTGGGCTTGTAACAATCGCAAAAGTGGGCGGACGCCGGACGGGGCGGCCATGCATTTGCTGAGGAAACCGGTCAAGCCGAGATGGCACCCGGTGGTCACGATCACGATCGGCATCCGGAACACGCCGGAGAGCTGGCGGGACTATCTCTACTGGAATATGGAGCTCGAGTCCGATATCCCGGAACCGTAACCGGGTGAATGCCGGGGAGGGGGGAGGTCGCCGTCTGGCGACCTCCCTTTTTTATTGCTTACTTGATCCGGTTGAGGACGATCTCGACGTCTTTGGCGCCCACCATAGTGGGATTTTTGGAGAACTCCCCTTCGATGTCGCCGGGCTGTGCGGGACCCGCGCTGCCGTCTTTGTCCAGCCTCGCGATGATCGCCACCATGCCCTTGAGCTCAGAGCCCTGGAGCATCACGTCGGCATTTGTGACTGCGAAGGGCTGGGGGAATTTGGGGTGTTCGATCCGAAGTGCCGCGAGGGGGCGCGGCGGGCCGCTCGGTCGGCGCACGATCACGAAGAGGACATCCGTGGGGGCCACTTGGAAGGCCAGAGCGGGATCGATCGTGACGGTGCCTGAAATCGACCCGGAGGCGTCCTTCCCTCCATGGAGAAGGCCCTGCCACGCCGCCACCGCGGCCAGCAGGACGATGCCGACGAAAATGAGAGGCACGGCAATTTTCTTGTTCACGGCGGGATTATAGCCGACGTGCGGAATTGGGACAATGTATTTACCTCGGTTCGAATGATACGGTAAGATGCGGTCGCCGTTTGTGAGGAGGCAAGCTCGGATTACTCATGGATGC
>CAZMPH010000002.1:15816-19517 GCA_964568195.1 uncultured Nitrospirales bacterium | reverse complement strand
AGGCCGAACGAGAAAAGCCGCGCCGGGCGAGAGGATCAGGCGACGCAGCAGGCATCTATGGGTGATCCGAGCTAGGGAGGAACACATGAAATTCGGCTTTCAAATCAATCTCGATGTCAAAGACCGGGCATGTTTGGTGATCGGAGGAGAAGACGAGGCAAAAGAAAAGACCACGCGGCTTCTGGAAGCCGGAGCCAAGGTGACCATCATCAGTCCCAAACTGAATGATGCCCTGAAGGGCTTGGCCGCTTCGGCCAAAATCCTTCACCGGGGCCGCCGGTTCAAGGGTTCGGATGTGGATGGGGGGGTGTGGCTGGTCATGAACACCGTGAAAACTGATGAGGTCCTCAGCCGCGACCTGTTCAAACTGGCCAAGCAGAAAGGGTTCCTGCTCTGCTCCACCGACCAGCCGGACTATTCGACTTTCACGATGCCGGCGCTGGTCGCCAGGGGGCCGCTTCGGATCGCCATCAGCACCAGCGGGGTTTCGCCGGCGCTGGCCAGCCGGTTGCGGCAGGATCTCGAACCGCTCTTCGACGAGCGCTTCGAAGTCTTTCTCGAGTGGCTGGACGCGTACCGTGCGCATCTTCAGGAGACCGAACCACATATTGAAAAACGCCATCAATTATTGCGAGATGCGGTTTCTAAAGTAAAGCTTCACGCGAAGATTGAGTTTCCCAAGGTCGAGAAGAAGGCCGAGGAGAAAGGGGCATAGACGATGGTGTTGCTGGAGTTCAGCATGTCGCCCCTCGGCAAGGGCGAGAGCGTGGGCAAATATGTCGCCCGGTCGCTGGAGATCGTCGATAAGAGCGGGGTGGACTATCGCCTCAATCCCATGGGGACGGTGCTGGAAGGGGACTGGGACGAGGTGTTCGGCGTGGTGAAGCGGTGCTATGAGCGGATGCGCAAGGACTGCAACCGCATCTCCTGCTCGATCAAGGTGGATTACCGCAAGGGCGCAAAGGGACGGTTAAGCGGGAAAGTGATGAGCGTGGAGAAGCGCCTGGGGAGGAAGTTAAAGACCTAGAACACCGAGAACTTGAAGTAGCGTTTCGGATCTTTCTTGATGTCCGTAATCAACCCCTCGACTTCGGACAGCACCTTGTCCGCCCGCTTGTAGAGTTGATCCTGGTTGACCAGCTTGCCGAGCGTGCCGTCACCACGCTCGATCTTCCCGACTACGGCTTCTCCCTTCGCGGTGACGCCTTCCAATCGCTGGTACAAAGCGGGGTCGCGGGCCAGTTTTCCCAGGGTGCCGTCCGGGCGATTGAGCAGGGCTCCCAGCTTCTGCATTTCCTCGACGGCCGCCGTTGCCCGGTCATAGAGCGTGCGATCCGTCATCAGCTTGCCGAGGGTACCGTCGCCGCGCTCGACCTTGGCGAGCAATTGGCTGGTCTTCTCGGTCAGGGCGTCCACCTTTCGGATCAACTGGGCGGTCTGGTTATACAGCGCCGGATCGTTGACGAGCTTGCCGGCAGTGCCCTTGCCTGCTTTGATGTTGCGCAGAATCCCCTGCAGCTCTCGCAAGGTCTGGTCCACGTTCTGCAGGGTGTTCGTGGCGCTCCCGGCGACGCCGGCAATGCCGGTCTCGCCGTGTCCGCTCAGGACGGCTCCTTCTGGCAGGGGCGGCTGTTTGGGCGAGCCGGGCAGGAGGTCGAGGTATTTATCGCCCAGCAGGCCCATCGGACGGATCAGAACGGCGGCGTCGCTGTGGAGAAGAGGGCGCATCTCGTCGTTGATCGTGAAGTGGACCGCCACCTGGCCTTTGTCGGGTTCGATGGTGACTTGTTTCACATTCCCGATGTCCACGCCGCTCATCCGGACCGGCGCGCCGACCTTGATGCCCTGGCTGTCGTCTATGTATGCGCGGAATGCAGAGGCCGACGTGAAGACACCCATGCCTTCGTTCAGATTCATGATTGCGTAGAGAATGCCGGCGATGGCGAGGAGGATCACGATCCCCACCTTGAGCTGGGCCCAGGTCATTTCGGTGCGCCGCATCACGCCGGCGTCCTCCCGACCTTTTCAGCGGCTGGCGTGACCACGCGGACGCCCCCGTCCTTGCAGGGGAAGCAGCCCGGCTCGGCCAGCACTTCCGCTGGCTTGAGGAACGTGCGAATCCGCGGGTCTTCGGACGTCTGGAGCGCATCCACCGAGCCGTCGAAGATCTTTTCCCCACGGTGGATCATGATGAGCCGATCCGCCACGCGGTAGGCGGTCTCCAGGTCGTGGGTCACCACGACCTGGGTGACCTGTTCTTCCTGGTGCAGCCGGCAGACGAGCTCGCTGACGAGGTGGGTGTTGATGGGATCCAGCCCGGCGGTCGGCTCATCGAAGAGGATGAGCGTGGGCTTGCAAGCCAAAGCGCGAGCGATCGCCACGCGCTTTTTCATGCCCCCGCTCAATTCGGCCGGCATCTTGTCCTGCGTATCTTCCAGCCCGACGAACCGGAGGCTCTCGACCACGCGCTGCTCGATGGCGTCGTCGTCCAGCGTGCCTTCCTCCCAGAGGCGGTAGCCGACGTTCTCGCGCACCGATAGTGAGTCGAAGAGGGCCGCGCCCTGGAAGACCATGGCCATTTGGGCGCGGATGGGGGCTATCTGTCTCTCCGTGAGGCCGACGATCTCCTGGCCGTCGATGAGGATCGAGCCGGACTCCGGGTGGAGGAGCCCCAGGATCAGCCGCAGGGTGGTGGTCTTCCCGCAGCCGCTCCCGCCGAGAATGACCTGCGTCGTGCCGTGGGGCACTTCCATTGAAATGTTTTTCAGGGCATACCGCCCGTCGAACTTCAGCGAGACATTCGAGAATCGTATCACGGCTTACTACCCCAGATAGATGAACAGCTTGGTCAGGAAAAAGTCCGACATCAGGATCATGATGGATGACGTCACCATGGCCTGGGTCGTGGATTGCCCGACGCCGACCGTGCCGCCCGAGGTGCTGAGACCGGCGTAGCAGCCGACCATGCAGATGATGAACCCGAACACCAGCGGTTTGATCAGGCCGTACACCAGATCCATGGGACGGAGGGCCTCGAACGCCCAGGTCCAGTAGAAGAACGAGTCGATGCTCAGGTAGAAATGGGCGATCAGATAGCCGCCGAAGATGGCGATGCCGTTCGTGATGACGGTCAGGACGGGCACCATGATGAGGGATGCGATCAGGCGTGTGGTGATGAGTTTCTTGATGGGATCGGTGCCTTCGGCCCTCAGCGCGTCAATTTGCTCGGTAACCTGCATCGAAGCCAGTTCGGAGGCGATGCCGGAACCCACGCGCCCGGCGATCATCAACGCGGCGAGCACGGGTCCGAGCTCGCGGACGACCGAGGCGCTCACGAGTTTCGAGACGTAGGGAACGGCGCCGTACGGCTCGAGCTGGATCGCGCCCTGGAGGGTCAAAACCATTCCCGTAAAGATGCCGGTCAGAATGACGATGAAGAGCGAACCCACCCCGATCCGGTCCATGTGATAGACGGTTTCCTGGACGTACCACGGCCGCCTGAAGACACCCGTGGCGGTGATTGCGCAGAGCTGCGCAAAATCCTGTACCGTCGCGACATACCCTTTGAGAGTGTCCTCGATACGGGCTACGGCAAGATCCATTGGACGTCTCTTTCAGTGAAACAACTGAAGTGGCGGCACTATACCGAGTTTCCAGGGTTCAGGCAAGCGAGGGCGGGGCGATCTTTCCCGCAGGCGGAG
>CAZMPH010000002.1:6905-15806 GCA_964568195.1 uncultured Nitrospirales bacterium | reverse complement strand
GACGCGGCCGGAGGTCAATCCTCCAGGTAGACGCGCGTCACCCGGGGGCCGATCTGGCAGAGGACTTCGTAGCTGATGGTGTTCTGCCAGGCTGCAAGGTCATCCGCGGTAATTGCGGCCGAGCCCTGCCGTCCCAGCAAAACCGCTTCGTCTCCGGGGCGAACTGCCAGGTGGTCCGTCACGTCCACGACCGTGAGGTCCATGCAGACGCGTCCGACCACCGGGGCCGGCCGGTCTCCGATGAGCACACGGCCTTTGTTGGAAAGGGCGCGGCTGTAGCCATCCGCGTAGCCGACCGGCAGGACGGCCAGGGTCGACGGGCGTGGGGCGATGAACGTCCCGCCGTAACTGACCGGCTGGCCTTTATCCACTCGCTTGACCTGGATGACGCGGGTCTTCCAGGTCAGGACTGGACGAAGATCCGCGGAAGGCATCGGTCCTGAGGAATAGCCGTACAGCATGAGGCCTGGGCGAACGAGGTCAAATCGGCTCGATGGAAAGCGCAGGATCGCCGCGCTGTTGGCGATATGCGCGGTGGGGACTTTCAGTCCCGCCGTCTGGATCGCGTCGAGGAACGAACGGAATCGGGCCAGCTGTTCTTCGGCCGGTCCGCCGTCCGGTTCATCGGCCGAGGCCAGGTGGCTCATCACACCCTCGAGATGGAGATTGGGAGGCCAGTCTGAGCGGAGAAGAGCCAGGGCTTCCTCTGGAGTGACCCCGAGACGGCTCATGCCGGTGTCGACCTTGAGATGGACGCGCAAGGGGACGGTGCGAGGATCTGCGAGCCGGGCCGCCGTTTCGATGGCATCGCGTGAGAGGAGAACTGGAGTGAGATTGGATTGCTGCACCGTCGGGATATCGTAGACCCCACCCATCACCAGAATCGGTGCAGTGACGCCGGCGTCCCGGAGCGCGAGACCCTCCTCCATTGTCGAGACGCCCAGTTGGTGCGCGCCTGCGGCCAGAAGGGCCTGCGAGACGGGAATCGCTCCGTGGCCATAGGCGTTCGCTTTCACGACGGCCAGAATGGCGGCGGCGCCGACACGTTGTGCGACTTCCTGGAGATTGTGGCGGAGAGAGGGAAGAGAAATCTCGACGACGGTGGGATTCAAATTTCGGTGATCTCCGTCTCCTTCTTTTTGACAATCTCGTCCACTTTCATGGTGTACGTATCGGTCAGTTTCTGGATTTCGTCATGGGACTTTTTGGCCTCGTCCTCGGTCATTTGCGAGGCTTTCTGGGCCTTCTTGATTTCCTCAAGAACGTCCCGCCGGATGTTGCGGATGTGGACCCGGACCTCTTCGGCGATCTTCTTGGCCAGCTTCACCAGGTCCTTGCGGCGGTCTTCGGTCAGCGGCGGGATCGGCAGGCGGATCAGCTTCCCGTCGTTCGCGGGAGTCAAGCCGAGATCGGACGCCAGGATCGCTTTTTCGATGTCTTTGATGATCTGGGGATCGAACGGCTGGACGGTGATGAGCCGATTCTCGGGCACCGCGAGGGTCGCGACCTGCTTGAGTGGCGTGGGCGTGCCGTAATAATCCACCTTGACGTGGTCCAGCAGCCCCAGCGAGGCCCGTCCCGTGCGGATCGCGGCCATCTCGTGGCGCAGGTGATCGAGCTGGCCCTCCATTTTGTCCGTGGCTTTCTTCTTGTGTGCGGCTTGCATGCGTTCCCTCCCCGGGGAGTTAGGCCTGGCCCACTTCGTCCTTGACCAGCGTGCCGAGTTTCTCCCCCTGGACGATCCGCTTGATGTTGCCCTTCTCCTTGACGTTGAAGACGATGATCGGAAGGTTGTGGTCCATGCACAGGGAAATGGCGGTCGAGTCCATGACTTTGAGGCGCTTGTCGATGACGGTCAGGAAGGACAGCCGGTCGAATTTCACGGCGTTGGGGTTCTTCATGGGATCGTCGTCGTAGATGCCTGAGACCTTGGTGCCTTTCAGGATGACCTCGGCTCCGATTTCCATTGCTCGGAGCGCAGCGGCGGTGTCGGTCGAGAAGTACGGATTGCCGGTGCCCGCTGCGAAAATGACCACGCGCTTCTTTTCCAGGTGGCGGATCGCCCGTCGGCGGATGTATCCCTCGGCCAGTTGGCGCATGTCGATGGCGGACTGGACGCGGGTGACGGCGCCCAGCTTTTCCAGCGCGTTCTGAAGGGCGAGCGCGTTGAGCATGGTGGCCAGCATGCCCATGTAGTCGGCCGAGGCCCGCTCCATGCCGCCGTTGGCCGCGTCAATGCCGCGGAAGATGTTTCCGCCGCCGATCACAACGGCGACTTCAACCCCCATCGCGGCCACCTCCGCGATTTCCGAGGCGATGTAGTGAATCATCCGGGCGTCAAGGCCGAAGGACTGTTCGCCGGCGAGAACTTCTCCGCTGATCTTCAGGAGGACGCGCTTATACGCCGCGAGGCTCATTCCTCTTCGCCGAGCTGGTATCGGGTGAACCGCCTGACGGTGATGTTTTCCCCGATCTTCGCGATCTTCTGCGTGAACAGGTCGGCGATCTTCACGTTGGGGTCTTTGATGAACGGCTGCTCCATCAGGCAGTTGTCCTGGTAGAATTTTTCCAACTTGCCCGTGGCAATCTTCTCCCAGGCGGCTTGGGGTTTCCCCATTTCCTTCGCCTGCCCCCGATAGATATCCACCTCTTTGTCGACGACGTCTTTGGGAACATCCTCGCGGCGGACGTAGGCCGGCTTGGAGGCCGCGATCTGAAGGTTTAAGTCGCGGACCAAGGCCTGGAATTCGTCGTTCCGGGCGACAAAATCGGTTTCGCAGTTGACCTCGATCAAGACGCCGACCTTGCTGCCGGGATGGATGTAGGAGGCGATAACGCCTTCGTTCGTGACGCGACCGGCTTTCTTGCCGGCCGCGGCGAGCCCCTTTTGCCGAAGCCAGTCGATGGCCTTGCCGATGTCGTCTCCGTTTTCCACCAGGGCCTGCTTGCAATCCATGATGCCGGCACCGGTCTTCCGCCGAAGTTCCTTTACGAGCGCGCTGTCTCCTGCCATGTTGCTCCGACTCCTTAACTCTTCTCCTGATTGCAGTTCGCGCTTAAACTCTGGCTCCGGCGGCCTGAACGGTCCGCATCTCGGTCGGCGTCAACGCCCCGGGCTTCTCGTCCTCTGCGCGCTGGGCGCGCAGGTGCAGGCCCTCGATCACGGCGTCGGCGATTTTGGATGTGAGCAGTCTGACTGAGCGCATCGCGTCGTCATTGCCGGGAATGAGATATTCGATCCCGTCGGGGTCGCAGTTGGTATCGACGATGGCGACGATGGGAATGCCCAGCCGGTGCGCTTCCATGATGGCGATGCGCTCGCCCCGCGTATCGGCCACGTAAATGCAGCCGGGGAGGCCGTGCATGCCCTTGATGCCGCCCAGGCTCACTTCGAGGCGCAGGCGCTCTTTCTCCAGCCCGGCGACTTCTTTCTTGGGAAGGCGCTCGTAGGTGCCGTCGGCCGATGCGGCCTCGATCTTGCGCAATTTATCGATGCTCTTCCGGATGGTATTGAAGTTCGTCAGCATCCCGCCCAGCCAGCGCCGTGAGACATAAAACATCTGGCACCGTTTGGCCTCTTCTTCGACGATGTCGCTGCTCTGCCGCTTGGTGCCGACAAACAAAACGGATTCCCCCTGGGCGACGGTCTGCCGCACGAAGTCATAGGCGGCGTCGAAGCGGGCGAGGGTCTGCTGCAGATCGATGATGTAAATCCCGTTTCGTTCTCCGAAGATGTGGCGCTTCATCTTCGGATTCCATCGGTTGGTCTGGTGGCCGAAGTGCACGCCGGCCTCCAGCAGGTCCTTAATCGTGATCGCTCCCATGAACCGTCACCCCCTTTCCTTTAGCCGGCGCGACCCGCGTCCGTCTCGAGGACGTGGCGGGAGGATTTCTCAGGTCCTTACGGCGTCGGCATCTCATCCGCAAAGGCGGACGTACAGAGATTGTGAATAATTCCCGTCGCTTCCACGCGGCGGACTGTCCGGCCGGTATAACGACTGGCCCAAACTCCTGAAAATTAACACGTTACCGATTGATGTTCAAGATAAAAGATTGTCATCACGACCGGTAAGAGGCGTTGATTTTGATGTAGTCCATCGTGAGGTCCGTGGTCCAGACTGTGGCGTCGGCATGTCCCATCCCCAGATTGATCGTGACCGTGAATTCGCGAGACTTCATGACAGCGTTCGCTTGTTCTTCAGCGTCGGGTCCGAGCCCCATCCCGCGGCGGACGATCTGAACGGGGCCGACCATGATTGCGATGCGGTCTTCAGCAATCCGAGCTCCGGATCGCCCCAGAGCCGCCATGGTGCGTCCCCAATTGGCATCTTCGCCAAACCATGCGGTCTTCACCAGGCTTGACGTGGCGATGGTGATGGCCGCGCGAAGGGCGTCGGCTTGGGTCCGGGCTCCCTTCACGCGTAGTTCCACGAATTTGGTCGCCCCTTCGCCGTCCCACGCGACCTTCTTGGCCAAGTCGAGGCAGACATGGTCCAGAAGCGACTGGAATCGGCGCGCGTCGGCGCTGCCCGGCTTGAACGGCCGGTTGCCGGCCATTCCGTTGGCCATACACAGCACCATGTCGTTCGTGCTGGTGTCGCCGTCTACCGGGATGCGATTGAACGACCGCTCCGTGGCCTGCCGGAGCCCGCGCTGCAGAACCGTGCGCGGAACCTGCGCGTCGGTAGCCAGATAGGCGAGCATCGTGGCCATGTTCGGATGAATCATGCCGGATCCTTTGGCGATCCCGCCTACCGTGACCGTGCGTCCCCCGATCGAGTCGGAGACGGCGGCGGTTTTGACGGTGGTATCGGTCGTCATGATGGCACGCGCGGCGTCCTCTCCGCCGTGGCGATGGAGGCGGGCGGCGAGCAGCGGTATGGCCGCCTCGATTTTCTCCATGGGAAGGGGTTTCCCGATCACGCCGGTCGAACCGACATAGACGTCCTCCCGCGGCACGCCCAAGGCGCTGGCAGTCAGCGCCGCCATGGTCACGGCATCGTCGTATCCGCGGCGGCCCGTGCAGGCATTGGCGTTCCCGCTGTTGACGATGATGGCCCGGCCCTTCCCCCGGCGCAGCCGCTGGCGGTCCCAAATGAGTGGAGGAGCCACGACCTTATTGGTGGTGAAGACTCCTGCCACCGTCGCTTCCCGTTCGGAAACGATCAGTGCGAGGTCAAGCGCCTCGCCCTTCTTGATCCCGGCGGCCATCCCGGCGGCCAAGACCCCGGTCACGGCTGTAATGCCTCCTGTGACGACTTTCATCTTGTTGTCCCGTGGTGTCTTTTTGAATAGAGCGCGCTGGTCAGGGATAAAGGCCGGAATCCTGCAGCCCGAGCGTTTCGTCCCACCCCTGCATCAGGTTGAACGCTTGAACGGCTTGACCGGCCGCTCCTTTTACCAAGTTATCCAGGGCGGCCATGAGGATGGCCGTCCCTGTGCGAGGATCGGCGAAGGCGGACACTTCGCAGAAGTTTGCCCCGCGCGTATGGCTGGGGTTCGGAGATTGTCCCGGGTTCAGCACGCAGACAAAGGGTTCTCCTTTGTAGAACTCTCTGTAGAGTGCGGTCAGTTGCTCCGACGTTCGGGCCTGCTTGAGCCGCACGTATGCCGTGCTGAGAATGCCCCGGGTCATGGGCACGAGGTGAGGCGTGAACGTCACCATCGCGCGGAGCTCCTGCTCGATCTCCGGAATGTGCCGGTGTGCGCCCAGCTTGTAGGCTTCTACGGATTCGTTCGCTTCGGGGAAATGGTAGGACAAGGCCAAGCTCCGCCCGGCGCCGGAGATGCCCGACTTCGCATCGATGATGATCTGGTCGCCCAACAGCTGGTGCTTCGCCAGCGGCGCCAGTGAGAGGATCGCGGCGGTCGGATAGCACCCCGGCGAGGCGACCAGCGATGCCGAACGGATCGCGTCCCGATGCAGCTCGGGCAAGCCGTAGACGGCCGTCCGAAGAAGATCCGGGCAGGGATGAGAGGTCTGATACCAGGTCTCGTAAGTCCGCGCGTCCTTGAGACGGAAGTCGGCGCTTAAATCGATGACCTTCCGGCCGGTCTTGAGAAACGTCTGCGCAGGTCCTGCCGATTTCGTATGGGGGAGGGCCAGGAAGATGACCTCGGCTCGGGCGGCCACTTGTTGCGGGTCCAAGGATTCGCAGAGCAGCTCCGGCCCCCTCAGGTTAGGGAAGAGCGCTTGGACCGGTTTTCCGGAAGATTGTTCCGAGGTCACGGCCGTGACCTTGGCCTTGGGATGGCGAAACAGCAGACGCAGGAGTTCTCCTCCGACGTAGCCGCTCGCACCGACCACTGCAACCGATGTCATCGACAGACTCCAATAAAAAAGGGAAGGCCGAGGGGCCTTCCCTTCGAAAAGGGTCGCAGCCCCGTTTACCGCTTTGAGAACTGGAAGCGCTTGCGGGCTCCCTTCTGCCCGTATTTCTTCCGTTCCTTCGTCCGAGAGTCCCTGGTGAGCAAGCCTTCCTTTTTCAGGACGGGCCGCAACGCGGGATCCATTGTCACCAACGCCTTGGATACGGCATGACGCAACGCGCCGGCCTGGCCGGTATTACCGCCGCCTTCGATCGTCGCCGTCACGTCCAGTTTGCCCTGCAGGTTGGCGAGCTCGATCGGATAGGTGACCGTCGTGCGATGAGTCGCCCTAGGAAAATAGGACTCGATGGGACGGTCGTTGACGGTGAACTTGCCGGAGCCGGCCTGTATCCAGGCCCGGCAGATGGCACGTTTGCGTTTTCCTGTGGCGCTCGTCGCGTCTTTCATGGACATAGGCGCAAAATCTCCTGTTCAGAAGTCAGAGCGGCAAAACTTCGGGCTGCTGGGCTTGATGCGGATGCGTCGGGCCCGCATAGACATTCAGTTTTCGAGCCATCTGTTTGCCGAGCGTGGTTTTGGGCAGCATCCCTTTGATGGCCCGCTCGACGACCGCGGACGGCTTGCGCGCCAGCACATCCTTTACCGTCTCCGATTTCAAGCCTCCGGGGTAGCCCGAATGCCGATAATACGTTTTCTGTCGGACTTTGTCGCCGGTCAAGTGAATCTTCTCGGCATTCACGACGATCACGTGGTCGCCCGTGTCCACGTGAGGAGTAAAGATCGGCTTGTGCTTGCCTCGTAGGACGATGGCGATTTGCGTGGCCAGCCGGCCCAGTGTTTTGCCGTCGGCGTCGACGACGTACCACTTGCGCTTGATGTCCGTTTCCTTGGCGGAATAGGTTCTTGCCATGATGCTCCCGCTCCTCGTACTAGACTGTGCCCCCGAACTCCTTCGAGCCCAGCATCTTCAGCCACGGATCGACGTTTTCAGGCGCCAACCGGTCCAGAACGTCCTGCGCTGCGTAGATCGGACTGCTGGTCCGCAAGGCCAGGGCGATGGCGTCGCTCGGCCTGGAGTCCACGGTCAACTCGGACTGCTTGCTGCTCAGGTAAATCGAGGCATAGTAGGTGTTGTTCTTGACATCCGTGACGACGACCTTCGAGATTTTCAAGCCCAGTTGCTCGGTCAGATTCCGGATCAAATCATGGCTGAGCGGCCGCGGAGGAATGACTCCTTCCATGGCCAACCGGATGGCCGTTCCCTCTGCAACCCCCACCCAGATCGGGAGCGTATTGGCTTTGCTCTCATCCTGCAGGATCACGACCTGGCTGTCCGAATTGGGGATCGCGTCAGGCATGACTCCTTGCACCGTTAATTTAACCACACCGCTCTCCGTCATCGTAGCGATTGAGGCTGATCGCGACAGCTGTTGCCGAGAGGGACGGAAGACCCGTCACGCGTCGAACTTGCCGAAGTCCTCGGGCTTGAGATTCTCCAACCAGCGGTCCATCTCTTCAGTGCTGTGCTTGCGGATGACATCGTCGTTGACGAAGACAGGGGCCTTCGCCCGCAAGGCCAGCGCAATTGCATCGCTAGGCCTAGCGTCGATCGAGTACTCCGAATCTTCATAGAGGAGATGGACTCTCGCATAATAGGTGTTTTCTTTGAGATCGGTGACTACCACGCTGATGACTGTGGCGTCCGCGGTATCCAGCACGGTTTTCATGAGGTCATGGGTCATCGGCCTGGGAGTCGTGATCCCTTCCATGGCAAAACTGATGGCGCTGGCCTCCGGTTTGCCCACCCAGATGGGAAGCATCTCGGTGTTGCTGTCATCCCGCAGAATGATGATGTAGGCATTGGTATAGGGGTCGAACATCAACCCCCGGACGTGCATCTGGGTCAGCATTCAGCACCTAAAAACTGTTCTTTACCTACCACTTTCACCTCGTCGTTGTCAAATGAGCGACGCCGTGCCGCCGGCCTTTTTCGAAGAGCCCGCCGGGGTGTCCCTCCGGTCCGGATTCTTTACTGCGTTTGCTGTTCCGGTTTCGGCAATTTCAGGAAGCTGAGCATCTGCTCTCTGACGAGGGCGCGGCCGCTTTCCTCGCCGAGGTTCACGCGGTATTCGTTGATGACCATCACCCGCATCTTCACCCACTCGGCCCAGCAGGGCGCGCAGATGTTGGCTTTCACTTGGGACTCGAGCTTGCCCAGGAACAACGGTTCGGTGATTGCTTCTCCCTGGTTGCCGCAACGGACGCATTGGACCTGTGCCATGACGGGTTTCTCCTTTTCTCTCTTTCCTCTTTCCCGAGCGAGGCGGATTCTAGCATAGCCTTGCTGCTGAAAGGAACCGCCGCCGGCTTACCCGCCTTGACGGTTCAAGTGCAGCGTGTTAGAAACGCCGAGGCGCGCGGCGCATGCCCGGGTGGCGAAATGGCAGACGCAGCGGACTCAAAATCCGCCGGTGGCAACACCATGGGAGTTCGACCCTCCCCCCGGGCACCACTCCGAGCTAGCTGAACCGGCACTTCGATCACAAGTGCCGGATATCAATACCTCCAGTG
>CAZMPH010000002.1:6384-6895 GCA_964568195.1 uncultured Nitrospirales bacterium | reverse complement strand
GGCGCTCCTCGCTTGCGCGTGCCCGGCCTTTCGATCAAATAGGCCTGGATATTCAATACCGCAAGTAATCTTCTGGCCCGCTAAAACCCTCTAATTTCCCTGCCTCATTACCCTCTTGACAGAGGGTGAGGCCTGCGCTATAGTGCCGCCATCTTTTGACTGGGTAAGGGTAACGCCTCAGGAGAAAGTGGCGGCGTACAGGCGCCGTCGGTCATCATATATACTCCGGAGGGGAGGTGAATCATTATGAGCAAGTTCTTAGCAGTCGGTGCAATTGCCCTTTTCTCCTTCATGGTTGCGGGAACGGCGATGGCCCAGGAGCGGCCGGTGCTGCAGGATGGTTTCGCTGGCACCGGCGCAGCCGGCGGTGTGGATAACGCCTTCATGCTTCAGCTGCTCGCGAAGCCTGAAACGATCTATGGGCGTCTCTGGGGCAAGGATATGGCGGCAGGCAAGATCTACGTCGAGACCGGCGGTGGCGCTCTCGTCACGATTCGGCTGGGTCCGGAGA
>CAZMPH010000002.1:1957-6374 GCA_964568195.1 uncultured Nitrospirales bacterium | reverse complement strand
GGTGCATTTGCCGCTGATATCCCCGATGGCGATCCCATCGCGCTCTCGGCCAGCATCATCCGCGCGGCCGATAACCCGACCAACCTCGTCCCGCAAGCCGGCTATAACCCGGACACGGATCGTGCGATTTTCAGCAAGGATTCCTCCACGATGGGTGGCGTCGGCGGGCAGTGCTTCCAGTGTCATGAGGGGAGAGCGTCGGATTACGGGAAATAGTTTCGCCACGGATTAAATTCGGTGTGTCCACGCGCGTACACATCGGGTAATCGGTGGAATCTCCGTCGGGCGGCGGTCGAAAGGCCGCCGCCCGATTTTTTTAGGCGTCTATTCCATCCTGACAGTCTCGCTCTTTGAGAGGGTTGTCCTCGCGATCCGACCGCTTTCGTTTCGAAACCCCTTCGACCACCAGCGTGATCTCGCCCTTTGGCGGATGGGCTTGGACCTGCGTCAGCAGCTCATCCAGAGTCCCGCGGTGAAATTCTTCAAACCGTTTCGTCAGTTCGCGCGCCAGCACGGCGCGCCGGTTGCCAAGGATGGCACGAAGGGACGCCAGGAGTTTTCCGATCCGATGGGGGCTCTCGAACAGGATCAGGGAGGCGGAATCCTCCCGAAGGCTTTCAATGCGTTTCGATCGGGGCCCGTCCTTACGCGGCAAGAATCCTTCGAACCGGAAGGCGTCGGTGGGCAGGCCTGAGGCCGCGAGCGCCGCCAACACGGCTGACGGGCCCGGCACCGGCACGACCCGGATGTTCGCCTCAATTGACCGGGTGATTAAAAAGTATCCGGGATCGGAAATGACCGGGGTGCCTGCATCTGACACGAGCGCGACGCTGACGCCCGACCGCAGCCGTTCGAGCAGGACCGCCGTTTTTTCTTCCTTGTTGAAGTCATGGTAACTGGTCAATGGGGTGGTAATGCCGAAGTGCGTGCAGAGTTGCTTCGTGTGGCGGGTATCTTCGGCGGCGATGACGCCGACTTCCTTCAGGACGCGCACGGCGCGGATCGTGATGTCTTCCAGATTCCCGATCGGGGTGCTGACGATGAACAGAGTGCCTGCTGCGGGATCGCTCATGGGGCGCATCCTAACTGAATTGAGGCGCAGCATCAAAGTGGCGGGCGGCTCGCCGCGACTTTTTCGTGCCATGGCGATGTGCTAAGATGCCGCGCTGATCACGATGGAGTATTCATTTTGCCCGAAGTGCGGCGCTGCGCTGGAGCGGCGTTCGATCAAGGCTGGCGAGCCTGATCGTCTGGTATGCCGGGGCTGCGGCTTTATTTTCTATATCGATCCCAAGGTTGCGGTTGGGACGATCATTCCCACCGACGACGGCATCGTCCTGGTCAGGCGGAGCATCGAGCCTGCCTATGGAAAGTGGGTTTTTCCTGGCGGGCTTGTGGATCGAGGCGAGCGCGTCGAGGATGCGGCGATCCGGGAAACGCGGGAAGAGGCGTGCCTCGACGTCCGCCTGACCGGACTGCTGAATGTCTACTCCTATGCTGAGTATCCCGTCATTATCATCGTGTACACCGCCGAAGTGATCGGCGGCCGGCTCGCGGCCGGCGACGAGACGCTGGAAGCTCGTTGCTATCAGTCGGCGGCGATCCCTTGGCCTGAACTGGCCTTCCCGAGCACGGCAGAAGCGCTGCGTGATTTTCTTCGTGTACCATTGAAAAGGTAAGCCAACGGTATGATTTTGAGGGATCGGGTCGCGCTTGTCACCGGTGGTGGAACAGGGATTGGATTGGCGATTGCGTTGGCGTTTCTTCGCGAAGAAGCGCACGTGGCCATCGGATCCCGAAATCCCGCGCACTTACGGGCTGGAGAAGAGGCGGCGCGGGCAGTAGGCCATGATGTGCTGACTGTCCGGATGGATGTGACTGACGCGGCCATGGTCCGTGCCGCAGTCGAGGAAGTGGTCAACCGTTACGGCCGGCTCGATATCCTTGTGAACAACGCCGGGGTTTCCGGCCGGACCCCTATGGCCGATCCGGACGACGAGCGCTGGCACGCGATCTTGAACACGAACCTGACGGGTGCGTATCTGTGCGCCAAGCAGGCCCTTCGGCATATGAGGGATGGCGAACATGGCCGGATCATCAATCTTTCGTCGGTGCTGGGACGATTCGGCGTTCCAGGATACGCGGCCTATTGCGCCGCCAAGCACGGGATTATCGGGTTCACGAAGGCGTTGGCGCTCGAAGTCGCCGCGCGCGGGATCACGGTGAACGCGATCTGTCCCACGTGGGTGGACACGGCCATGGCGCAACAGGGCATCGCCGAGACAGCCGCCATACTGGGTGTCACCGTTGAAGAATTTCGCCGTCAGGCTATTCAGGGGGTTCCCATTCAACGCATGGTGGAAGCATCGGAGGTCGCCGACCTGGCTGTCTTCTTAGCCTCTCCGCAAGCCGCGGGCATTACCGGTCAGGCGGTGAATATCTGCGGGGGAACGACCGCCGGCGCGGGAGGCTGATGTCGGTTTGCTTGACTCCCCCTTGACCCCCTCTCTATAATGCCGCACAAGGGAATAACGTCCTCTCCGAATAAAATTCCCTCGAAATTCAGCGGACTTGTGGCGATATGAACGTTTTCTTCTTCGAGGTCACCCTCCTTCTTTATTTTTTGGGCACCACTCTGTTTTTGATCCAACTGGCCGGACGGTGGGAGAAGGGCGCGCAGTCCTCGTTCGCCGTGGCCGGGGTCGGGTTTTTCTTCCACACGCTCGCGCTGGTCTCGCGGATGATCGAAGGGGGGCACATCCCGCTGACGTCGATGCACGAAGCGCTCTCTTTCTTCTCCTGGGCGCTGGTATTGGTGTTTCTGGTCGTCGAGCTCCGCTACCGTATTCATATCCTGGGTTCATTCATCCTGCCCCTGGCCTTCATCTCCCTGATTTCGGCCGCCGCCCTGCCCAAGGAAATCAGGGCGCTGGAGCCGATCTTCCGCAACGTGTGGATGCACGTCACGTTGTCCTTGCTGGGCACCGTCGCGTTTGCGGTCGCCTTCATTGCAGGATTGATGTATCTGATTCAGGAGCACATGCTCAAATCCAAGCATCTGGACGGCCTGTATCGCAAACTGCCGGCGCTGGACTTCCTCGACGAGCTTAACGGCAGGGCCATTTCCCTGGGGTTTCCGCTGCTCACCCTCGGGATCATCACCGGCGCGCTGTTCGCGGAGTTCGCGAGGGGATCGTTTTTGAACTGGAACGCGGAGCAGATCGGTGCATTGGGAACGTGGCTCTTCTACCTGATCGTGCTGTTGGGCCGCGTCACGATCGGCTGGCGCGCGAAAAAGGCCGCCTACCTGACGGTCGTCGGGTTTGCGGGCGTGGTCTTTACTCTGGTGGGCGTGATTCTGAAGGGGCAGCATCCCTTTGCGTGAGCCATGAACATCGTCGCGGTCGGATTGAATCATCGAACGGCTCCGGTCGAGCTGCGGGAGCGGCTTGCGGTGACGGAGGCCCGGTTGCCCGAAGCATTGGCGCGGCTGAAGCGATGGCCGGGAATCGTCGAAGGGGTCATCCTCTCCACCTGCAACCGCGTTGAGTTGTACGCCGTGGTCAAGGATACGGAACTCGGTCTGGAGTCCCTGAGCGAGTATCTGGTGACGATCGCCGCCGACGTCAGCCCCGAGCAGGTTGAGCCTCACCTGTACCGGCTGGACGGGGCCGAAGCCGTCAGGCATCTCTTTCGTGTCGCGGCCAGCCTGGATTCCATGGTCATCGGCGAGCCGCAGATCCTTGGTCAGGTCAAGGAGGCGTTCGAAGCCGCGCTGGCTGGAAAGTCCACCGGCGTGGTGCTCAATAAGGTGGTCAAGAAAGCGATCTCGGTAGGCAAGCGGGTGAGGACCGAAACCGGGATCGCCGAGAACGCCGTGTCGGTCAGTTATGCGGCGGTCGAACTGGCAAAGAAGATCTTCCAAAACCTGGCGGAAAAAACGGTCCTGCTGGTCGGCGCCGGAGAGATGGGCAAGCTGGCCGCGCGGCACCTCATCAGCGCGGGCGTACGCCATGTGATGATCACCAACCGGAACTACGATCGTGCGCTGGATGTCGCCAAACGGTTCAATGCCCTCCCGGTCCCCTTCGATGAATTCAGCCGTGAAATGGCGGGTGCCGACATTGTCGTCTGCGCGACGGCCGCCGACTCGTTCGTGATCGGTTTCGAAGACGTCCAGCGGGCGATTCACTTGCGCAGGAACCGCCCGATGTTCCTGATCGATATTTCCGATCCGCGCAACATCGACCCGGCGGTGGGGACTCTCGATAACGCGTATCTCTACAACATCGACGATCTCCAGGGGCACGTTGACATGAACGTGGAGCAGCGGCTCCGGGAGGCCCTGAAAGCTGAAGATATCGTCAGGGCGGAAGTCCCTTCCGTCGTTATGTGGTTGAAGTCGCTGGAGGTTGTG
>CAZMPH010000002.1:0-1938 GCA_964568195.1 uncultured Nitrospirales bacterium | reverse complement strand
ATGAGATCCAGCGTGCCGAAATCGAGCGGATCCTGGCGAAACTCGGTTCGCTGTCTCCGAAGCAGCGCGAGCTGGTGGAGGAACTGGCCGCGGCGATCACGAACAAGCTGCTGCACAGCCCGCTCATTGCGCTGAAGGCCGAAGCGGATTCCCCGAACGGGTCTCTCTTCGCGGAAACCGCGCAACGATTGTTCGATCTCGAGAAAGAGCTGGAACGCCTCTCTAAGGAATCGCCTCCCGCGCAGGAGCGAGGATGAGTGCGGCGGCAAGCCCCCAGGTCTTTACCTGCCCGCGTTGCAAGGAGACGTACTGGGGCGGGGCGGGCGAGTTGCTGCCCGATTGCCCGCGCTGCGGGTACGATTACCGCAAGCGGGAGGGGTTCAGGATCGATCTGCTGTTCCTGATGATCTTGATCATCGCGATGTTCGGCTTTCTCTTGCTCACGTCGACCTACAAGAGCGGGAGCGCAGGGTCCTCGATGCCGCAGGCTGTTCAAGGGGATATCCCCGAGAAACTGCCGGGACGGTAGGGAAGGGACGGGGAAATGCCTCAGGCGGTCCGCGAACTGGTCATCGGCACGCGCGGGAGCAAGCTTGCCCTATGGCAGGCTGAGTGGGTGCATGCGCGCCTGCGCCAACTGGAGCCGGGCCTTTCGGTCTCGCTCAAGCGGATCAAAACGACCGGGGACAAGATCCTCGATACGCCGTTGGCGACCATCGGCGGCAAGGGCCTGTTCATCAAGGAGATTGAAGACGCGCTCCTGCGCGGCGAGATTGATCTGGCCGTGCACAGCATGAAGGACGTCCCCACGCATTTGCCGGAGGGGTTGGAGATTCTGGCGATTCCCGAACGGGAAGACCCGCGAGACGTGCTCATCAGCCGGGACGGGGTGACGCTCGATCGGTTGGCCGCCGGGGCGCGCATCGGGACCAGCAGCTTGCGGCGACAGGCGCAACTCCTGCATGTCCGCCCCGATCTGTCGATCCAGATCCTGCGCGGCAATCTGGATACCAGGCTCCGCAAGCTTGAGGCGGGGGAGTACGATGGGATTATCCTCGCTGCCGCGGGAATTCGTCGTCTCGGCTGGACCGATCGGGTCACCGAATATCTTTCGCCCGAGGTCTGTCTGCCGGCCATCGGCCAAGGCGCCCTGGCGCTCGAAGGCCGTGCGGACGACGCGTTCGTGCGGGATGTGACCGCGCGTCTGGATCATCGGCCGACCCGGATGGCCGTGACGGCCGAGCGCGCGCTTCTCGAACGGCTGGAAGGCGGGTGTCAGGTGCCCATCGCGGCCTATGCCACAATTGAAGATGATGTGCTCACGATGAGCGCGTTGGTGGCCGGTGTCAATGGGCGTCGCCTGGTTCGTGATTCGATCCGAGGTTCCGCCAACGAGGCTCACCGGTTAGGTATCAAGCTGGCCGAACGCTTGCTCGAGCGCGGAGGCGACGAGATCCTCAGGGACATTTACGGAGCGGCGCCATGAAGACGGGCAAAGTCTATCTTGTGGGAGCGGGGCCGGGAGACCCGAAACTGCTCACCCTGCGCGGGAAGGAATGTCTGGAGCAGGCCGAGGTGGTGCTCTACGACTATTTGGCCAACCCCGAACTGTTGGAGCACGTGCGTCCTCAAGCGGAGCGCATCTACGTGGGACGTCGAGGTCGTGGGGAGTACGGTGATCAGGTGGAAATCAACCGGCTGATGATCGAACAGGCGCGTGCCGGCAAGATCGTGGTCAGGCTGAAGGGCGGCGATCCCTTCGTGTTCGGCCGGGGCGGGGAAGAGGCCGAGGCGGTCGCCGAGGCCGGGATTCCCTTCGAAGTCGTTCCGGGCGTCACGGCGGCCATTGCCGCTCCCGCGTATGCCGGCATCCCGGTCACCCATCGCACGCTGGCCTCCAGCGTGGCGCTGGTCACCGGCCATGAGGATCCCCTAAAG
>CAZMPH010000001.1:21589-46583 GCA_964568195.1 uncultured Nitrospirales bacterium | reverse complement strand
GGCCTGGCAGGCGATCTCGCCGCGTCGGAGCAGGGCGAAGCGGGATTGATCGCCGGGGATGTCATCCGGGCCATCCCGCACGCCATTCAGCACGTCTTGACCGACAACGCACCGGGAACATGACCGCCATTCCCGCACGTCCGACAGCCATGGAACATTCCGTCGCCGTTTGGGAAACGACCTCTGCGGAGGCGACCCACGCCATCGGAAAACTCCTGGGAGAGTCGTGCGCCGGAGGGGAGACCATTGCCCTCATCGGGCCGCTGGGCGCCGGCAAGACCTGTCTGGTACGAGGCCTCGCAGTCGGGCTAGGCGCGCCGGCTGAGGCCGTGACCAGCCCGACGTTCGTCCTGATCCACGAATACGCCGGGCGCGTGCCGCTCTACCACGTCGACTTGTATCGACTCGATGAGCGCGACGCGGTGAACGGGCTCGGTCTGGAGGAATACATCGAATCGGTGGGCGTCACCGTGATCGAATGGGCGGACCGGGCTCCGGCGGTACTGCCGGGCGACTACCTGCGAATCACGATCGAGCACTTGGGCGGCGATCGGCGGCGCGTGACGCTCCATCCGCAGGGCACGCGACCGGCGGAGCTTGCGGCGCAGGTCGTCGCGCGCCATCCGGTTCGGCCGGGGATGGGCGGCGCATGAAACAGCTCTGGGCGCCCTGGCGCCTGGCCTTCATCGAGCAGGTCTCGAACGGTTCCGGATGCATTTTTTGCGAGAAGCCGGCCCTCAAGCAGGACGGCAAGTCATTTATTTTACGGCGCAGTCGCCATGCCTACGTGCTGATGAACATCTACCCGTACAACACCGGCCATCTCTTGATTGCGCCCTATCGGCACATCGCGGCTCTCGAGAAACTGCCCGAGCCGGTGCTGCTCGACATGCTGCAGCTGGTGCAGCGGTCGCTCAAAGCCATCCGGAAGGCCTACGCGCCCGAAGGGTTCAATATCGGCGTGAACCAGGGAAAGGCGGCGGGCGCCGGCATCGAGCACCACATCCATCTGCACGTCGTCCCGCGGTGGGGTGCCGACACCAATTTCATGCCGATTCTCGGTGAGACCCGCGTCCTGCCCCAGCATCTGGAGGCGTCCTACGCGCGCCTGAAGGCCGCGTTCGGTGCAAGCCGCCCGGCGGCCGCGCGCGGCCGCCCCCGGCAGAGATGACCGCCCATGGTACGTCTGATTCTCGTCGCCGTCCTGATCGCGCTGTCCATCACCTTCTTCCTCCAGAACCGCGAGGAAGAGGCGATTCTCCATTACTTCGGAACCACGTCCAAGCCAACGCCGATCTATAAGCCGATCTTGAGCGCCTTCGGCACGGGCCTGCTGATCATGGGCCTCCTCCTCTTCCCCGCCTGGATCAAGCTGCGCATCGAGCTACGGCGCGCGCGCACCGCCCTGCACCTCGCCGAGGAAGAACTGGACCGTCTGCGCCTAGCACGGACCATCCCGCTCCCGCGTCCGCCTGTGCCGTTGCATGACTATGACGAGGATGAGGATGCCCCCTGATCTCACGCCGCTCATGCGGCAATACCGCCAGGTCAAGCAGCGGTACCCGGAGGCGATCCTGTTTTTCCGGGTCGGCGATTTCTACGAGATGTTCTACGAAGACGCCGTCGAGGGCTCGCGCCTGCTGGACATCGCGCTGACCTCGCGCGACAAGAACAAAGCCGACCAGGTGCCGCTGTGCGGGATCCCCTATCACGCCGCCACCGCCTACATCGCGAAGCTCCTGCGGGCGGGCCGCTCGGTGGCCGTGTGCGACCAGGTGGAGGACCCCCAGACAGCCAAGGGCCTCGTCCGGCGGGAAGTCGTGCGCGTGTACACGCCGGGCACGCTGATCGAGCCCGATTTGCTGGCCGCGGGAGAACCGAACTACCTGGCGGCGCTCGCGCCCGGCCCGTCCGGCGTGGGCCTTGCCTGGCTGGACCTCTCGACCGCCGAATTTCGCGTGCTGGAACTGGGCGCTCCCTGGGCGGACGCCCTCCGCGACGAACTGCTCCGGATCGAGCCGCGGGAGGTGCTCGTTCCGGATCATGAGGCCGAGCGCCTTCGCGCCGTCCTCAGCTTCACCCCAGCCGCCATCACGCCGGTTCCGGAGTCGGCCTTCCACCACGCCGCCTCTCGCGCGCTCCTGCTGGAGCACTTCCGCGTCGCCTCGCTCGCCGGCTTCGGATGCGACGACAAGCCGCTCGCCGTTTCAGCCGCCGGGGCCCTCCTGCAGTACGTTAAAGAAACTCAGCCCGGTGCTTCCCTCTCGCACATCGCGCGGATGCAGGCGTACGCGCGGGGCAGCGCGATGATCCTGGACCGCGCCACCCAGCGCAATCTTGAATTGGTCCGGCGCCCGGCGGACGGTCAGGTGGACGGATCCCTCCTCAGCGTCCTCGATCGAACCGTCACGCCGCTCGGGGCCCGCCTGCTGCGGGAGTGGCTCCTGCATCCCTTGACCGAGCGCTCGGCGATCGCGCCCCGGCAGGAGGCCGTCGCCGATCTCCACGGCGACCTGAACCGGCGAAGCCGTCTTCGGACGGCCTTGCGCGGCGTGTCGGACCTCGAGCGTCTGATGAGCCGGATCGTGCTGGGCGCCGCCAACGCCCGCGACCTGTGCGCGCTCAAGGACTCGATCGCGGCCGTTCCTGACATCAACCGCCTGCTGGCCTCGTGCACCGCGCCCCTCCTGCGCGAGCGGGCCGAGCCCTGGGACGATCTCTCGCAACTGGCCGCGACGATCGACCGTACTCTCCAGCCGGACCTTCCCGCATCGGTCAAGGAGGGCGGCCTGATTCGCGAGGGGTTCAACGCCGACCTTGATGAGCTGCGCGCGATCAGCCGCGACGGCAAAGCCTGGATCGCCCGTATCGAGACGCAGGAACGGCAGCGCACCGGCATCGATTCCCTGAAGGTCCGGTACAACCAGGTGTTCGGCTACTACATCGAAGTCACGAAGCCGAACCTGCCGCGTGTTCCCGCCGAGTACATCCGCAAGCAGACCATCGCCAACGCCGAACGGTTCATCACGCAGGAGCTGAAGACGCTCGAAGACAAGGTGCTGGGAGCCGAAGACCGCATCCGGGCCCTTGAATACGAGCTCTTCGACGCCCTCCGCCGCGAGGCCGCCGCGGAGGCCGCGCGGGTGCAGGCCCTGGCGCGCACGCTGGCCCTCGCCGATGCCGTCGCCTCCCTGGCCGAAGCCGCGGCGGAAGGCGGGTACTGCCGCCCCGAACTCATCGAAAGCGACGCGCTCATGATCAAGGACGGCCGCCACCCGGTGCTCGAACGCCAGGCTCTTCCCGGCGGGTTCATCCCCAACGACGTGCACCTCGGCGGCCCCGACCGGCGCCTCCTGGTCATCACCGGTCCCAACATGGCCGGCAAGAGCACCTACTTGCGGCAGGCCGCGCTCATCGTGCTGATGGCGCAGATGGGCGGGTTCGTCCCCGCCAAGTCCGCCTCGATCGGACTCGTGGACCGCATCTTCACGCGCATCGGCGCGGCGGACAATCTGGTGGAGGGCCAGAGCACGTTCATGGTGGAAATGACCGAGACCGCCAACATCCTGCATCACGCCACGGCGCGCAGCCTGATCATCCTGGACGAGATCGGCCGGGGCACCAGCACGTTCGACGGCTTGAGCATTGCGTGGGCCGTCGCCGAATGCCTGGCGGATCGCAGCCGGATCGGTGCCCGGACGCTCTTCGCGACGCACTATCACGAGCTGACGGATCTGATGAGCACGCACACGGGCGTCCGTAACTACAACGTGGCGGTCCGGGAGCGGGGCGAGGAGATCCTGTTTCTTCGGAAGATCGTGGAAGGCGGCGCGGATCGGAGCTATGGCATCCACGTGGCGCGCCTGGCTGGACTCCCTCGAGACGTTCTCGTCCGGGCGGCGGAAGTCCTGGCGCGGCTTGAAAACGGTTCGGCTCAGGACGTAGCCGGTCAGTTGGGGTTGGGCCTGCCTTTCAAGACTGCGCCCGACCCGACCCTTCCGGCACCCCATCCGATCCTGGACGAAGTCCGCCAGATGGACTTGTTCGGCATGACGCCCCTGGAGGCCATGAACAAGCTGGCGGAAATCAAGGAACGGCTGGAGAAGGAAAAGAGCGCGTAAGAAAAAAAGGGGCGGCAGACTCTCACAGTCTGCCGCCCCTCTATCCAACTCTCTGTCTCGTTACTAAATGCTTACTTCGCAGGCGCTGCAGGCGCCGGTGCCGCCGCAGGTGCCGGTGCCGCTGCAGGCGCAGGGTCCGCCGGAGGACCGGCGACGCAGCCCACATGGTCCTTGAACCGAACGTGCTTGCCGTACCTCGTGCTGCCGCCGGGAAGGTCCGCGCCCAATACATCCGTCGGGACGCCGGGCTTACCCTTGAACACGCCGCACTTGGATTCCTGCGTCGGACGTCCAGGATTCGGCTTCATGACGACAGGGCCCTGCATGAACCCTCCCGGATTGAGGCCGACCCAGAGCTTGTCGTCCGAATCCTTGACGTTGCTGGCGATGCGCTTGTTCTGCTCCACTTCGTGCACGCTCATCTCGACCACATCGCCCTTCGTCGTGGCCGGCACGCTCGCCGCCGCCGCCGGACCCGGGCCAGACCGCGCCTTGGACTTCAAGGCTGCAAGATCAGCCCCCGAAGCAAAGACGCGCATGTTCTTGCCGGGGAGCATCATCCCCCAGAACTGATCGATCTCGCCGCTGTTCATGACCCCCTTCCAGGTCCAGTTGATCCAGACCGCGTCCTCATACGGGTCCATGACGATCACGCGGGCCAGGATGGTCCGGGGCTGGCTGAAATCTTCCTCAAAGCGCTCCGTAAAAGCCTCGATGGCCAGAGCGGTTCCGGCTACTGCACCCACGAACAGGAGTGCGGCGCCGACCGCTACAACCTTGGAATAAGCCTTCATGAGACTCCCTCCTTAAAAGTAGTCTGAGAAGATGTGAGTAAGTCGATTATTTGAGTACCTTGAAGGACGTGATCGTCGGGCGGCCGCCGATGTCCTCGACGTTCACTTCCATGTTCACCAGTTCCTGATTGGCCTTCAGCATCTGGTCCATCAGGCTCTTGTCCTTGACGGCGATGCGGACGGTCGTCTGGGCATGGTACCAACCGGCATAGGGGGCGTTCTTGCCCGGCCCGCCCTGGAAGCCCCAGGCTCCGCCGGCTGAAAAGCCGTCCGGCGTCTCAGTGGTCGTCACGGACGTGCGACCGCCCGGCTTACCCGACCCCGGCGCTCCTGTGTTCCAGTATTGAATCCCGAACAAGACCTCGCCGTCCGGATTCTCGGCCCATTGAGCCCAAATCCGGCCCTTCAAGGTCTCCGCCGCCGCATTATCGGCCGGCAACGACCCGACTACCAACAAGGTAAACACCGCAGCAATGATAATGCCTGTTCTCATCCTGTCTCCCTCCCCTTAATAAGCGTGTACGACGGATGACATATGACTCAAAAACATCTGAATCTCAACGCACCTGAAATTTTCTACAAAACCGTATCAACAAGGTGGGATGCTACTAAAGGGCACGTGCCTTGTCAAGAAAATTTTGGCGATCCTTACCACCTCTTCAAGCGCGCGAAAATAGGCTTACTTTTCATGCACCTGCGGCATCGCCACATTGGCGATTAGCGCATCCACGCGGGCGCGGAGTTCTCCCAGGTCGCAGGGCTTGGCCAGGTAATCATCGGCGCCCATCTTGAGGCCCCGGACCCGGTCGCGGTCGTCGGCTTTGGCCGTCAGGAACAGAAACGGAATCGTGCAGGTCGCAGGGTCCGTGCGGAGACGCCGGCACAGCGCGTATCCGTCCATCACCGGCATCATGATGTCGGCGACGATCACGTCGGGCCTGGCTTCGGCGATCCGCTCCAGGGCCTCTTGCCCGTTATGCGCGATCCGCACCCGGAAGCCGCGCTGCCCCAGATACAGTTCAATCGTCCGGGCCAGCCGGACCTCGTCCTCCACCACCAGGACTGTCGGTCCGGTCATGCCGCCTTCTTGAACCTGCCGCGCTGCGTCTCCGCCCGCCCGGCGATCTTCCATTCGTTCGAGGACGTCCCCGCCATCGAGCTTCCGACCGCGTAGAGCATGGCGCCCAGGCCGCCGATCGCCATCACCCCCATCAACACGTTCCCGATGAATGTGAACTCCGTCGCTCCCAACATGGCATCCTCCCTCGTCTCTTCGTTTGCTCGGTTGTGGTTCTCGGCTGCCCCGCGCAGCCTGTTACCTCTCACTAAAGCAGGTCGGATGCCAGACGGGTCGCAGTCGTATAAGCTATTGAGAAAACGAATGCGTCGATCAGTGTTCAGGGAAAGAGCATGTCGAAGGGCAAGGTTCCCTGGTTGATTACAACCAAGCGCGTGCGCCGATGCACCACCACATCGAAACTCTCGCCGCGATTGACCGGGGCCAACCGCCGTCGGTATCCTGAGCCTCGTGCAATTTGATCCCGCCATCGCGGCTCAGGCCTCCTTTACACGCGCCCAGGACTCGGTGGAGCTGGGACCGGATCTGGAGCAGGCCAGAGAGGCGGAAGCGATCTTCTCGGGCAGCGCCGGCCGCGAGGCCACGGCCGCATATTTCACGCTGATGGCACTCGGCGAGCGGCACCCGGACGCCGTCTCGTTTCAGGAATTCCTCATCTACATCACGTGGCAGCAGGTCACCGAGGAAACCATCCCGGCGCACTTTCAACGGGGCGCGGAGCTGTGCGACCGGTACTTGAGCCGGCTCGCATGCGGACACGACGCGATGCAGGCCGACCAGATCAGGGAGCTGCGGCGGTCCTTTCGCGCGGGCCTGGGCCAGCAAGACGATGACGAGGCGGACTACGACGACGACACGCCGAAAGGGGGGGACTGAGCGCGGCGGGTCTGCGCGTCGGCAACCCGCGCAATGACGACCTCGGTTGGGTTTACTCGGTTTCCTCTGGCAGCGTAATGTTGTACTTGCCCATCCGATAGCGCAGCGTGTTGCGGGTGACTTTCAAGAGACGCGCGGCTTCGGAGACGTTGCCCTTGGCCTTCTCCAGCGCTTCCTGGAGCATCGCCTTTTCGACCTCTTCCACCGACAGGCCGTAGGACAACAGCGAAGGCCGCTCGGCGCTCGGCTGGGCCGGCGCGCCGGCGTGGTTGGACGGTCCGGCCTTGAGATACGCCGGCAGATCGTGCACGTCCACCCGCTCCCCCTTGCACGTGATGGTGACCCATTCCACCATGTTCTGAAACTCCCGGATGTTGCCCGGCCAGGGATAGGCCTCGACGACGCGCATGGCTTCCGGAGTCAGGCCCGCGATCCGCGTGCCCCGTTCCCGCTTGGACCGGGCGAGAAAATGCTCCAGCAGGATCGGGATATCGCCCTTCCGTTCACGCAACGGCGGCAGGTGCAGCTGGCACACGCTGACACGGTAAAAGAGATCCTCGCGGAACTTGCCCTGCTGGGCCAGAGCCCGCAGATCCCGATGGGTCGCCACCACGAGCCGGAGATCCACCTTCACGCCCTTGACCCCGCCGAGCGGCTCGATCATATGATCCTCCAGCACGCGCAGGAGCTTGGCCTGAATCGGCGGGCTCATCTCGCCGATCTCGTCCAGAAAGAGCATGCCCCGATGCGCCAGGAGAAAGCGTCCCGGCTTGGCTTTTTTGGCGTCCGTGAAGGCGCCCTTCTCATACCCGAACAGCTCGGACTCGAGGAGCGGCTCCGGAATCGCCGCGCAATTGATCACCACCATCGGCCCGCCGGCGCGTGAACTGGCGCAATGGATCGCCCGCGCCAGCAGCTCCTTGCCGGTGCCGCTCTCGCCGGTGATCAGCACCGTCGAGTCGGTCGCGGCGAGGTCGCGGGCGAGCGCCTTCACCGTGGCGAGCTGGGCGGAGCCCCCGACGATGTTGTCGAAGTCGAACCGCTCGCGGAGTTCCCGGCTCAGCCCCCGGTTTTCCTGCGTCAGCCGCCGCATGTCCAGGGCCCGCTTGACGATGATCTTCAGCTCGTCGTTGTCGATCGGCTTGCTGATGTAGTCGAAGGCCCCGGTCTTCATCGCCTGCACCGCCGACTTGACCGTCCCGAATCCGGTGATGACCACCACTGGGAGATCGGGACATTCCCCGGTGACGTGCTTGAGGACATCCAGCCCGCTGACCTTGCCCATCTGGATGTCGGTGAGGACCACATCGATGCCGCCCTCCTCGATCAGCTTGATGCCGGCCTCGCCCGACTCGGCCTGAAGCAGGCGATACCCTTCCGAGCGCAGGACCAATTCCATCAGCCGCCGCATCTTCTCTTCATCATCGAGGATCAGAATCGTCGCGTCAGGCATGCGTCTCCTTCTCCGACGCTATCAGCGCACTCTCTCGCCCATCATCTTACGCCGGACGCCTGGGAGATGCAGGTCCCTGGATCGGCAGGCGGATCAGGAAGGTCGTCCCAGCGCCTTCCTTGCTCTCCACAGTGATCCGGCCCCCGTGGGCGTCCACGATACCCTTGACGATCTTGGTCCCCAAACCCGTGCCCCCGGGTTTTCGGCTGATGGTGGCGTCCGTGAAGAGGCTGTCGCGCACGTCCGGCGGCATGCCGCGGCCCGTATCGGCGACCGCGAGCAGGATCATGCCGTTCTCCGGAGCCGCTTCCTTGCGAACAGTGATCGCGCCGCCCTCCGGCACTTCTTCGATCGCATTATTGACCAGATTGTAAAACACGTTGTACAGGCGGCGCTCGTCGGCGAGAATAGGCGGCAGGTCGTCGAGCCCCTGGCGGCGCAGCGCAATGCCCTTGCGCTCCGCCACTAGGCGCAGAGTTTCCATGACGCTGGCCACGACGGCCGCCACCGCGCAGGGTGCAAAGCGAGGCGGCGCGCTCCGATCCTTCACATAATCGGCGATCTCCTTGGTGCGGTCCTGGATGCGCCGGGTCGCATTCCGCAGCATGTCGATCACCTCATTGCAGAGCTCGTGGCTGGCCTTCGCCTGGGTGGCTTCCACCTCCGGAACCCGCTCATAGAACTGGTCGATCTCGGACTCCAGAAGCGATGTCCCCATGACAACCGGAGTCAGCAGGTTCTTGATATCGTGGCTGATGTCGCCCATCAACCGCTCCATCTCATCCTTCAGCACCTTCCGCTCCAGCGCCCGCTTGACGACGACTTTCAACTCCTCGTTGTCGATCGGCTTGCTGATGTAGTCAAACGCCCCCTTCTTGATGGCCTGCACCGCCGACTTCACCGTCCCGAATCCCGTGATGACCACCACCGGAATGTCCGGGCACTTCTGGATCGCGTAGTCCAGCACATCCATCCCGCTGACCTTGCCCATCTGCAAATCGGTCAGGATGAGATCGCTCCCGCCCTCCTCGAGCAGCTTCAGCCCGGCCTCCCCCGAGTCGGCCAGGAGCAGGCGATAGCCCTCCGGGCACAGGACCAATTCCATCAGCCGCCGCATGCGCTCTTCGTCTTCGATGATCAGGATGGTCTTCCCGGACATCGGTCTCCTCGTTCTCCTACCGGGCCCGCGCCGGCAGCCGGAGCAGGACTTCGGCCCCCCGGCCTTCCGTGCTGTGAATCTCCAACTGCCCGTTGTTGTTCTCCACCAGCCGCTTGGCGTTGGTCAGCCCCAGCCCCGTGCCATAGTCCTTCGTGGTGAAGAACGGGTCAAAAATCTGCCGGAGGTGGTCCGGGCTGATGCCGGCGCCGGTGTCCACGACACGGATGTCCACCGCCTCGGGCGCGATGCCGCCGGGGGCGGCGGCGGCCGACAGGGTCAGCGTCCCCCCATGCGGCATGGCTTCCCTGGCATTGATCATCAGATTGACGAGGGCTTCCTTGATCTGATCCGCGTCCACCAGCAGATCCGCCACGCCGTCCGGCGCCTCCACATGCGTCGTGATCGGCTCCCCCTTCCCCAGCGCTTCCCACTCGCGCACGGCGGCGTCCAGCAGGATGCGGGGGGAGACCGACCGTATGTCCGGGGGCTTCTGCCTGGCGAACCGCAGGAAGTGGTTGATCCGATTCGTCAGCCGGTCCGTCTCCTCGATCACGTACTGCGCGACCTCCCGCTTGACGGCATCCGGCTGGCGCTCGTCCAGCACGAGCTGGGCGGAACTGCGGATCACGCCGAGCGGGTTCTTGATGTCGTGCGCGAGAGCCGCCAGCAGTTGCCCCACGGAGGCCAGCTTCTCCTTGCGCACCAGTTCGTCCTCCTGATCCCGGATCGTCTTAAGGCTCTCGTCCAGCGCCTCCGTCATCTGGTTGAAGGCCAGCGCCAGGGACTCCAGCTCGTCACCGGTGTGCACCGCGACACGGGGACGGACGGTGCCCATGCGCATCCGCTCGAACCGGCCCGCCGACGCCAGATCGCGCACGTTCTGCCGGATGGCATCGGCCTGCTCCTGCAGCAGCAGAATGGGCTTCACGATCAGCCTGCCGATGAAGAACCCCAACGAGGCAAGCACCGTCACCATCCCGAATCCGATCAACCCGACCGTTCGCAACAGCGCGTAGACCGGGGCGTAGGTTTCGGCGGGATCCTGCCGCACAAAGGCGTACCACTTGTGGCCTCCGAGACTGGTCTCCGTCAGCTTGTTCGTGAAAGTAATCGGGGCGAAGCCGACGATGGAATTGTGCCCGCCGTGAGCGTCGTCCTCGGCCACCACCCAGCCGGGCGCGGCCTGCATGAGCTGCCGCATCAGCGGATCGTTGATCAGGTGCGCCGTGGGCGGAAGGACGGGGCAGATCAGCGGCGTGCCCTCGGTGTTAAGGAGCATCCCGTGCCCCCGTTTCCCGACCCGGATCTCCATGATGGCCTTCATGAGGCTGTCCCGCCGCACCTCGAACTTCACCACGCCGACCGCGCGCTTACGGGTGTCGTCCAGAATCGGCACGGCGATGTCCAGGAGATAGCCCGCCGGGGCTTGTTCGTAGATATCGCTGACATAGAGACCGCCGCGCCCTCCAGCGTAGGCCTCCTTCCACCACAGTTCATCGCCGTGCAGGTATTTCGCGTCGGGACTCACGCCGGCAATCAGCGCCCCGCGCTCATCGGTCACCAGGATGTTGTTGTATTCGGCCGGCCGGATGGTCAGCCAGCTCTGGATATACACCAGCGTTCGCTGGTTGATGAAGCCCGGGAGGGTCGGCTCCTTGCCGGCGCGGAACTGTTCCCATCGGGCGCTTCGCTCCAGCAATTGCGCCCGCACGGCAGGCTCGCCCCCCCCGCGATATGATCGGTTCGAGGCTTCCACCGAGAAACGAACCGCCAGAGGCGCCGCTGCAAGATGGCGGGCTTCGTCGATCTCATCGTCGATCATCACCTCGATCCGCCGGGCGGTCGAGGCGGCCAACTGCTGGAAGCTGTCCCCGATGGTGTTCTTAAGCGTTTGGGTGCTGTAGAGGTATGTGGCGAAGAGGGCGACGATGCCCGGCGAGAATCCGACGATTAGAAGGGAGGCGACGAACTTTTTCTGGAGACCACGACGCGCCCAGTTCAGTTTCATGGGGTCTCCCCGCCGTCCCCGCTCACTGCATGACGCGTTCGACGTCCCCCTTCTTGAGAGGCCCCAACGCGGTCACGGTCAGATACCGGTCATCGAGCAGCTCCCGGCTGAGCCGCGAAAGCTGGCCCTCCGAAACCGCGTCGATATCCGTCATGATTTCCCTGAGCGGGATATGGCGGCCGAAGTGGATCTCGTCCTTGGCCAGCTTGCTCATGCGGCTGCTGGTGCTCTCGAGCCCCAGCATGAGATTGCCCTTCAACTGGCTCTTGGCCCGCGCCAGCTCGGCGCGCCCGACCGGCCTGGCCTGCAGCCGGCGCAGCTCGCCCAGCACGAGCCTCATCACGCGGGGCGCCACATCCGGCCGCACACCGGCGTAGACCGTCAGCAGCCCGCTGTCCGTGAAGCACAGCACCGAGGAATAAATGGAGTAGGCCAGGCCTCGCTTCTCCCGCACTTCCTGGAACAGCCGGGAACTGACGCCCCCGCCCAGGATCGCGTTCAGGGCATACGCGCCGTAGCGGTCCTTATCGCCGTGGGACAGGCCCTTCATGCCGAAACACACGTGGGCCTGTTCCAGCGGCTTCGGCCGGACGCGGACTCCACGCGCGATCGTCGGGGGAATCCGCCGGCTGGAGGCCGGGCCCCGCCCCCACGGCCCGCCGAACGCGGACGTCAACTGTTTGAGCACCGGCCCGAAGGAGAAATTTCCCGCCACCGAGATCACGACCTGGGAGGGCCGATAGTGGCGGTTCCGAAAGGCCAGCACTTGGGATCGCCGGAGGGCCTGAATCGTGGCGACCTCGCCCAGGATCGGCCGTCCCAGCGGATGGGTCCGGAAGGCGTTTTTCGTGTGCAGGTCGTGCAGGTAGTCCTCCGGGTCGTCCTCGACCATGCGGATCTCCTCCAGCACGACCTGCTTCTCTTTGGCCACTTCCCTGGCGTCGAACCGGGAGTGATGGAAGATGTCCGCCAGCAGATCGATCCCCTGGCCGGCATGGGCGTCCAGCACCTTCGCGTAGAACGTGGTGCCTTCCCGCGAGGTGAAGGCGTTGAGCTCGCCGCCGAGCGCGTCGATCTCCCGCGAAATGGCCTCGGCCGTACGGCGGCGCGTACCCTTGAAGACCATGTGCTCGATGAAGTGCGAGAGGCCTTCCTCTCCGGCTTGCTCGTCCCGCGAGCCGACGTCCACCCAGATGCCGATCGAAACCGACCGCACCGAGGGGATCTTCTCGGTGATGACGCGCAGGCCGTTGTCGAGCACTTCCTTGCGGAACATCGCGGCGCCGCTCCTTTAGGAGTGCTCCGACGCCTTGGGATCCGGCATGGCTTCTTTGCGGCTGAGCCGGATCTTGCCCTGCCGGTCCACATCGAGCACCTTCACGAGAAACTCGTCCCCTTCCTTGACTTCATCCGTCACGGCATTCACACGATGATGGGCCAGCTGCGAGATATGCACGAGCCCGTCCACGCCGGGCAGCACTTCGACGAACGCGCCGAAGTCCATGATCTTCCGGACCTTGCCCATGTAGAGCTTGCCGATCTCGACTTCTTCGGTGATCTGGTTCACCCGGGTGATCGCCTTCTGCGCGGAGGCCTCGTCGCTCGACGCGATGGTGACCGTGCCGTCGTCCTGCACGTCCATCTTCACGCCGCAGGTGGCCACGATGTCGCGGATGACTTTCCCGCCCGGGCCGATCACCTCGCGGATCTTCTCCGGCTTGATCTTGATGGTGTAGATCCGGGGCGCGTACGGGGACATCTGCGTCCGCGGCGCCGTGAGGGCCGTGCGCATCCGTTCGAGGATATGCATCCGCCCGTCGCGCGCCTGCGCCAGGGCCTTTTCCATGAGCTGGGCCGTGATGCCGGCGATCTTGATGTCCATCTGGAGCGCCGTCACGCCTTGCGCCGTGCCGCAGACCTTGAAGTCCATGTCGCCCAGGTGATCTTCGAGCCCTAGGATATCGGAGATGACCATGACCTGGTCGCCTTCCTTGATCAGCCCCATCGCGATGCCGGCCACCGGCTCCTTGATGGGCACGCCGGCGTCCATCAGCGCCAGGCTCCCGCCGCAGACGGTCGCCATTGAGGAGGAGCCGTTCGACTCCAGGATGTCCGAGACCAGGCGCACGGTATAGGGGAACTCCTGCTTGGTCGGGAGGACCGGCTTGAGCGCCCGATCCGCGAGCGCGCCGTGGCCGATCTCGCGCCGGCCGGGCGAGCGCAGCTGGCGAGCCTCGCCGACGCTGAACGGGGGGAAGTTATAGTGGAGCATGAAGGTCCGGTAGTATTCGCCTTCCAGGGCGTCGATCTTTTGCTCGTCATCGCTGGTGCCCAACGTGACGACCGCGAGGGCCTGCGTCTCCCCTCTGGTGAAAAGCGCCGAGCCGTGCGTCCTGGGCAGGAGCCCCACCTCGCAAGTGATTGGCCGGATGTCCTTGGGCCCGCGGCCGTCCGCGCGTTTTCCGCCCTCGAGGATCATCTTGCGGACGACCGTGTATTCCAGATTGTGGAACACCAGCTTCACGTGCCGCGCGCGATCCGGGTCATCCTCTTTTTTGAGGGCTTCCACGGTTTCGGCCATGATCGCATCCAGCCGCTCCTGGCGGGCGGTTTTGTTCGGGATGAAGATCGCCTCCCGGATCTTCGTGGCCGTCAGCGCCTCGACCGTCGCCGTCAGGGCCGGATCGATCTGCTCGGTCACCGCCGCGCGTTTGGGCTTGGGGCACTTCGCCGCAAGTTTGTTGATGGCTTCGACGATCCGCTTGATTTCCTCGTGCGCCCGCTCGATGGCGGCGATCATGACGTTTTCCGGCAGGCCCGCCGCCCCGCCTTCCACCATCATGACGGCATCCGCCGTGCCGGCCACGACCAGGCTCAGATCACATTCGTCCAGCGCGCTCAAGACCGGGTTGATCACGAACTGCCCCTTGAGGCGGGCCACCCGCACGGCGGCCACCGGCCCGTTGAAGGGAATATTGGAGACGGCGAGCGCCGCCGACGCCGCGGTGATCCCGACCACGTCGGACGTGCCGGACTGGTCCGCCGAGATCACCATCGCGATCACCTGGGTCTCGTAGTACCACCCCTCGGGGAACAGCGGCCGCATCGGCCGGTCGATCAAGCGGCTGGTGAGTTTTTCCCGCTCCGACGGTTGGCCCTCGCGCCTGAAAAAGCCGCCGGGAATCTTGCCGGCGGAATAGGCCTTTTCCTGGTAGTCCACGGTGAGCGGCAGGAAATCGATGTCTCTCTTCGCGGCCTGCGAAGCCACGGCCGTCGCCAGCACGTAGGTGTCGCCGTAGGTGGCCAGCACCGCGCCGTCGGCCTGCTTGGCCAGATGGCCGGTCTCCAGCTTGAGTATCCGTCCGGCCACTTCGAGTTCAATTGTGTGCGCCATGTTTGTCTCGTCTCCCTTAGCAAGGCGCCTGCAGATGTCCACGGATCTGGCCTGCTTGCCCGGGAAAGCAGAGCAGATCGGTGTCCATCTGTGACGCCGGGTTAGAGGGGCGGGCCGGACGCCCATCGTCCGGCCGCCCCGCGGTGTCTCGCCCGACTCGCCTCAGCGGCGAATGTTCAGCCGCGCGATGATGGACTGGTAGCGTTCCTCATTGTGCCGGCGGAGGTAATCCAACAGCCGGCGGCGCCGGCCGACCATCAACAGCAAGCCGCGCCGGGAATGGTGATCCTTCTTATGCCCCTGGAAATGCTCGGTCAGGTACGTGATCCGGCTGGTCAGGATCGCGACCTGTACTTCCGGTGACCCGGTGTCTCCGTCATGGGTCTTGTATTCCTGCATGAGGGCCGTCTTCGACTCTTTCGTCAATGCCATGCCGTCCAACCTCCTTCGTAGTCAATCATGCCAGAACTTTTTCGAGTGTGATCGCGGTCGCCGGTGCGGCCTGCCTGAGGTCCTCAGACCCGCACGGGACCTTTCCGATAGCGAGTAACCGCCCGTCGGGCGCCTGCAGACGGACGCAGGCGCCGGCCGCCCATACGCCCTCCATTTCGACAACCCGGGTCGCCGGGACCGCGACCCCGTGACGCACGCCTTCAGCCGCGATCGGGTCAAGGGTCAGCACGGGCATGCCTTCCAACGCGGCGGCCAGAGAGTGGAGACGCGTCCCAACGGTCTCCCGCTCGGCCAAGGCGGCCAGATCGTCGAGAGTCAGGGCTTCCTCGATGCCGAATCGCCCGACCCGGCGGCGCTCCAGCCCGGCCAGATGTCCGCCCACGCCCAAGGCCTCGCCGATGTCCGCGCAGAGCGTGCGGACGTAGGTCCCTTTGCTGCACACCACATCGAACGTGACGTCAATTGTAGCGGGAGGGGGCCCACCACCCGTTGCATTCGACGGAGCAACGGGTACCCGAGGCGCCCCTCCCACACCCACTTGAGCATCTCTCGCACATGCCGCTTCAGGCGGCGTAGGGATAACTGAAAGAATCTGCAGCGACCGCACCGTGAACTCACGCGGCGGGCGCGGTACGGTGCGCCCCGCCCGGGCTGTTTTGTACAGCGGCACGCCCTGGACCTTGACGGCGGAGTACATCGGCGGCACCTGCCGATGCCGCCCGACGAACCGGCCCATCACGGCTTCGATGAACGCCCGATCCGGCAGCGCGCCCGCGGCCCTTGCGATCACGGCCCCGGTCGCATCCTGCGTGTCGGTCGCGACGCCCAGCCGCAACACCGCCCGGTATTCCTTGTCCGTATGCACGAGATACTCCGCGATCCGCGTGGCCTTGCCGAGGCACAGCAGCAACACACCCGTGGCGGCGGGATCCAGCGTCCCGGTGTGGCCGACCTTGGACAGGCCGAGCAGAACCCGCGCCTTGGCCACCACGTCGTGGGACGTCCATCCCGCCGGCTTGTTCACGACCAGCACGCCGTCCAACGCAGTCTCCGTCCCATGGGCGAGGTCAAGCTTCACAAGGGGTCTCTCTCTATTTTGTCGCCACTCGATTCGGCCTGTCGGGGATTGACCTGGTCGAGCAGATTCATGATCCGTGTCACGCGATCCACCGACGTGTCCTTCACGAACGTCAAGACCGGCACATACCGCAGCTTCAGGCGCCGGCCCAGCTCGCCCCTGATAAACCCTTCCGCCCGCGACAACGCTTCCAGCGTTTCGGCTTCCTGCGCCCCTTGCTGCAGAACCGTGACGTAGACCCAGGCCTGCTTCAAGTCCACGGTCACATCCACGGCCGTCACGGTCACGAAGCCGACGCGGGGGTCTTTGACCCGGCGCATCAGGATGTCCGCGATCTCCATCCGGATCTGATCGCTCACCCGCTCGGTGCGCTTGAACCCCGTCATGGCTCAATAGAGCTCCGTGTGGTGCTGCACCAGCTCGACGGAGGGATTGGCGCGGACGGCATTGAGCACCGCGTCCAGCACCTGGTTGACATACCGCCCGTCGTTGGCCACGCAGGCAACGCCGAGCACCGCCCGCTGCCAGAGATCGTTCGCGTCCACCTCGGCGATCGAGACATTGTGCGCCTTCTTGATACGATCCTTCAGACTCAGGAGAATCTGTCGTTTGCCCTTGAGCGAGCCGACGCCCGGCAGGTGCAGATCAATCGTACAGACGCCAACGACCATCGGGAAGGGCGATCACAGTTTTGTGGCGATCTTGTCGATCGTGAACACTTCGAGCCGGTCGCCGGGTTTGATATCGTTGAAGTTCTCCACGCCGATGCCGCACTCGTAGCCGGACGCCACTTCTTTCACGTCATCCTTGAACCGGCGGAGCGACCCCATCTTCCCTTCGTAGACGACGACGCCGTCCCGCACGACACGCACGCTGGAGCCCGCGCGCACGATCGTCCCGTCCGTCACGTAACAGCCGGCCACGGCGCCGGCCTTCGGGATCATGAACACCTTGCGCACCTCCGCCCGGCCCAACACCCGCTCCTTCAGCGTCGGCTCCAGCAGCCCTTCCATCGCGGCCCGGATGTCGTTCAGCGCCTCGTAGATGATGCTGTAGGCCCGGATGTCCACGCCTTCGTGCTCGGCCAGCGCCGCCGCCTTTGCCTCCGGCCTGACGTTGAAGCCGATGATGATCGCGTTCGAGGCGGCCGCCAACTGGACGTCATTCTCCGTGATGCCGCCCACGCCTTTCAGAATGACATGGGGCTTGACGGCGTCGGTGCCGAGTCGCTCGACCGAATCGGCGATGGCTTCCGCCGATCCCTGGACGTCCGCCCGGATGATGATGCCGAGGTCTTTGACCGTCCCCTCCGTCACCTGCGAGAACAGATCGTCCAGCGTGACCTTCCGGACGGGCGCCATCCCGGCCGTGCGCTGCTTTTCAAGCCGCGACTCGGCGATCTCGCGGGCGATCCGCTCATCCTTGGTGACCACGAATTCATCGCCGGCCATCGGAACCCCCAGCAAGCCGACCACCTCCACCGGGATGGCGGGCCCCGCCTCCTTCACCGACCGCCCCGCATCGTTGAAGAGCGCCCGGACGCGGCCGCTGAACGTGCCGACGACGAAGGCGTCTCCCACGCGGAGGGTGCCGGTTTGAACCAGGACGGTGGCAACCGGCCCGCGCCCCCGATCGATCTTGGCCTCGATGACGATGCCTTTGGCCAGCCGACCGGGATTCGCGCGCAGCTCCAGCACCTCCGCCTGCAGTAGAATCATCTCCAGGAGGGTGTCCAGACCGGTCTTCTTCTTGGCCGAGACCTCGACGTAGATCGTCTCCCCGCCCCAGGCCTCCGGCACCAGCCCCCGTTCCACCAGTGAGTTTTTGACCCGGTCCGCGTTGGCGTCCGGCTTGTCCATCTTATTGATGGCGACGATGATCGGCACGTCCGCGGCCCGCGCGTGATCGATGGCCTCGAGGGTCTGCGGCATGACTCCGTCGTCGGCCGCCACGACCAGCACCACGAGGTCGGTGACTTTCGCGCCCCGCGCGCGCATGGCCGTGAAGGCCTCATGGCCCGGCGTATCCAGGAAGGTGATGGCCTTGCCTTGGGCCTGCACGACGTACGCGCCGATGTGCTGCGTGATGCCGCCGGCTTCCCCTTCGGTCACCCTGGTTTCACGGATCGCGTCGAGCAGCGACGTCTTGCCGTGGTCCACGTGCCCCATGATCGTCACCACCGGAGGCCGGTGACTCTGTTCGCCTTCCGGTTCCGCGGGCTCTGTCAGGAGCTCTTCGGCCGGCCGTTCGGTCAGCATCTCGACTTTCACGCCGAAGGACTCGGCCAGCAGCGTCGCGGCATCAGACGGCATCAGCTGGTTCAGGGCCAGCATCGTCCCCATGTCCATGAGCTTGCGCATGACATCCGCAGGCTTCTGGCCCACCGCCTCCGCAAAATCCTTGACCGTCAGTCCCTCCGCAAGCTTGACCGCCTTCAGTCGAGGCTTGGTGATTTCAGCGGTGGAACTGGTCGAGACATGGCGCGTTTTCTCTTCGCGCCGGTGCATCGGCATCGCCCGCAAGTCGCGCCAGCGGGTGGCGTCGTCGCGGGTGGGCACCGGCTCGTCTTCACGGCCACGGCCCACCCGGCGGGTTTTTTTGTTCTTGTCTTTCAGCTCAGGCTGCGGCTCGGGGCCGGCGCCTTTCTTGCCGCTTGGATGGCGGGTGGTATCGGCGGCCGGTGGCGGAGGCGCGACAAAGGGTTCCGTCACGGCCGTCGCCGGAGAAGACTCGCGTGAAGGAGGGCTCGGGGGCGGCGCGGCTGCTTTCGACAGGTCGGCGAGGCCGGCGCCAATCGCGGGCGCCTCATCCGCCGGCTGCAGAGGAGCCAGGTCGTCCATGGCAGACGGCTCACTGGGCCGCTTCTTGACCAGAATCATCTTCTTTTCCGCCTTCGGCGGCTCCGCGACCGGAGATGCCGGCTTCGCGGGCGCGGCCGTGCGGCTTGCAGCAGCCTTCGGCTTCAGGGAAGAGGTGATGGGCTTGGCGGTCTTGGCCTTCGCAACGGTCTTCGCAGCCTTGACTGGGGGCGCCTGTGCCTGTTTCTTGGTCTTCGTTGTCGTCTTCGCCAGAATCTTCGCGACCGTCTCGTCCTCGAGGACGGCCATGTGGGTCGAGGCGGACACTCCTAGTCCCTTGAGGTCCTTCATCAGGTCCTTGCTCGGGACCCCCAGTTGCTTGGCTAGCTCGAATACCCGCATGCCCACACGCGCCCTTTTCCGCGCCTAGCCGGCGGCCGGTGTCTCGTTCCCGCTCTCGGCGGCAGGCGCCGCCTCCGTCCCTGCATCCGCACGAGCTTCCTCCTGCGCGGCCGCCGCGGCCGATTCCGCTTCAACCAATCGCGCGTGCTGCTCCTGCAGCTGATGCGCGATGGCAGCCCGCGTCTCCTGGTCCCGGACGACCCGTTCCTTCTCATACTCGCTGGCGCCGATAATGTCGATCTTCCATCCGGTCAGCTTGGCGGCGAGCCGGACGTTCTGCCCGTTGCGCCCGATGGCCAGCGACAGCTGGGTGTCGGCAACCACCACCAGCGCTGATTTCTTCTCTTCATCCACGCCCACTTTTTCGATGACGGCGGGGTTCAAGGCTTCCGCGATGAAGACCCGCGAGTCCGGCGTCCACGCGATGATGTCGATCTTCTCGCCGCGCAGCTCGCGCACCACCGCCTGCACCCGCGAGCCTTTCATCCCCACGCACGCACCGACCGGATCGACGGCGCGATCGCGCGAAACGACGGCGATCTTCGTCCGATCCCCCGGTTCGCGGACGACGCCTTTGATCTCCACGATTTTTTCCGCGATTTCCGGCACCTCCGTCTCGAACAGCTTGACGATGAAGTTCGGATGGGTGCGGGACAGAATGACCTGCACGTCCCGGAGCGTCCGCTTGACTTCCAGCAGGTAGGCCTTGATGCGGTCCCCGCGCCGGTAGGTTTCCCGCGGGATCTGCTCGTGAGCCGGCAGAATCGCTTCGGTCTTGCCGAGATCGACGATATAGTTGCGGCGCTCCTGCCCGAGGATGATCCCATTGACGAGATCGCCCTGCCGCGCCGTATACTCCCGCTGGATCACCTCCCATTCGGCCTCACGGACCTTCTGGAAGATCACCTGTTTCGCGGTCTGCGCCGCAATCCGGCCGAATTCCTCGATTTCGATGGGGAAGCCGATCTCGTCTCCCAATTCGGCCTCGCTGCTCGGTCCAAACACCTTCAGGACCTCCTCTAGTGAGACTTCGGATTTAGGATTGGTGACTTCCTTCACGATCTTCTTCAGCGACATGGCCTCGACGTCGCCGCTTTTGCGGTCGATCCGCACCTGGATGTTCTCGGCCGCTCCATACTTCTTCTTCGCGGCCGTGAGCAACGCGGACTCCACGGCTTCGAGAATGCGGTTCGCCTCGATCCCCTTTTCACGCCCGATCTGTTCAATCACTGCGAGAAGCTCTCGACCCATAATTCTTGCTCCGTCCCTCTTCAGAATTCCACTTCCAGCCTGGCTTCCAGAATATCCGCCAGCGGGAGCACAACCGGAGTCGCGATAACGCCGCGTTTTCCGGTCGTCACCGCGTCCACCCGGACCTGCACGCCTTCCAGTTTCTGAATCCGACCGACCAGCACCGCCTGTCCCAGCACCGGCTTTGCCGGTTTGAATCGTCCCAGGCGGCCCTTGAACCGCTCGTACTCGTGGACGTGCCGGATGGGGCGGTCCAACCCCGGCGACGAGACCTCCAGGACATAGGTGTGAGGAATGGGGTCCTCCGCATCCAGCGCATGCCCGATCAAGACGTGGGCGCGTCCGCAGTCCTCGACAGAAACCGCTCCATCCCCTTGATCCGGCGGTCGCTCGATGACCACCCGAATCAGGGACTTGGGTCCCCGTCCCCGCACCTCCACCTCGACGAGCACCAATCCGAGTGAGGCTAGAACAGGCTCGACAATGCGCTGGACAATGGAGACGACCCGCTCGGACGCTCGGGCAGTTCCCGAAGGAACGCCACCGGCTGGCACAAAGGGATGGTCTCGACCCGTCATGACCGAAAAAAAAGTGGGCTCAAGCCCACTTCCACCGCCTCAAAATAACACAGCTGTCCAAGAGAAGGCAAGTGAAACTAGCCACGCGCCTCCCTGAATCGGGCCATCACCAGCTTCGTCACGGGGCCGGGGGGGCCGGCCCCGATCGGACGGCCGTTGACTCGGGCGACGGGTAGCACTTCGATCGTTGTCCCTGTCAGGAAAACCTCATCGGCCGCGTAAAGCTCGGCCTCCGTCACGGGCTGTTCTTTGACCGCCACCCCCGCTTCCTGCGCCAGCCCCAGCACCACCTTGCGCGTCACGCCGGACAAGAGCAGGGGCCCTTCCGGCGGCGTGACGAGGCATCGGTTCTTGACGATCAGGACATTGCTGGTCGCGCCTTCCAGAACATAGCCGTCCCGCACGAAGAGCGCCTCAAAAGCACCCCTCTCCTGGGCCTGCTGCTTCGCGAGCACATTCGCAAGGAGACCGATCGACTTGATATTGCAGCGGGCCCACCGGAGATCGGGGACGGTCACGACATCCGCGCCGTTCGCGCAAAGCTCGGAAGCGGGAGGCGCTATCGCCCGGACCGTGACCACGACCGTCGGCGTCACGGGACCGGTCGGGACATGGTCCCGCGGCGCGACTCCACGGGTGACCTGGATGTAGACTTTTGCTTCCGGAAAGCCGCTGCGCAAGATCGCCTCGGAGATCACCGCCGTCCAGCGATCCCGAGTGTACGACAAAGGGATGCCTATCGCCCGCGCGCTTTGTTCAAGACGTTCCAGGTGCTCGGCCAGGTGAAAGGGCGCGCCGGCATAGACCCGAAGCAGCTCATAGACGCCGTCCCCGAACTGAAACCCTCTGTCCTCAACCGAAACGCGCGCCTCGGAGAGAGACATGAAGGCGCCGTTGACAAAGGCGATCTCCGGCACACCTACCCAGCCACCGTCACGACATAGACCCGGCGGTCCTCGGCCGTGAACTTCCACCCCATCCGCTTTTCGAACACGATCCGGTGGGTGCCCGGCTTCAGCGCGCGGAACTCGAAGGCCCTCTTGCCGGAGTCGACGGCATTGTTGCTGTCACCGAAGCTGCGTTCATAGTCGTCGTTCACGAGCGACAACGTCTCGGGATCATACAAGGGAACGTAGATCTCGCCCCGGGTACGGTCTTCCCATAATCGGACGGTCACCGTCTCCCCGACACGGGCCTCCACCGCTTTCTCTTCTTTCCAGTTTTGACCGGTTCCGACAGACATCCTGCACTCCTGACAAGCGGGCGGTATCTTACGTCAGACAGCCGGGTGAGTCAAAGCCGCAACGTGAACCGCAAATCGACCCCGGGAGTCAAATGCTCCTGCTGGACAAAGCCGGCGTGTGTTTCAAGCACGTAGCGGGCTTTTTCTTGAGGAGGCCCGTACTCCAGGCATTTCTCGGTTCCGCATGGGGCGGCATTTTCCGTGATGAGCAGGACGCGTTTGCCCTCATCCAGCCAGATGATGTCGACAGGAAAGCGGTACTGGCGCGTGTTGCGGCGGTAAAAATCGGCCCGCTCGTAGATAAACAGCATGCCCCACCCCGTCGGCGGGGGGTCCCGGAAGGCCAGCCCGGAATACAGAAGCAACGGACTATCGGCGATCTCCACCTGCAGTTGGGTGCCGGAGGGAAAATTGACCAGCAGGGCCTCAGGGCCCTGGTTGGTCGACATGAAGTAACTCCCCGCCATCAGCAACCCTAACGCCAGGACAACCAGGACACCCACACGCATCGTTTGAGACTTTTCCATCAGCTCAAAGACCTCTCCATTGCCAACTAGGGCTTTTGTTCTTGCCGAAACAGGTCTTCAGGCCTATGCCATCGCCAAAAATCACGTTGACAACAACCTGCGCGCCCCCATAGAATTTCGCTTACCATATCATGAATTCTCGGCTGCAGGCCATCTCGCCGATGGCTTCCGGCGATGGATAGCGACGGCAAGTACAGTGGAGTCTAGGGAAGGAGGCGAGTGTTATGGCGTTGTTGATCACCGAAGAGTGCATTTCCTGCGGGGCCTGCCTCCCCGAATGTCCCAACGAGGCCATCTTCGAGACCCGGAGCGACGCGGAAGGGAAAGGCAACCATGTGGGTGATGGCCAGGGCGTCGGGGATAACATCTATGTCATCACGCACGATCGCTGCACCGAATGCGTGGGACATTTCGACGAACCCCAGTGCGCGGCCGTCTGCCCGGTGGACAACTGCTGCATCTCCGACCCCGCCTATCCGGAAGCGACGGAAGTCCTCCTGGAGCGGGCCAAGAAGCTGAACCCCGACAAGGAGATTGATCCCAACAAAGTGTGGAGCGGCGTGCGCAACTAGCGCCCGACCCTTCTCCGCTCTGAAACTGAGAAGCCCCCTCTTCTCCGTCCGAGAAGAGGGGGCTTCTTCGTTAGGCCGCCCTGCACGCGCTGAATTACTTCACGATGTTTAAAGCGTCCCCCAGTTTTTGAAATACTTGAGCAGATCACGCACTGACAGCATACCCACGATCTTTCCTGTATCCGTCACCGCCAAATGCCGGATGCCTCGTTCCGCCATCAGATCGCTGGCCTCATGCGCGGAACGGTCAATCTCAATGGTGATGATCGGGGCCCTCATCACTTCCGCCACCCGAACCTGATGGACGTTGCCCCCGACGGCCAACACCCTGCGCACCAGGTCGGCCTCGCTCACGATGCCGATGAAGCGTGAGCTCTCGGCGACCAGCAGGGCGCCGACCTTCGCTTCCTGCATGGTTCGGGCCGCTTCAATGACCGGCGTGTCAGGACCGACGGAGAGAATCCGCCGGCTCATCATGACCGCCAAGGGCCGTTGAATAGCCGATCCCCCGATCGCCATAGCGTGCGGATTGTAGAGAAGGCGCCCGGCACAGTCAAGAGGCCGACGCCTGTGCTATACTCCCCCGCGATGCCGCTGCCGCCCTGGCCGGCAGGAGGAGGAAGCATGAACATCAGTGTCATCGGGACGGGCTACGTCGGCGTGGTGACGGGGGCCTGCTTCGCGGAATTCGGGGTCCAGGTGACCTGCATGGACAAAGACGAGCGTCGCATCGCCCTGCTGGAAAAAGGCGACATCCCGATTTACGAGCCGGGCCTGGCCGAACTGGTCCGGAAAGGATTGTCGGAGGGACGGCTGGCCTTCACCACCGATCTGGGCCAGGCCGTCGAATCCGGCCTGGCGATCCTCATCGCCGTGGGCACGCCGGCCCGGGATGACGGCTCGGCGGATCTCTCGTTCGTCGAAGATGTCGGGCGCGGCATCGCGACTCACCTGAACAGCTACAAGGTCATCGTCACGAAATCGACGGTGCCGGTGGGGACCGGCGAGCGCTTGCGCGACTTGATCACGCGGCACGCCCCGCCGTCCGCCCGCTTCGACATGGTGTCCAACCCGGAATTCCTCCGCGAGGGGGCGGCCGTCGAAGACTTCATGCGGCCGAACCGCGTCGTCATCGGCGCCGACAGCCCCCAGGCGGAGGCGATCATGCGCGACCTGGAACCGATCCTCGGGGAAGGCTGGTGGCGATCA
>CAZMPH010000001.1:19330-21579 GCA_964568195.1 uncultured Nitrospirales bacterium | reverse complement strand
TACCGCCCCCTCTATCTAATCGAGACCCCCTTCGTCTTCACGGACGTCGCTACGGCCGAAATGATCAAATACGCCTCCAACACGTTCCTGGCGACCAAGGTCTCTTTCATCAATGAAGTGGCGAACCTCTGCGAGCGGGTCGGAGCGAACGTCCAGGTGGTGGCCAAAGCGATGGGCCTGGATCACCGCATCGGATCGAAGTTCCTGCACGCGGGGCCCGGCTACGGGGGCTCGTGCTTTCCGAAAGACATCGCCGCCCTGATTGAGACGGGACGGCAAGCCGGTTGCGTCATGGAGATCGCCGAAGCCGCCGCGCGGGCCAACGACAAGCAGCGGGCGCGAATGGTCGAGAAGATCAGGGAAGCACTCGGCGGATCCTTGCGGGGCATGCGCCTGGGCGTGCTGGGGCTCTCCTTCAAGCCCAACACCAACGATTTGCGCGACGCCCCGGCGCTGGACATCATCCCGAAACTGCAGGAGGAAGGCGCGGAGGTCCGGGCTTACGACCCCGCGGGGATGGAAGAGGCGCGCAAACTGTTGCCGACCGTCATGCTCTGCGCCAACGCCTACGAGGCGGCGGCCGGCGCCGATGCCTTGATCCTCATGACCGAGTGGAACCAATTCCGGAACCTGGATCTTGAACGGATCAAGGGCAGCCTCAAGCGGCCGGTCTTCGTGGACCTTCGCAACGTGTACGAGCCGGCCCACATGACCGCGCTCGGGTTCCGCTACACCTCCGTCGGGCGACCGACGCCCTAATCACATCACCTCGGTTTTCGGCTTCGGCTTGTACCCCATCCGATCCAGCAACTTGCGGATCTTCGCCTGGAGCGACTCGTCCGTCGTGAGCATCACCTCAGTCAGCGGTTCAACGGCCGGCTTGCCGATCTTCCGGATAATCTCGGACGCAACCTGCCGCAGGTCGTCGTCCTCATGCGTCAGCAGGCTGGCCACGGCGGTCACGCTCGGCGCGCCGATCTTGATGAGGGAATCGTAGGCCCGCTGCCGGATGTCGTTGACTTCGTCGGTCAGCGCCTCGATGAGCGGTCCCACCGCGCGGGGATCGCCCATCGTCCCCAGCACCTCCACGGCGTATTTGCGGGTGAGCCAGTGGCTCTCCTGAAGCGCGGACAGCATTTCCTCGACGCGCGTTTTCTGGGCATCCCGCGACCGGACCGTGAGACTCTTCACGACGCGCCGCCTGGCGGCCCCCGCATGCAAGGTTCCCTGGATTCCGGCTTCCGGCTCGTCTTCGATGACCCGGACCGTCACCCCGTCCCCCGGCTTGATCTTTTTGAGGTCTTCGAGGAGGTCTTCGCCGACCTCGAGCACGACGGTCTTTCCTTCATAGGCCAGCAGTTCGATCTCCAGGATCCTCGCCTCGACGTCGACCTTGACCACTTTTTCGGAAATGAGATTGAATCCGTCCTTTTTGACCCCCGGACCGCCCTTGCCGATCTGGATCAATTTGGGTGCTTCATCAGCCATCGATCTCTCCTTTACCTTACGCGTTCGGCGGGGTCCAGCCTAAGCTCGACAGCGCCCCCTCGGCCGTTTCCCGGACCATATCGTTTTCATCTTCCAGCAGGGGGAGCAGCGCATCCACGGCTCCCTGGTCCCGAAGCCGCGCCAGGGCTTCGGCCGCATTCCGCCGCACCAGCCAGTCCTCGTCCCTGAGCGCCTCCCGCAATCCGGCCGCCGCGCGCGGGTCGCCGATCAGGCCCAACGCTTCGGCCGCGTGGCGCTTCACAACCCAATTGTCTCCCGCAAGCCCTCTCAGCAGGCCGTCCACGGCGCGCGGGTCCGGGATCTTTTTGAGCGCCCGTGCGGCTTCTTCCCGCACCGTCTGGTCCTGCAATGCCTCCATTAACCCTTCCACCGCGCGCGGGTCCTGGATGTTCTCGAGGGCCTCGACCGCCGCCAAGCGCACCGCCCCGTCCCGATCCTTAATCGCCGCGATCAGCGGCGCCATGGCCCGTTCGTCCTTCAGCCGGCCCAACGCCGCTGCTGCCTGTTCCCGCACGGCCCACTCATCGTCCCGCAACGCCTCCAGGAGCGGAGGGACCGCGTCGGCGCCGACTTGGACGAGCGCCTGCCTGGCCGCCTCCCGGATCACCCGGTCCTCGTCGGCGAACAGATTGATCAGGCGATCGATGGCCGCCGGCCCGATTTGACCGAGACTGGCCACGGCGTGATCGCGCAACGCTTCGTTGTCGTCACGCAAGGCCGTCAGGAGCTGCTCGATGCGA
>CAZMPH010000001.1:17740-19320 GCA_964568195.1 uncultured Nitrospirales bacterium | reverse complement strand
GGCCGGGACTTCTTCATCCCACTCGTCGAACTCTTTTTCCGCCGCCGGTTTCCCGCCCTGCTCCGCAAGCAGTTTTTCCAGCTTGTCCAGCATCAGGCCGCCGTGATAACTGACCAGCCCGTCCCGATCCGTTTTCATCCGCTGGATGAGTTCCAGGTGCGGCACCAGCACCGTGATGTCCTTGATCTTCGACATGGCCTCCGTGGCGGCCAGGCGGGTGGTGGGATCCTTGATGGCCTCGACCACGACGTCGATCGAACGCGCATCGCCGAACTCCCCCAGCGCCTTGATGCAGCTCTCGCGGACACCCATATCGCGATCGGTCTTGGCTTTGCGAAGCAACGACTCGACGGCCCTGAGGTCTCCGATGAGGCCGAGGGCCTGGGCCGCCGCCTCGCGCACCACCCAGAGATCGTCTTCCAGCGCCTCCAAAAGGTCCGCGACCGCCGGCCGACCGAGCCCGATCAGATCCATCGAGACCCCGATCCGGGCTTCTTCCAGAGCGACCGTATCTTCGTTGTCGCGCAGACGGTCCAGGATGGCGACGATCCGTTCCCGGAGCTCCGAGATGCGTTTCAGCGACCGGGACGCGATGTCGCGGAGATCGGGATAGACCATCGCCTCGATCCAGGCGTCGGCGCTTCGGGGATCCGCCAATTGCTCCAGGGATTCGGCGGCCATGAAGCGCGCGGTCGGATCCTGGCTCTTGAGCATCGCGACCAGGGGCCCCAGCGCGCCCGGATCCTTCAGTCGGACCAGGACCGCGGCAGCGGTATCGCGGTGCGTCGGATCTTCGAGCAGCCGGACCAGCGCCGCCAGGGCCGCTTCGTCGGCCACATGCCGGAAGGCCTCAGTGGCTGCCTCCCGGACCGCCGGCTCAGGGTCCGTGAACAGCGGGACGAGCGGCACGCCGGCGGCCCGGTTCTTGATCCGTCCCAACATATGGGCGACCTCAGCGCGAAGGCGTGGGTTTTCATCCGCCAGCGCCGCAATCAGGGCCGTCACGGCCTCGGGGCCGCGCTTGAGGAACTCCGCGGTGGCATTCATCCGCTTCCAGTCTTCCTCGTGGATGAGGTCCTTGACCAGATCCTCTGACTTATCTCTCTTGGCCATACCTGGTTATTTCTTGGCGTCGTCCGCAGTCGCCTGGCCGGGCTCGCCAGCCGGAGTTTCCTCAGGCGGAGTCCAGCCGAGTTGGACCAGGATGTCCATGACCAAATTCCGCAAGGAGGACGCCGCATTCAATCGGTTGGTGGCGAACGCCAGGACATTGTCGCTGAGCTGTTCGATCTTGGAGATCTCGGGATCGTTGATGAAATCAACCAGCGGATCGATGACCTGGGGACCGAGCTCGATCAAGGCCTGCGCCGCTTTCTCGCGGAGACGGGTGTCTTTCAGCGCCTGACAGAGGGCCGGCACGCTGCGCACGTCGTTGATATGCCCCAAGGCCAGCGCCGCCTGTTCCCGGATGAACCATTCCTCGCTGACGATGCACCCCGGCATCGGCGTCCCCTTGAGATTGATCCCGACCCCATCCAGCACCCGGATCAGCGGCTCGACGGCGCGCGGATCCGCGATCA
>CAZMPH010000001.1:9760-17730 GCA_964568195.1 uncultured Nitrospirales bacterium | reverse complement strand
CATTCCCAGCGCCATGATCGCCCGAACCCTGATCGAGCCGTCCTGCATGGCCTCGATGAGGGCCGGCACGGCGCTGGGATCGCCGATCATGCCGAGCGCGATGGCGGCGTCTTCCCGCACTGCGCGGTCCTTGTCCTTCAATAATGCAATGAGGGCCGGCACGGGCTTGGAATCGCGCAGCCACGAGCGGCCGGTGGGATAGTCGCTGGTGATCCCGCCCAGTGCCTGCACGCAGTGCAGCCGTATCTGAAAGTCCTCGTCCTTGAGGCCTGCCATCAGCGGATCGACCGTGGCCTCTCCGATCTGCGTGAGCGCGATCGTCGCGGTCACACGCACCAGCTTGGAGGAGTCCTTGAACAGCGCCATCAGGCCCTTGATGGCCTTCGGATCGCCGATCCTGCCCAGGGCCTCGGCCGCGATCGTCCGCACCGACCCGTCCCGATCCCGCAGGGCGGCGATCAGGCCGTCCACCGACCGTTTATCTTTGATCAGTCCCAGCGCCTTGGCCGCGCTCTCGCGCACGCGCCAGCGCTCATCCCGCAGGGCCGCGATCAAGCGCTCGACCGCCGGGGCGCCGAGGGTCGCAAAATCATCCACCGCGCCGTCCCGGCATTCCTTAATTGTGTCCCCCAGCATCGGGATCAGGGCTTCAATGACTTTGGGGCCGCCGATCCTCGCCAGCGCGTGGCCTGCGTACATCCGCACGGACCAGAAGTCGTCCTGCAGGGCTTCAATGAGCGCGTCCGTCGCGCCCGGGTTCGCCAGGTGGACGAGGGCCTGCGCCGCCTCCTCACGGGTCGCGTCATCCGGATCCGTCAACTCTTCCAACAAATCAGCCAGCTTGTTCGCCATGGTTATCTGCCTTCTTTCATCGTGGCCGCAGGGCGCCATCCGACCGCCGACATAATGGCTCGCGCGTGAAACAGGATATTGGAGTCTGTCTCGGTCTTCATCGCCGCCAGCAGCGGCGCCGCGACCCGCAGGCCCATTTTACCCAGAGCCGCCGCGGCAGCCGCCCGGAGCCGCGTGTCCTTGAGCGCGCGGATCAGGGGCTCGATCGCCCGGGCGTCGCCGAGTTCGGCCAGACTGGCAATTGCAAAGATCTGCGTTTCCATTTCTTCAATGTCCATCTCGCCGGACTCAGACCCGCACGCCGCGACCTTGCGGACGTCGGCGGGCCGGCCCTTGCCGGTCACCACATCAATGAGCGTATCCACGGCCCGCAGGTCCTTGAGCTTGCCCAGGGCCTCCACCGCGAAAGGCCGTACGTCCAGGTCCGTCAGCGCCGCCGTCAATGCCTCCAGCGCCATCGGGTTCCCGATTCCTCCCAGCGCTTTCGCGGCATCCTGCCGGACGGCCATATCCCGATCGTGCAACAGCACCTGGCATAACGGTTCGACCGCTTCTTCGGCCCCGATCTTCCCCAAGGCCTCGCAGGCATGGAGCCGCAGAATCCACGCCTCGTGCCGCAGGGCCGCCAGCAACGAGGCCAGCGCCGGCCGGCCGATGCGGGCCAGCGCGTCCGTCGCGTCCGCACGAACCGCCTTGACCTGGTCGGTGAGCAGGGACACGAGATGCGCGATGGCGCGCGCGTCGCCCGCGATGCCCAACCCCTTGGCGGCATGCATCCGCACGATCCAGTTCTTGTTCGTCAGGCATCCGATGAGCGGTTCCACGGCGCGCGGCTCAGGCACGTCTTTGAGCACGGCCACGGCGATTTCCTGCACGTTGCCGTTGGGGTCCTGCAACGCGGCGATCAACGCGGGGACCGCCGCCGGCCCGATCTTCCGCAGCGCGCCCGTCGCCGCCTCCCGGACCGCCCGATCTTCATCATGAAGCGCCTCTATCAGAGGAGTCACCGCCCGTGGATCGCCGAACTCGCCCAGCAGGGTCGCTGCATCCTCACGCAGGGCCCAGTCGTCGTCCTTCAGCGCGGCTATTTCCTCAAGCACCCGATCACTCATACCCGCCTCGGCCCGCAACGCAGTCACGCGCACAAACTCCTGAATTGATCAAGGTAGCACAGCGTTTTCAGAATGGTCAACTTCAGGGATGCGCTTCCCGCCAGTTCTTGCCGACGCCGACGTCCACTCTGAGCGGAACCGCCAAGCTCACGACCCGTTCCATCTCCTCGACGACGATCTTGCGGACCGCCTCGACCTCGGCTTCCGCGACCTCGAAGATCAGCTCGTCGTGGACCTGCAGAATCATCTTCGCCGTCATCTTTTCTGCAGCCAGACGGCGCCGGACGGCCAACATCGCCAGCTTGATGACGTCCGCCGCCGTCCCTTGGATCGGCGTGTTCATGGCCATCCGCTCGCCCATACCCCGCTGGGCCGGATCGCCGCTGCGCAACTCCGGAATCGGGCGACGGCGGCCCAGCATGGTCGTGACATACCCGTTTCCCTTGGCATCGGCGATGGTCTTATCCAGAAACGCCTTCACGCCCTGAAACCTTGCGAAGTACGCCTCGATATATTTCTTGGCGTCCTGCTGCGAGATGCCTAATTGGGACGAAAGCCCGTACGGGCTGATGCCGTAGATGATGCCGAAGTTCACCGTCTTGGCGACCCGGCGCATGTCCTTCGTGATCTGCACCGCGGGCAGGCCGAAGATCTCCACGGCCGTCGCCGTGTGGATGTCGTCGCCGCGCGCGAACGCGCCGATGAGGACGGGATCCTGGGCAAGGTGCGCGAGGATGCGCGGCTCGATCTGGTTGTAGTCCGCGGAGAGCAGCACGCAGCCGGCATCGGCCACGAACGCTTCGCGGATGCGGCCTCCCCACTCCCCCTTGACCGGGATGTTTTGCAGGTTCGGTTCGGATGAGGAGAGCCGCCCCGTCGCCGTGACCGTTTGATTGAGCGAGGTGTGCAAGCGTCCGGTTTCGGGGTTCACCAGCAACGGCAAGGCGTCCACATATGTGGACTTGAGCTTGCTGAGGCTCCGGTAATTCAGAATCTCAGCCGGCAACTCATGTTGCAGCGCGAGCTGCGTGAGGACCTCCTCATCCGTGGAGTAGCCGGTCTTGGTCTTCTTGCTCGGCGGGAGCTTGAGCTTCTCGAACAGGACCTCGCTGAGCTGCTTGGGCGAATTGACGTTGAACTCCGTGCCGGCCTTCCGGTAAATCTCGTCGAGGAGCACCGCCAGCTGCTGATCAAGCTCCTTGGCCAGGCGAGCCAGGACCGTGGTGTCGACGCGGAACCCATTGGCTTCCATCTCACCCAGGACCACGGTGAGGGGCAGCTCCACCCGTTCGAACAGATCGGTCAGCCCGGCGGCGGCCAGTTTCTCGTCCAGGATGGGCCGCAGGCGGGCAATCGCCGAGGCCACGCTTCCGGCCCGCACCGCAACTTCCTCAGTATCAGGTTGATCGAACAGGTCCCCTTTTTTCGGTTTCTTGGCCGGCGAGACATGGCCCAGCGACTCGCCCAGGTGCTCCTGGGCCAGCGTCTCCAAGGTCGGGCTTCGGCGATTCGGGTTCAGCAGGTATCCGGCCACCATCGTATCGAAGCGTGGAGGAGAAACAGCGACGCGGGCGCGCCGCAGGGCCAACCACGCGGACTTATAGTCGTGGGCGTCCACTTGCAGGGACGGAGACTCCAGCGCAGAGCGAAGGTTGTCCAGTCCGGACGCTCCGAAGAAATAGGCCGGCTCGCGCGGGCCAGGACAGACTCCGACACCCAGGAGCTCAGCCCTGAGCGGATCGTTGCCCGCCACCTCGCATTGAATCGCCGCTTGGCCGGCGGCCTTGATGGCCTGCATGGCGCGCGTGCGGGAAGATGGATCGTCCAGCACGACGACCGGATCCGCGGCGCCCTTCTCGTGACCCGACTCCTTGGGAAGAGACTTGAGCAGGCCCCAGAACTCGAGCTCGCGATAGAGCGCGCGCAATTCCTCCGTCCTGGCCTCACCGAGTCGAAAGCGGTCGCGATCGAAGGACGCCGGACAGTCCGTCACGATCGTGGCGAGCCGCCGGCTCTGGCGCGCCTCTTCCACGTGCGTTTCCAGCAACGTCCGGAGTTTCTCCCCTTTGACCTCCGAGAGGCGAGCCAGGAGATGCTCGATCGTGCCGAATTCGGCGATGAGCTTCTTCGCCGTCTTCTCGCCGATGCCCTTGACGCCCGGAATGTTGTCCGCCTGGTCGCCCATCAATCCCATGACCTCGACGACCCGTGCCGGTTCGACTCCGAAGCGAGCCAGGCAGTCCTCCTCGGTGAACACCTTGTCCTTGACCGGATCGAAAATGCGGACCGCGGGGGCGAGAAGCTGGAACATGTCCTTGTCGCCGGCCACGATGACCACGTCCAGCCCTTCCGACGCGGCCTGGCGGGCGAGCGCCCCGATGAGGTCGTCCGCCTCGAAGCCCTGGAGCTTCACGACCGGGATCGCGAACGCCTCGACGACCCGGTGGATGTACGGAATCTGCTGCGACAGGGCGTCGGGCATCGGGGGACGGTGCGCCTTGTACTCCTTGAATTCTTCGTGACGGAGCGTCGGGCCCTTCTCGTCGAACACCACCGCGAGGTAATCGGGCCGCCGCTCGCGGATGATCTTCTGCAGCATCGTGATGAACCCGTAGACGGCGTTCGTCGGAAGGCCGGCGGCGGTCGACAGGTCAGGGAGAGCGAAAAAGGCGCGGTAGAGGTAGGCACTGCCGTCAATAAGATAGAGGATCGGTCGCGGCGTCATCCGGCCCATCGTAGCACCGCCCTTGCACCGGAACAAGGCGGTTTACTCGCCGATGCACCGCCTGTATAATACTTTTATGATGACGGCACCGGTACGCACAGACGCGCACGCTCGATGGTTCCTGGCTCCCGCCGCGACCGCCGTGTTGCTCTCGGCCCTCGTCGCCCAGGGGACCCTCCTGGCCGCCGGACCGGCCGCGAACGTTCCCCAAGTCGAGATCAAGAAACACACCACAGGCAAAGAGGCCACGATCACCCACGGCGACAAGGAGTGGTACATCTACATCGACGTGGACGACAACCGGACCATGATCATCCGGACCGAATCAAAGAATGGCAAGGAAACAAAAAACGCTCCTGAGATCGTGGAGCGCCCGATGTCGAACGCCGAGGTCGACCGGGTCATCAATGATTGGGCCAGCGGGATCAAGTCCACGCTGACGCCCTGACCTCCCGAGCCTTCCGTGAAGAAACCCAAGTTCGTCATCTTCGCCCACGGCGGCACCTACGACAAGCTGTATCAGGCCGCTACCATCGGCATGACGGCCGCGGCCATGGGCAAGGACGTGTACGTCTTCCTGATGTTCTGGGCGATCAAAAAGGTCGCGATGGGCGAGCTGGACAGGATCGATTTCTCACCGGCCTACGAGGCGCACGCCGACGAAGTGGCCCGGGCGATGATCGAAAAGAAAGTGCCGAAGATCACCGAGATGTTCGCGGAAGCCAAGCAGGTCGGCAGCTTCAAGGTCATCGCCTGCAGCGCCGGCCTGGAATACATGAGCGTCAAGCACGAGGACCTCGCTTCCAAGGTGGACGAGGTCATGGGCCTTCCACTGATCTTGAATCTGGCCGCCGATGCTGAGACCACCCTGTTCATCTAACAACGTTAAACGTTATTCGTTATTCGTTAAACGGTCTATTCCACTTCCTCTTCCTGTTCATCACGTATAACGTTTAACGATTAACGTCTTGTCACCGCGATTTCACCACACCCACTCTCTCGCAATACCCGCTCAGCTTGCACTGGCTGCAATGCGGGGACACGGGCGTGCACAGGTTCTGTCCGAACGGCACCAGGAGATCGTTGTAGATCATCCAATACCGCCGTGGCAGTTTGCGCCGCAGCGTCTCCTCGCTCTGTGCGGGCGTGGTGCTCCGGATATAGCCCCAGCGGTTGCTGATGCGGTGGACATGGATGTCCACGCAGATGCCCGGCTTTCGGAACCCCAGCGTCACCACCAGATTGGCGGTCTTGCGCCCCACACCCTTAAGCGTCAGGAGTTCGTCGATCTCATCGGGAACCCTTCCGCCGTACCGCGCCAGCAGGTCCCGGCAGATCCCATGGATGTGCCGGGCCTTGGTCCGATAGAATCCGACGGGATAGATGGCTCGCTCGATCGCCCGCCGAGGAATCGCGAGCATCGTCTTGGGGGTGGTGGCGAGCCGGAACAGGCGGGCGGACGCCTCGGCCGTGGTGTGATCCTTCGTGCGGAGGCTGAGGACGGTCGAGATGAGTATCTGAAAGGGGTCGCGCGAGGCTTTGGCGACGACGCCCACCACCGGCTCCTTCCAGCGGCGGATTTCCCGCTTCAGGATCCGGATGCAGGCGTGGATGTCTTGTTTCTTCACGGTAATCGGCGTAATGTGTCGGAGAGAAAAACGGTCGGAACGGCAGGACGCGTGACGCTTACTCGGACTTGTGCTTGGCCAGCCACTTCTGGCGGCGGCGTTGGGCTTCCCGCTCCTTGTTCTTCTTCTTCAGGCTGGGCTTTTCGTAAAACCGACGGCGCTTGAGCTCACGAAAGAGCCCCTCCCCCGCGAGCTTTTTCTTCGCGATCTTCAGGGCCTTTTCGACATTGTTGTTGAAAACCTTGATTTCCATCCAGACGCTCCTGCCTCCTTCCTCAACGCAACGGGCCGGAATCTAGCACGGTTTCGTCAGGAAGCGCAAGCGGGCAACGCAGAAACGCCTTGAGAGAAACCAGTTACGCGCTGGCCGGTAGGGACTCTGTGTGGTAAGCCGCGCCGGGAACGATCAGCCGCGGGCGTGGGCCAGCGCGCCCACCTGACAACCCTTGACCTGGCACGCGGCGTCGCCGCCCAGCGGCCCGCCCGGGTGTTCCGGGTTATCGGTCGGGTGGTACCGGTGGTACCATGTACACTCCAGACTGTACGCCGCGGCGGCGCTTGGCGTGTACTCGAACCAGAAATACCGGTACTTCCCCTCGGTGGACTCCCGGTTCAGCTCATCGGCGAGAGTCCGATCGGCACGCCCGACACGGTCGGCCATCCGCCCGTTGCGTGACACGATGTAGGCGCCGGGAGAGTTCTCTGTGACAAAGAGGTGGATATACTTCAGGTTATAAGGACCCGACATTCCGGCCCCCCTTTCGTTGACGCTCGTGCGATTACCAGCAGCGTGAATACCCGCAACTGCATTTCTCGCAGTTCTCCGTATGCATCAAGGGCCCCCCGCAGTCCGGGCACGGCAGGCCTTCCGGACGGGTCGCCAGAACTCCGGCCGCCGCCGCTTGCGGTTGCCCTGCCGGGTGATGGGTGGCCAGCGCCTTGGCGATGGCGTCCCAGAGCGAGAGGACGCGATTCCCTCCCATGCCATAGGGGTTGCCGTCCTGAATACCGATCAATTGCCGGGTGATCTCATGCATCGGAATCCGATAGCGAAGCGCGAGGCTGATGAGCCGGCAGACACACTCCAGATCGGCCTGAATCATCCCGCCGGCCTTCGCCACTGTGGCGAAGGTCTCGAACGGCTCCCCGTTCAACGAATTGATGGTCAGGTACATCTTGCCGTAGCTGGTATTGATCGCGATCGTTGCCCCGCTGACGCGAGCCGGCCGCTCCAGCTTGCTCGCTTGCGGCCCCGCCGCAGGCAAGGCCTTCTCTTTCGTCGAGACGCCGACGTTCATGACCTGCTCCTCGCGGCTCCCATCGCGGTAGACCGTGATGCCCTTGCACCCGAGCTCATACGCCATCAGGTACGCGGCCATCACATCGTCCACGCTGGCCTGGTCCGGCATGTTGATGGTCTTGGAGACGCCGCTGTCGGTGTATTTCTGGAAGGCCGCCTGCATTCTGACGTGCCACTCCGGCGCCACGTCGTGAGCCGTGGTGAAGACCTGCTGCCACCGTTCCGGCACCTCGGCGAGGCCGCGGGCCGACCCGTGATTGGCCAGGATCTTATCCAGCAACTCGTCGTGCCAGAACCCTTCCCGTTTGGCGGTCTCGATGAAGTGGTCGAGGACGTAGGGCAGATGCTCCCCG
>CAZMPH010000001.1:3605-9750 GCA_964568195.1 uncultured Nitrospirales bacterium | reverse complement strand
CAGGCTGAACTCCGGCTCGCAGCCGCCCGACGTATCCGCGATCATGCTGATCGTGCCGGTCGGGGCCACGGTGGTGACGTAGGAGTTTCTGGCGCGCTGGCCGCGCGCTTCATGGAGCGAGCCTTTCCAGGAGGGATAGACCCCGCGCTTCTCGGCCATCCGCACGGATTCGCTGTAGCCGACCTCCGAAATGAACTTCATGAGGCGGGCGCCCATCTCCACGCCGGCCTCGGAGTCGTACCGAATGCCCAGCTTGAAGAGCAGGCGGGCGAACCCCATCACGCCCAGACCGATCTTCCGGTTGTCCTTGGTGCACTTCTCGATCTCCGGGATCGGATACTTGTTCATGTCGATGACGTTGTCGAGGAAATGCACGGAGGTCCGGATGGAGCGCTCCATGTGCGCCCAGTCGATCTCGTGCCGGCCGTCCCCCGTGAGGGCCAAATGGGTCTCCACATTGATGCTCCCGAGGTTGCACGATTCGTAGGGAAGCAACGGCTGCTCGCCGCACGGATTCGTCGCCTCGATCATGGCGTAATGCGGAGTCGGGTTGGTTCGGTTGGCCTGGTCGATGAAGAAGAGTCCCGGCTCCCCGTTGCGCCACGCCGCCTCCGCGATCGTGGCCAGCACCTCACGGGCATTGAGCTGCCTGACGACTTTGCCGTGGCGGGGACTGATCAGATCGTACAGCTCGCCCTTGAGCGCGGCGCTCATGAAGGCGTCCGTGACCGCGATACTGATGTTGAAATTGGTCACCTCTTTCGTGTTCGTCTTGCAGGTGATGAACTCCAGGATGTCGGGGTGGTCCACCCGCAGGATCCCCATGTTGGCGCCCCGCCGGGTCCCCCCCTGCTTGATGTGCTCGGTGGACTGGTTGTACACCTTCATGAAGGACACAGGGCCGGACGCCACGCCGCCGGTGCTGCGGACCACGTCGTCCTTGGGACGCAGCCGGGAGAACGAGAACCCCGTCCCGCCGCCGGTCTGATGGATGAGCGCCTGATGCTTCAGCGTGTCGTAGATGCCTCCGATCGAGTCTTCGACGGGCAGGACGAAGCAGGCGGCCAGCTGCTGCAGCGGCCGGCCGGCGTTCATTAAAGTCGGCGAGTTCGGCAGAAAATCCAACCGCGCCATCAAGGCATAAAATTCTTCTTCGGTCTTCCGCATCTCCTCAGGCGTCGCGCCGTAGAATCCGTCGGCCTGGGCCAGGTTCACCGCCACGCGGCGAAACATCCCTTCGGGGGTCTCGGTGACTTTGCCGGTTTCGTCCTTCGCCAAGTACCGTTTCTGCAGGACGCGCAACGCATTCGGCGAAATTCGGAGGGACACCGCGGACGCGCTGGGATGTCCGGAAGCCTTCATCGTATTCCTCCCCACCAATTCAAAGTCACGACAACACGGGCGGGTGTGCTTTCACGCCCCCGCCCGCACACACTAGCTCACAACCACTGCGGTTTCTGCAGTCCGACGTCGCCGATGGACAAATGGAGGCTGGTAGCGGGCAATCCACCGTTTCGCCTGTTCCCTTGCGCGGCGCGGCCCGTCGGTCTGGTACCATTCGAAATACCGGACCCCCGGCACATCATTGATCCTCAGATGGCCGATCAGCCTGTCACGCAAGCGACGGGAACCCACGCTCCCAATGAACAGGATGTTCTGGTTTTGATCACGCAGGACGTAGACGCCGATGACCGGAGGGACGCCGTGGAGGTTACAAGGACTCCAACCCTTCGGACTCTTCGCTTGCTCTACCCTCGCGACCATAGAAGCTAACTTCTCCGGCTACCGAATATTGAGGCTGTCGCGTCCCACGATCACAATGTGTAGGACCATGAGACAGCCGCCTTGTACCACATGGGCCGGACTCTGTCAAGAAAAAATACCATATATTGAGTTTGTACTATGCCTATTTGACTACATCTTGTGGAAAAGCCTGGACTAGGCTTTGGAGAAATGGTGGGCCGAGTGAGAATACCCTGTGGATAACTTTAAATGGGCCTTGGGAATGTAGCGGTAAGCGGCTGGAAAAGTTCTACGGAAGGAAGTCGGCGGCTCAGCTCGAAATGGTTCGCGCTATTTCGTCTTTCTCACATACGTTTTGTAGTGGATGGCGCCGCCATTGGACTCTTCTTCCAATCCAAGAAATTCGTGACCCGTCGTTTCACACCACGCCGGCATGTCTTTCTTGATCCCCTCGTCATCCGAGACCACTTCCAACACCTGACCGACCGTCAGCTCTTTGATCTTTTTTGAGGTCTTGATGATCGGCATAGGGCAAAACAGCCCCAGCGTATCGAGCTTCACGTCATAGGGGATGGCCATAATCGTTCTGTGCGGAGGGAATTAAATGAACAGGTTGACCTGCGACTCGCGGGCCTCAGCGAGGTACGTCGAAACACCGGCAAACTGATCGATCTCGTCAATCAGCGTGTCCTTGGTGATCCCCATAAGGCCAAGCGTCGTCGTGCAGGCGATAAAGCGCACGCCCAGATCCAGGGCCATTTCCCGCAGTTCGGCAATGCCGGGCATCCGGTTCTGCTTCATCACCAGCTTCATCATGCGGGTGCCCAGGCCCCAGAAGTGGAATCGGGACAACGGTAAGCTGTCGGCGCCGCCTTTGTTGAGATAGCCGAACATCCGGCGCAGCCAATCCTTCGCGCCCCCCCTGATCCCTTCACGCCTAATGGCATTGAGCCCCCAGAACGTGAAAAACATCGTCACCTGCATGCCCATCGCAGCCGCACCGGTGGCGATGATAAAGGCCGCCATCACGCGATCCATATCGCCGCTCAGAACGACCAGCGTGACGCGCTCGGGCTTGCTCGCCTGCAACTCCGCCAGCGCGACTTGAGGATCAAGTTTCGTGGTAGCCATATCACGCACCTCTCAGAAAATGATCGGGGAGGCTGGGGTCAAATTGACTCCATCTCCTCCCCGATTCCCCACTAGCATCGCGTAGGGGTACTATAATATGCGATTCTCGGGCTTGTCAAGGTAAGCCGACCGGCTCTGCGGCGGCGCAGAATGAACACAAGCATTTGAAATAATTCAATATTTTACGCTTCAACTTTCCTTGAAATTATGGTACGGTTCGTCGTCTGAGGGTATCATGCGTCCCCTGCTTTCCGCACAGAGCGCCCTCCGCGGCTCACTTCTCATCCTGGCATGCTTCGCCGTACCGGGCGAGGCCGCCCACCAACGAACGTTCCTCTCTATCCCTGTCCTCGGTGTGATCGACCAGGGCGGCAAGATGGTGGGGGCGACGCACTATCTGGCCATTCAGGTTGACCGACTCTCTGATTCTTCAGGCCCCCAACTGCAGTTCAACGAAGGGTCGCGTGCGTTCGGGACCCTAAAAGGGAGTGCCCTGAGCCCGGATTGGAAGGACGCCGCTCGCACCGCGATCGATGTTGCGGCGCGCGCCACAAATGAGGACCCGCGGACCTGGCGGGTCACTCTGAAGAACGTCAGCACCGCGTACATGACCGACGGCCCGAGCGCCAGTGCGGCTCTCGCCGTGGCCATCGCCGCCGCCGTGCGTCACACTCCGATTCTTTCGAACGTGGCCTTGACCGGCACCATTGCGAGCGATGGTCGTATCCTATCTGTTGGAAGGCTCCCGGAAAAAATTCAAGGGGCCGCCGCAGCCGGCATCGCAATCGTTTTGATCCCCACGGGGCAAAGCCGCACCCGCAACTGGGACGTGCGCCCGCTCTCCGAAAGCCTCCACATCTCCGTCATCGAGGTCGGCACCCTCCAAGAAGCCTACGAACGGATGACCGGCCAGGCATTCTAATCGTCGACGTAGAGGTCATCCACCTCCCGCGCGACGATTTCCTTCAAGTCCGGCTGCCCTTTCCTGAGCAGGGCATAGCCTTCTTTGCGGATGCGCTCGGCCTTCTCAGCGATCACGCGTGAAGGCAACCGGTAGTGCTGCAAGACGCGGCTGAAGATCTCGATCGAGGTCTCAAACTCCTCCGGCACCACCTGATCAGCGCCCGTCTCGCGCAGATCGTCGATTTCGCGCAGGTAGCGGGTCCGGGCAATGATGTGGAGGGCCGGATTCAACTGGCGGGCCACCTTGACCGCCCGCCGGGTGGCGATCGGATCGGAGATCGCCAGCACCAGCGCGCGCGCCTCGTGGATCCCCAGACGGCGAAGCACTTGCGGATGCGTGACATCCCCGAAGTAGATCGATATGCCTTTGCGCTGTTCCTGCCGGACGGTCTCCCCGTCCATCTCGACCACCACGAACGCGATCTCGGTCTCGCGAAGCACCTGGGCCAGGTTCCGGCCGTTCACCCCGTAGCCGGCGATGATCGTATGGTCCTGCAGATGGAGGGGCGGCGGGACCGTGTATGAATCTGCGGGCCGCTCCGGCAGCCAATGCCGCAACCGCTGGATCGCTTCCGCGCGCCTGGCGAGAGCGGGGGATGCCTGGATCAAAAACGGCGTGAGGAGCAGCGTCAGGACCGAGACGGTCAAAAAGACCTGGAACGACTCGCCGGTCAGCAGACCGACGTCCTTGCCGACCTTCGAGAGAATGAAGGAGAACTCCCCGACCTGGGCCAGCGCGGTCCCCGTCAGCACCGCAGGCCGCCAGGAATAGCCGACGGCCACGGCAGCGAGCGCGGACGTGGCGAATTTCCCGGCCACGATCGCAAGTACGAGGCCCGCCACCAGCAAGGGATGTGCCAGCAGGACCCGCAAATCCAGCAGCATGCCGATCGAAATGAAGAAGAGGCTGTTGAAGCTGTCCCGGAAGGGGAGGATTTCCGCCATCGCCTGGTGGCTGTATTCCGATTCCGAGATGATGAGTCCGGCGATGAACGCGCCGAGGGCCAGCGAGAGGCCCGCCAGCGAGCTCAACCAGGCGATGCCCAGGCACACCAGGATGATGGTGATCACGAACAGTTCCCGGCTGCGGCTCCGGACGACCTCGATCAGCAGGCGCGGGACCAGGAACCGCGCCGCGATCAGGATCAGCGTCACCAGGAGGGCGGCCTTCGTCAGCGACCAGAGCACCGCCGCCGCGCCTCCATCCCCCTGGCTGCCCAGCACCGGCGTCAGCACCATCATCGGCACCACCGCCAGGTCCTGGACGATCAAGATTCCGATCGTCAAGCGGCCCTGGGGCGAGTTGGTCTCGCCCCGCTCCGTCACCATCTTGAGCACGATGGCCGTGCTGCTCATCGCGATCAGAAAGCCCCAGAACACCCCCTGGTTGACCGGCAGGCCGAAGGCGAGGCCCGCCAGCACCGAGAGCGCGATCGCCGACGCGATCTGGATGGCTCCCCCGCCCACCACGGCCCGCAGCGACGCGATGTGCGCCAGGGAAAACTCCACGCCGATGGTGAACAGCAGCATGACCACGCCGACTTCGGCGAAGACCTCGACGCGGGCGACGTCGTTCACGAAATCAAGGCCGTACGGGCCCAGCAGCGCACCGGCGACCAGGAAGCCGACGACGGCCGGCACGCGCAACTTGTTGAAGCAATACACGACCACGATCGAGACACCGAAGAGGATGACGAGGTCGCGGAGGAACGTCAGTTCAGCCATTAGGAAGAGCTCTCGTGAGAGATGTGCCCCTTTACATACACGGAAGGGCCCGAACGAGCAAGCGTCCGGCCGAAGAGAGCGGATGCAAAGCGGGGGCAGGAGAGCGGAACGGATGACGCGCGCGCCCGGCTACTGCGCGGTCCACCCGCCGTCAATGGTGAACAGGCTTCCCGTGACCCAGGACGCGTCGTCCGAGGCGAGATAGAGCAGCATCCGCGCCACGTCTTCGGGAGTCCCGAACCGGCCGATCGGATGCTTCGCCATCATCATGGCGTTCATGTCGGGGTCGGCGATCGCGTCGGCCGCCATGGGCGTCTCGACCAGCGCCGGGCAGACGCAATTGCACCGGATCTTCTCCTTTGCGTAATCGATCGCCAGGCACCGCGTCAGAGCCAGCAGGGCGCCTTTCGTGCTGCTGTACGCCGCGAGCCCGGCGATGCCCACCAACCCCGCGACCGACGAGACGTTCACGATCGAGCCGCCCCGCTCCAGCATGTGCGGGATCACCGCCCGCGTGATCCGGAAGACGCCCGTGAGATTGGTGTCCAGGATGTCCTGCCACGCCTGGTCCGTCATTTCATGC
>CAZMPH010000001.1:0-3595 GCA_964568195.1 uncultured Nitrospirales bacterium | reverse complement strand
ACATTGTAGTCCGATTTCTCTTCCCAATCCTGCGTGCCGAACACGCCGATCGCCGCATTGTTGATAAGAATGTCGATCTTGCCGAAGGTCCGCACCGCCTGATCCACCGCCGACTGGACATGGGCCTCGTCCGTGACCGAGCCGGCGACGACGAGGACTTTGCCCCCGTTCAAGACGATCGCCTTGGCCACGCCCTCCAGGACGTCCTTACGGCGGCCGGTGATCGCCACCTGGGCGCCTTCGGCAGCGAAGATTTTGGCCGTTGCCTCTCCAATGCCCGTCCCGCCGCCGGTGATCAGGGCGACCTTCCCGTTGAGTCTCACAGATCCTCATCGCGCCGCTCAGTGCCGGCGGCATCCTCTTCAGCTTCCACCGGCACGGCCGGCGACAGGCCCGGCTGCACCTTGCGGGCCACGGTCAAGAACCCGCTGTGCGCGACCATCCGCAGATCGGGCCGCACGCTCCGCCCCTCGACGTTCCAGGTGCGCAGCAGGGTCTCGAACGTCTGGATCATCGAGAAGACCTGCGCGCGATGCAGGGCCTCCACCGTCTGCATCACCTGGGGGATCGTCGGCACGTAGCTGAGGTACACCCCGCCCGAGCGGAGCGCCCCGGCGGCATGCGGGACCACCTGCCACGGCTCCGGCAGGTCCAGGACCACCCGGTCCACGTCGGTCTCCTCGATGCCCTCATAGGCGTTGCGCTGCCGGAGCGTGAAGTTGTGCGCCGGCCCGAGATAGCGCTCGATGTTCTTCATCGCCGTCCGGGCGAAGTCCTCGCGGGCCTCGTAGCTGATGACGTGCCCCCGATCCCCGACAGCCCGGAGCAGCGCCATGGTCAGCGCGCCCGACCCGGTGCCGGCCTCGAAGACCCGCGCGCCCGGATAGACGTCGGCCCACTGGAGAATCACGCCGAGGTCCTTGGGATAGAGGACCTGCGCGCCGCGGGGCATCTTCAGCACGTATTCCGAGAGAGTCGGGCGGAGCGCCAGCATGGGGCGACCGCGGGACAGCGTGACCAGGGACCCGTCGGGCTGCCCGATCAGCGCATCTTGCGCGATGGGCTCCCCGCTGTATTGAAAGATGTCGCCGGCCTTCAGCGTCAAGGCGTACTGGCGCCCCTTCCTGTCCACCAAATGGACGCGATCTCCGTCAGAGAAGACAGTCATCGGGTTAGCTCGGCTTGATGGGTCCGGCGGCGTTGGCGCCGACTTCGACCAGCTTGCGGCGGACGAGCGCCTTGCAATGGGGGCAGGGGAAGCGAATGGTATCCTCGTCCACCCACTCGATGGACTCGTCCTTGACCCACATCAGCTTGCCGCAGTACGGGCAGTCTCTCGGCGGTAGCGTCATCGGGTCTTTCACACATCGCGGATGGCGGCTTTGGCCTGTTCGACCAGATCGGGCGGCAATTGTGGCATCTGATGGGCGATCATCGCGTGCATTTTGAGCTTGGCGAGAATGTCGTCCACCGTATTCCCCTGCACCTCGAACTTGCAGCCCTCTTTCAAGCACGTCAACGCCTTGGGCATTGCGACACCTCCCTGTCAAACAAGGATGCTTCCTTTTCTTGTACCGCATCCGAATGACTTTACGCAAGAAGGGAAGAGCGTTACGAACCGACGGGGGCCGGGCCGTCCTTTTTCGCCCGGGCCATGAGCTTGCAGTAGGAGCAGGTCTCGGCGGTGGTGGGCTGGCCGCACGTGACGCAGGGATGCAGGACGGCCTGATCGTTTTCGGTCATGGAGGGACGAGTCTTCGCCTCGGCCTCCTGCTTGGCCAGAAAGCCCCAATAAAAGGCCTGCTTCGTGCCGGGCGATTCGCTCTCCAGGCGGTTGAGGATGTCCTTGTAGAGCAGCATCTTGGCGCCCTTCGAGTTGGGGCACTCCTCGACGATGTAGTCGATCTTATTGACGATCGCGTAGGCGGCGATCTCCCGCTCCGCCAGCCGGAAGAGCGGCTTCACCTTTTTGGCGAACCCCTCCATGGACGCCGGCAACGTCGGCCCCTGCTTGTCCAGGTACTCCGTCTGCCAGTGCAGCACGTTGCCGAGCAGCCGCGACGCCTCATCGTCCAGATTGTGGCCGGTGGCCAGCACGTGATACCCCAGCTCCACCGCCGTCCGGTTGAAGTGGTAGCGCTTGAGCGTCCCGCAGACGGCGCAGGTCGGCCGGTGCACGAGATCGGCCAGTTCGTTGATGCCGGCGCCTTCGTCTTCCTTCAACTCGTGGACATGGAGCGGGAGGCCCCGCGCACCGGTGAACTGTTCCACTTTGGCCTTGGACTGCCGCGAGTACTCGCCGATCCCCAGATCCACGTAGAACGCGTCGGCCCGGTGCCCAAGCTTATGGAGAATGTCCAGGAGGCTGAGGCTGTCCTTTCCTCCAGAGACCGCCACCAGCACACGATCGGCCTTCGTGAACATCTTCTCTTCCGTGATGGCCCGCTCCGTCTGCGCGCAGACGAAGTCCGTGAGGCAGGACTTGCAAAACGCCGTATGGTGGCGGGGAATCTCCAACACCGCCCGTTCTTTGCACTTGCGGCAGCGCATCGGGTCAGCCTCCCGACATGACGGGCCGGATTTCGATGCGGTCGTCGTCCCGGAGCATGTCGTCCTCGGTCACCAGGTCGTCCCCCCGCACGACGAGAACCGTCTCAGGCAACAGGCTCAACTCCCTGAGCAGGTCTTTGACGCGCCGGGGCCCTTTGACGTCCACTTCCCGGACCGGATGGTTCAGCAGGACTTTCATCCTATACCTCGGCGTCGCGCAAAAACGCCGCGGCCTCTTCCGGCGGGACCGGATTGATATAGAACCCCGTGCCCCACTCAAAGCCGGCCACCTGCGAGAGCTTCGGCATCACCTCGATGTGCCAATGGTAAAACTCGCCGGTCGGCTCGTGCAGCGGCGACGTGTGGATGATGAAATTGTAGGGCGGGGAACCGAGCGCGCGGTCCAGCCGGCGCAGGGTGTCCGAGAAGAGCCGCGCCAGCGCCTCGAACTGGAACTTCTGGCTCTCCTCGAAATAGGATGTGTGCTTCTTCGGCAGGACCCAGACCTCGAACGGAAACCGCGGAGCATAGGGGGCGATCGACAGGAACTCGGCGTTCTCCCCCACCACCCGGCTCCGGTCCGCAATCTCCTGCCGGATGATGTCGCAGTAGATGCAGCGTTCCTTGTCCTTGTAATGCTCGCGGCAGCCGGCGATCTCGTTCAGCACGGTGGTCGGGACGATGGGCAGCGCGATGAGCTGGGAATGCGTGTGCTCCAGCGTCGCTCCCGCGGCCGCGCCCTGGTTTTTGAAAATCAGGATGTAGCGCAGCCGGCTGTCTTTCCGGAGATCCAGGATGCGGTCGCGGTAGGCCCAGAAGACGTCCTCGAGATGCTTCTCGGAAAGTCCCGCCAGCGAAGCCTTGTGATCGGGGGACTCGATGATCACCTCGTGCGCCCCCACGCCGTTCATCCGGTCGTAGAGGCCGATCCCCTCACGTGCGACCTCGCCCTCGATCTGCAGAGCGGGGAACTTGTTCGGAATCACGCGGAGGCTCCAGCCCGGCGAATTGGGCGCGCCCCCGTTTCCGCGATACGCGAGAATCT